>JAZLDA010000067.1:0-21811 GCA_045614505.1 Acutalibacteraceae bacterium | reverse complement strand
AGAAAAGGTGGTTTTAGCTCATGAAATGGGGCATATTGCCACCGGCGGTCTTTACGAAATGGGCACAGACAAAACCTCCCGCAAAAAGCAGGAGGCAAGGGCTGAAAAGTGGGCTATAGAACGACTGGTTCCAAAAGCCGCCCTAAAAGAAGCAATTAAAAACGGTTGTGAGGATGTAGAGAGCCTTGCTGAATTTTTCGGCATAACAAAAGAATATATGGCGCGGGTAATGATATATTATTTGCAAAAGTAAAAACCAACGGAAATTCCGTTGGTTTTTATATTATATATCTATTCTTCTGTCACACAGACGCTCTGCCTGTTGCCTTTGGTGGGAGACGAGTATAAGGGTTTTATATTTACACATATCTTCAATCACCTGAGCAGTTTTCTCGGCTGTGTCGGGGTCAAGTCCGTTCATGGGTTCATCTAAGATAAGTATATCAAAGTCCCTTGCCAGAGCGCGGGCAATGGCGACCCTGCGTTTCATTCCGCCCGAAAGCTCATCTACCGTCATATCAGCGCAGCCGTCCAGCCCTAATTTAGTGAGAAGTATTTCAGCCGTTTGCTCATTTGAGAAAAGGGAAATATTTTTCTTCACCGAAACAAAGGGGATAAGTCTGTCTTCCTGAAAAACGGCAGAGATTTTTGCCGAATCTTTTATGCTGACGGTTCCTTTCTTAGGCTTTTCCAGTCCCATTATAAGCCTGAGTATGGTGGTTTTTCCTTTACCTGAGGGGCCGCTAATCCATACCCTCTCGCCTTGGCTTATATGAAGTGAAAAATCTTTTAAAACTTTTTCCCTGCTTCCTTTATAGGCGAAGGTGACATTTTTAAATTCTATCATTTCGCCACCTCTTTTCTGAGAAGCAAGCCTAACAGCTGTTCAAGAACTATACTGAATATAACTATAACCGCCGTAACGGCAAATACCTCGTCATAGTCAATGGAATTTTTGCCTACCCAAAGGAGATTTCCAAGAGAAATTTCAGTACGGCTGATTACCTCTGCCGCAACTCCCGATTTCCAGGCAAAGCCCAACCCTGTTACAAGGCTGGCGGTGTAGGCAGGCTTAATGGAGGGGAATACGATATATCGGAAAGCTCCGCTTTTTTTCATTCCCATTACCCTTGCCATCTCAGTAAGGCTTTTATCAACTGTAGACAGCGCCTGATGACAATTTGACCAGATTAAGGGAAGCACCGTTAAAAAGGCTATAAGTCCGGGGATATTTTGGTCGGGCACCCATAAAAACACAAGAATTATAAATGCCGCTACCGGAACTGCCCTCATAAGGCGAAGAACGGGAGAGAAAAATTCACCTAAAAAAGTAAATTTATCCGAAAGAAAAGCAAACACCGTTCCTACTATTACTGCCAAAAGGTATCCTGCAAGGACTCTATAAAGGGAGCTTACGGCTGACAGCCAAAACTCACTCTCTTTGCAGAGCCGCAAAAATGCGGAAGCTGTAGAAACAGGAGTGGGTACTGCTATTAGCAAATTTAAGTTTGCAAGAGAAATTGCCCCCTGCCACAGCAGTATCCAAAACAGTGCTATTAATATTCTTCGCAGTATCCTTTTAACCTGCATAGTAGAAGCTGTCTTCGGGAAGAGCTCCACCCACAGACTTAGGGTTAGCGTCAAACATAACCTTCAGGTATCCCGAAAGTCCTTTCTTCATATCTTCGCCTGCAATAAACTCAAGTCCGCAGGCGGGAATTGCCTTTGTGGCGATGGCAGCCTTGGGTATAATTCCGTACTTTTCACAAAGAGTGCCGGTAGCAGCCGCATCGGCAACAGCGGAGTTTACCGACTCCTCATATTCTTTAAGGAAGGTTTTTACCACGCCGGGGTTAGCTTTTAAAAATTCGTTTCTCACAATAACGCAACCCATAAAGAGACTGCTGTCACCCGAGATTTTGCTCCATTCTTCTCCCATATCCAAAGCCTTTTTAGCCTCGGTATACTTCATAAGAATGTTGGTAGCAACCGGCTGAGGAGCCATAATAACGGCGTCCTTGTTTTCTTCCTTTGCCCAAACGGTGGGAAGCTCACTGCCGTCAGCAACAAACTGAATATCAACATCCTTGTCGGGGTCAATGCCGTTGCCCTTTAAAATATAGCGGAGAATATATTCAGGGTTTGCTCCCTGACCGGGGGTGTAAATAGTCTTGCCGCGAAGCTCTGAAACGGAGTTTATTTCTGTGCCGTTTGTGAGAATGGACAGCACACTGGTGGTGTTTACCGCAAGCACGGTAACACCGCCGTTTGTTCTATTATAAAGGGTAGCGGCTAGATTTGTTGCAACCGCGGCAATATCCGCACTGCCGTTAGATACGGCGGCAATGATTTCATCATTTGCGGCAACCATACTGAAGTTGTATTTGTTAAGGCTCTTTGACTCTTCGCTCTTTGCTCTGAGATTCACTGCGCCTATTCCTGTGGGACCCGAGAGAACATAAACATTGACTTCCCCTGTTTCGGGCTCATCAATTTTTACTGCACAGCCTGTCACTGTTAATACCGTGACAAGCGCCAACAAAAGACATAATATTTTTTTCATAAAATCACCTTTATCTTTCCGTCCTCGCGGACAATCAGTTGTTTTTGTTCCAAATTTTCCAGAGTTCTGTAGAGTGTGGTTCTTCCAATACAAAGGGTATCGGCAAGTCCTGTCATCTTTCCGTCATAGCCACCGTTTTTAAGAAGAAAGGCATAGAGCCTACCCTCAGCGCCGTCCCGCATCATTATGGAAAGCTTTTCGTTTAAGAAGCGGATACGGGAAGAAAGAAAGGAAATATAATTTACCGCAATCTTCGGGTATTCCCTGAAAATATGCGACAATTTTTCTTCCTCTATAAACTGAACTTTGCAGGGCTTTACCGCTTCAATTCGGCTGATATATTCTTTATTCCCGCCGAAAACCGCCGCCGCGCCGAAGACACTTCCCTCTTTAAAATATGACAGCACGCCTTCACCGCCTAAGGGAACGGCCTTTGCAAGTCCCGAAAGCACCACGCCTATACTTCGCTGAAACTGTTTTTCGCTGTAAATGGTCTCCCCCTTTAAAAAGGAGACCGGCTCACTCAGCTCCATAGTTAAGGCGGCTTGCTCGACTTCGCGGAACAAATAGGTGGATGCGAGAATTTCTCTGCGCCTTTCCATATCGCACCTCATTTTCTGTACCATTTGGAACACTTTTTCTTTATAATAGCATTTAGTTTACATTTTGTCAATAAAAAATCCACTCTTTTGTCTTTTCTTTTTTCTAAAATATGCTAAAATGGATTTAATACTAAAAAAAGAAGGTTTTGTTTATGGCAAAAAAGCAGTTTAAGGCAGAATCCAAAAGGCTTCTTGACCTTATGATTAATTCAATTTACACCAACAAGGAAATATTTTTAAGGGAAATCATTTCCAACGCAAGCGACGCTTCGGACAAGCTTCACTACCTGTCTCTTACAGATGAGACCGCGCGAGCAAAAATGGGTGACCTGAAAATCAAAATCACCGCCGACAAGGAAAACCGCACCCTTACCGTAACAGATAACGGTATCGGTATGACAAAGGAAGAACTCGAAAACAATCTGGGTACCATTTGTAAAAGCGGCTCTCTGCAGTTTAAAGAAGGAATGACTGAGCAGGAGGAAAAGGATGCCGTTAACATTATCGGCCAGTTCGGCGTAGGCTTTTATTCTGCTTTTATGGTCTCTGATACCCTGACCGTTAATTCCCTTTCCTATAAAGAGGATACAGCCTACAGCTGGACCAGCAACGGCGCCGACGGTTACACAATAAAGGAATGTGACAAAACAAACGTGGGCACCGAAATAGTTATGCACCTAAAAGAGGATACCGAGGACAACAAATACTCCGAATACCTTGAAACTTACAAGCTCAAAAGTCTTATTAAAACCTATTCCGACTATATTCGCTATCCCATTGTAATGGATATGGAAAAAGTGAAAGAAGAGGGAGAAGAAAAAACCACTGTCACCTATACAGAGGAAGAAACCCTTAACAGTATGGTGCCTGTCTGGAAAAAGAGTAAGGCAGAACAGAGCGAAGAAGAGCTTAACCGATTTTATAGGGACAGCTTCTTCGATTTTGAAGACCCGCTTTTCACAATAAGCGTTGCCGCCGAGGGTGTTGTTTCTTATAAAGCGCTTCTTTATGTACCTGCCAAAACTCCTTACGACTACTACACCAAGGAATACGAAAAGGGCTTAAAGCTCTATTCAAGCGGTGTTATGATAATGGAAAAATGCTCAGACCTCGTTCCGGAGCACTTCCGTTTTGTAAAGGGCGTTGTAGACAGCGACGACTTGTCTCTGAACATTTCCCGTGAAATGCTGCAGCAGTATGCCGGACTTAAAACCATTGCAAAAAATATTGACAAGAAGATACACGCTGAGCTTAAAAAGGCTTTAAATAATGACCGTGAGAAATACGAAAAATTCTGGAAAGCCTTTGGAATTCAGCTTAAATACGGCGCCGTTGCACAGTACGGAATTTATAAGGACGCTCTTAAGGATTTATTACTGTTCTGGTCAAGCAATGAGGGCAGACTTATAACCATTGAGGATTATATCAAAAATATGCCTGAGGACCAGAAGCATATTTACTACGCCTGCGGAGAAACGGTACAGAAGATAAACTCTCTTCCTCAGGCAGAGCTTGTACGGGCTAAAGGTTATGATATGCTCTGTCTTACCGACGATGTGGACGAATTCCTTATGAACGTACTAAGAGAGGAAAACGGCAAGGACTACTGCTCAATTAACTCAGAGGGCGCTGACCTGCTTGATGAGAATGATGAAAAGAAGGCAGACGAAACCGCCGAGGAAAACAAGGAAATGCTCACCTTTATTAAGGAAGCGCTTTCGATTTCCGATGTTATTATTTCTAAAAAGCTTAAATCTCACCCTGTTTGCTTATCAAGTAAGGGAGGCGTAACACTGGAAATGGAAAAATACTTTGCGACACTGCCCGGAGAGGACAAAGAAAAGGTAAAAGCAGAACGAGTTCTCGAATTAAACCCATCTCACCCTGCCTTTGCTTCTCTTAAAGAAGCTTATGAAGCAGATAAAGAAAAAGCAAAAACAATGGCAGAGGTGCTATATGCAAGCGCGCTTTTAATTGCGGGAATGTCCATTGACAACCCTGCCGACTATGCCGAAAAGATTTGCTCACTGTTTTAATTAAAGCCAAAAAATACCCGAGAGAATATCTCGGGTATTTTTGTGTTTATTTGTCTTCTCCGAAAAGGTCTTTTACCTTATCGAAGAAAGATTTGCGTTTTTTATAGTTTTTATCGGTAAGGGATTTTTCAAAGTCCTGAAGTTTCTCACGCTGTTCCTTGCTTAAATCCTTGGGTACCTCTACAACTATCTTAACGTATTCGTCGCCATAGCCCGAATAGTTAAGACGCTTTATACCTTTGCCTCTGAGTTTAAATTCATCTCCGGGCTGAGTGCCCTCGTGAATATTGAATTTTGCTTTCCCGTCAAGGGTGGGAACGGTGATTTCTCCGCCGAAAGCCGCCTGCGCATAGGTAATGGGTACTTCGCAGAAGATATCAAAGCCCTCGCGCTCAAAAATGGGATGGGGACGAACCGAAACAGTGATGTTGAGGTCTCCTGCAGGGCCGCCGTTAATTCCTGCGTCTCCGCCGCCGCGAAGTGTTATTCCCTGACCGTCATCAATTCCGGCAGGAATGTCAATAACCTTTTCTACTGTGTTTCTCACTCTGCCCTTGCCTGCACATTTTCTGCAAGGCTTATCAATTATTTTACCTGCACCGCGACAGTTCTCACAAACCTGCTGGGTCTGGATAGTACCAAAGGGTGTACGCTGACCCATAACCACCTGACCGCTGCCCTTACAGTTAGGACAGGTCTTTACCTGCGTACCCTTTTCGGCGCCGCTTCCACCGCATTCACTGCAGGACTCACTTCTGGTAACCTTTATGTTCTTTTTACAGCCCTTTGCCGCTTCCTCAAAGGAAATGACAATATTGGTGGCGGTATCTGCTCCGCGTCTGGGGGCATTTGGGTCTCTTCTTCTGCTGCCGCCGAAGCCGCCGAACATAGAGCCTAAAATATCGCCTAAATCTCCAAAATCGCCGAAGCCGCCGAAGCCGCCGCCAAAGGGGTTTCCGCCCTGACCTGCACCGAAATTAGGGTCAACACCTGCATGGCCGAACTGGTCGTAGCGGGCGCGCTTTTCCTTGTCAGAAAGAATTTCATAGGCTTCGTTTACCTCTTTAAAATTCTTTTCCGCCTCAGCATCCCCGGGGTGAAGGTCGGGATGATATTTTTTAGCCGCCTTTCGATAAGCCTTTTTAAGGTCATCGTCATTGACGCCCTTGTCAACACCAAGCACCTCGTAATAATCTCGTTTATCTGCCACTGAATATTCTCCTCGAATATTAGGAAACGGGACGATGTGGACATCGTCCCCTACAAATCCTAATTATTTATTTGCGTCATCAACGTCCGAAAAATCAGCATCGTATACATTGTTATCAGCGCCGGGCTGTGCATCTGCGCCGCCTGCTGCCTGCTGAGCTTCTGCGGCTGCCTTATAAACCTTTTCGCTTACTGCGTAAATTTCCTTCTGAAGGCCTTCGCTTGCAGCCTTTATAGCTTCAATATCAGTACCCTTGAGAGCTTCTTTGAGAGCTTCCTTTGCGGTCTCGATTTTGCCCTTTTCTTCATCACTAAGCTTATCGCCGAATTCGGAAACGGTCTTCTCGGTCTGATAAATCATCTGGTCGGCATTGTTACGAATGTCAACCTCTTCTCTGCGCTTCTTGTCTTCGCTTTCGTACTGAGCAGCCTCCTGAACAGCCTTTTCAATGTCTTCCTTTGACATATTGGTATTAGAGGTAATGGTAATGGACTGTTCCTTACCTGTGCCAAGGTCCTTAGCAGAAACATTTACGATACCGTTAGCGTCAATATCGAAGGTTACTTCAATCTGGGGGATTCCGCGGGGAGCGGGAGCAATGCCATCAAGGTGGAATACACCCAGCTGTTTATTGTCTCTTGCGAACTCTCTTTCACCCTGAAGAACGTTTACCTCAACAGAGGTCTGACCGTCTGCAGCGGTGGAGAATATCTGACTCTTCTTGGTAGGAATGGTGGTGTTTCTCTCAATAACCTTTGTGCAAACGCCACCCATAGTCTCAATACCCAAAGAAAGGGGAGTAACGTCAAGGAGAAGAAGTCCCTTCACGTCGCCGCCAAGTACACCGCCCTGAAGAGCTGCACCCAGAGCAACACATTCGTCGGGATTGATTCCCTTAAATGGCTCAGTGCCGATAAAGTTTTTAACTGCCTCCTGAACAGCGGGAATTCTGGAAGAACCGCCTACCATAAGCACCTTGTTGATTTCATTTTTATTAAGTCCGGAATCGGCAAGAGCCTGACGAACAGGTCCCATTGTAGCTTCAACCAGGTCAGCAGTAAGCTCGTTGAACTTAGCTCTGGTAATGGTGGTCTCAAAGTGCTTGGGTCCTGTTGCATCTGCGGTGATAAAGGGCAGATTAATGTCTGCGGTGGTCATACCGGAAAGGTCGATTTTAGCCTTTTCTGCGGCTTCCTTAATACGCTGCATAGCCATTTTGTCTGTGCTTAAGTCAATACCCTGCTCAGCCTTGAAGGTAGCAACGATATAATCCATAACGCGCTTGTCAAAGTCGTCTCCGCCCAGTCTGTTGTTACCTGCAGTAGCAAGTACCTCTTGTACGCCGTCACCCATTTCAATAATAGAAACGTCGAAAGTACCGCCGCCAAGGTCATAAACCATAACCTTCTGGTCGTCTTCCTTATCAATGGAATAAGCAAGAGCGGCAGCAGTGGGCTCGTTAATAATTCTCTTTACCTCAAGACCTGCAATTTTACCTGCATCCTTAGTTGCCTGACGCTGAGCGTCGGTGAAGTATGCGGGAACGGTGATAACAGCCTCGGTTACGGTTGTGCCCAGATAGCTTTCTGCGTCAGCCTTTAGCTTCTGAAGAATAATAGCAGAAATCTCCTGAGGAGTATAGTTTTTGCCGTCAATAGCAACGGTGTTAGCTGTACCCATATCACGCTTAATGGAGCTGATAGTTCTGTCGGGGTTGGTGATAGCCTGACGCTTTGCAACCTGACCTACCATTCTTTCGCCTGTCTTTGAAAATGCAACAACTGAAGGAGTAGTTCTTCCGCCCTCGGCGTTAGGAATAACAACGGCTTCGCCGCCCTCCATAACTGCTACACAAGAGTTAGTTGTTCCAAGGTCAATACCAATAATTTTACCCATAATAATTTTTCTCCTTTATATAAATGTAATTAATTAGCTACTTTAACCATTGCGGCACGGATAACGGTGTCACCGATTTTATATCCCTGCTGCAAAACCTCGGCGATAACGTTCTCGCCTAAACTTTCGTCCTCAATGTGCATTACCGCTTCATGGCAGTTGGGGTCAAATTCCTCTCCCTCATTTGCAAGAAGCGTCACGCCCATTTTTTCGGGAACAGCCAAAAACTGCTTTATAATCATTTCAAGGCCCTTGCAGTAATCCTCACCGTTGCTTTCTGCAGCTACGGCTCTGACTGCATTGTCGAGAATAGGAAGGAATTCCTTAAAGAGATTTGCCTTTGCGTATTCCGCAACGCCGAGTCTTTCGCGCTCTGTTCTTTTCTTAAAGTTATCGAACTCGGCTGCAGTTCTTGCCAAAAGGTCCTTGGAGGCGGCAAGCTCTTTAGCTAACTTTTCGCACTCATCGTTCTTTTTTTGTTTTTTAGCTTTCTTTTCTTCCTTTACAGGCTCGGCTTCAACCGTTTCCTGCTCAGGCTTCTTTTCTTTTTCTTCCATATTTATACCTCCTAAGCCTCAAGCTAATTCAAGATTTTCAGTCATAAGCCTGCTTACCTTTGCCGTAATGTAAGCAATGCTTGAAAGTATTCTTCCGTAGGACATTCTGGTAGGCCCTATTACACCAAGTCTGCCCACAAGGGAATCTCCGGGTCCGTAGGGCGCCACCACCAGCGTTGAGCGATAAAGCTCGCTGTAGCCCGTTTCACTTCCGAATATAACAGCCGCCTTTTCGGCAGGCTTGCTTATAAGAGATAGGATACCCTCTTTTCTTTCAATAAACGAAATTAGTTCACTTTGGGAATTACCACCTGCAAAAAGAGAGTAGAGATATGATTCGCCGCTAAGCTCAATATTTGATTTTCCCATATCCTTTATCATATCAAAAAGGGCGGCTATAAGCGGCAAAAATTCTAAAGTATTTAAGCCCGACCGACTTAACATATTCTGCATTTCGCCTGCAGAAAGTGCCGATAGAGCTTTGCCCTCAACACTGCCTTTAACAAGTGCTTCAAGTACGGACAGCTTCTCCGCCGTCAAATTTCCTTTGCTTCTGCAAAGCTTACTTGACGCACGGCAGTCTGAAGTGAATACAACCATCATTACAAGCCGCTCTCCCATAGGTATGACCTCAACCCTTTTTACTATGAGACTGTCATCGGCAATTTTGGCGCAGAAGGCGGGAAGTCCCGTGATACTGCAGAGAAGCTTTGCCGCAACACTCGGGAGAGACTGAGGGTCGGCGCAGGCCTTGTCAAGATGAGAATCTATCACCTGCCTGAGGGAATCGGGCAAGCTGTCCTCATTCATCAGTCTGTTTACGTAAAACTCATAGCCCTTACTGGTAGGCACTCTGCCTGCCGAGGTATGAGGCTGGAATAGATAACCCAGCGCGCAAAGGTCGTTCATTTCGTTTCGCAGAGTCGCCGATGAGGGTGCGTTTTCCAGAACTCCGGTCAGCCATTTGGAACCTACAGGCTCGCCTGTGTCAATATGGTATTTAACAACAGCCGCCAGAATAGCGCGTTTACGCGGTGTCAGTTCCATTTGCCCCTCACTTCCTCTCTTTCGAATTAGCACTCTAACACCTCGAGTGCTAACGTAGTTATAATATACCCTTATTTTTCCTTTTTGTCAATAGCTTTTTATGAATTTTTTGAAAACTTTTTTGACTTTCTCTGACCTTAACAAAAAAAGCGTGACAAATTAGACTGAGCGTGGTATACTACAAATATATTATAATGTATGGTGGTATTTACTATGTATTACGATTCACTTATTAAGTATCTGGAGCCCTTCTTTGCTGAGCAGGGCATAACCGCTAATGAGGACGGCAGCTTCACAGGAAAGGACAGCACCTTTTGTATCAGCTATAACGAAAAAACCAAGTGCTACGACTTAAAGTTTGCTGACGGCGAGGAATTCAAGACCGTTTCCTCCTATCTCTTTGATGAAACACAGAACGAAAAGGATGTTGAAAGTGTCGCTATTGACTTTACCGACACTTTGCGCAAGAAATTGGGCATTGCAAAAAAGCGCAGTGCCAATGCTATTGAGCTTCCCACAGACGAGGGCGGAGAAACCGTCAGCCTTTCGGGACTCACCCAGAAGCTTCTCGCCTTTTTCCCCCAGCACAAGGAAACCTACAAGGTTCATTGCTCAGAGAACGGCAGATTCTTAACCACTCTGTTCTACAAGGAAAATCTCATTCCCTCGGTAAAATCACTTCTTTCCTCGGGAAACAAAAAGCAGATTAAAAAGTTTTACGATGCAATGCGTGAAATCTTCATTCATGGAGACAGTGAAACCGTTCCCTTTGTAGTTGCAGTAATTTCCGCCGCCGTTTATGATAACGACGAATTAAAGGCTGCCGCAATGGAAAGCAACAAGGAGGAATGTGCAACCTTCTCTAAAAATATCGACAGCTTCTGCGCGAGACTTAAAACTAATAAAAAGCTTCGCAGTACACTTGTGAAATAATTTACAAAAAATTAAACCGAGTCGCAAGACTCGGTTTTTTTGCGCATATATATTATTAAATGTAAGAACAACTGCCCTCTTCAATTACGTCACAGTACAGCAGCTCGTAGCCGAAGTTACTTTGTTCATCGGGAGCAAACAGGGAAACTGCCTGCTGCGAACCTTTTTCGGTATCCACCTTTGTGAAAACAGTGTATGTGCCGTCAAGATTGAGGGTATAATTCTCAACGCGGTGAGTGGACATTCCGCTCAAGTGATTAAGCATATTTTCGAATCTTCCTGCCAGCACCAGCGCCTTATCGGGAGAATAGCTCACCGTCACATTATCCGAAACCTCATTTGAAGCAGCAAACTTTTGAACATAGTAAAGGGAAGCAAAAAGCACCAGATGAACCGATAAAAACACAGCAATTATCTTTTTCATAATCTTTTCTCCCTTCACTACATATTCCCTATATTATATATTATACACACTATATATAGGGATTCCACTTCAATTCGATTACATTTTGGTTACAATCTTGTTACACACCACAATATGTTGTGGTGTAGATTTAGCCCTTTAAAGCGCTTGTGTACCGATTACACAAAAATTATCGAACATTTTTAAAAAATATGTTGATTATCACAATAAACTGTGCTATACTGAGTGTATAGTAAATTTTAGCCGCATTGACGGCTTTTTTCAAAAAAAAGGGAGTGTTCATTATGAAACAATTCGCACCGGAAGCCATTAAAAACGTCGTGCTCCTCGGCCACGGCGGCTCAGGAAAAACCACCCTGGCTGATGCACTGCTTTATAACGCAGGGCTGACAGAGCGTATAGGCAATCCGGGAGACGGCTCCACCGTTATGGATTTTGACAGCGAAGAGAAAAAGCGCGGCTCCTCAGTGGGTCTCTCAGTTTATCCCATAATTGCAGGAGACTTTAAGGTAAACCTTATGGACGCCCCGGGACAGTTCGACTTCGTTGCAGGTGCATACGAAGGTCTCTCTGCCGCAGAAAACGCTGTTATAGTTATTTCAGGTAAATCCGGTCTCACTGCAGGTGCGAGAAAGTCATACGATATGGCAAAGGAAATGGGCAAGGGAATTGCATTCTTTATCGGAAAATTAAATTCCACCCACGCTCACTTCTACCGCGTCATTTCCGCTCTTACCGCCAATTACGGTGCTTCTGTCTGTCCGGTTATTGCCCCGCTTATTGAAAACGATGCCGTTACGGCTTATGTTAACCTTATTACCAATACAGCTTACCGCGCCGACGGTATAAAATTAACCGAAATTAACTACACCCCCAGTGACGAGCTCATTAAAATGCGCGATCTGCTTCTTGAGGCAGTTGCCAGTACCGATGAAGCTCTTATGGAGAAATACTTTGAGGGTGAAGCATTCAGCGAAGAAGAGGTTATTTCGGCTCTTAAAAACGGTATGAAGAGCGGAGATATTTGTCCTGTGTTCTGCGGTGTGCAGGCAAGCGGTGACGCCGTGGGACTTTTTGCAGACATTCTGTATAAGATTCTCCCCGGAGCAAATATAACCCCTGCAATGAGCGAAGAGGGCGAAGAAATTGCCATAGACGAAAATGCAAAAACAAAGCTCTTTGTTTTCAAAACCGTTGCCGACCCCTTTGTGGGAAGACTTTCCTACTTCAAGGTTATTTCGGGCTCGGTTGCAAACGATACGCGTCTTACCAATTTGCGCACCGGCAAGGAAGAACGTATTTCCAAGGTTATGATTCCCAAAGCAGGCAAGCAGGAAGACTGCTCCCCTCTGCTTGCAGGTGATATCGGCTGTGCTTCAAAGCTGGGCGACGTTAAAACCGGCGACACCCTGTCGGCTGCCGGCGGCAGTGCTGTAAAGGCTGCCGAATTCCCCGCTCCCTGCATTTCTTCCGCCGTTTACCCCAAGAACAAGGGCGAAGAAGAAAAGATATCTTCGGGTATGGCAAGACTGTGCGAGGAAGACCCGACAATTTCCTATGTGTTCAACACCTCCACCGGTGAATATGTTCTCTCTGCTATGGGAGAAGTACATATTGATGTAATTGCATCGAGACTTAAAGCCAAGTTCGGCGCTGACGTAGTTTTAGAGAAACCTAAGGTTGCCTATCGCGAGACTATCAGAAAGTCGGCAAAGGTACAAGGCAAATATAAGAAGCAGTCGGGCGGTCACGGTCAGTTTGGTGACGTATGGATTGAATTCTCACCCGCCGAGGACGATGACCTGGTATTCGAAGAGTCGGTTGTGGGCGGTGCAGTTCCCAAGAACTTCTTCCCTGCCGTTGAAAAGGGTCTGAGAGACAGCGTTAATAAGGGTGTTCTTGCAGGCTACCCAATGGTAGGTATTAAGGCAAACCTCTACGACGGCTCCTACCATCCCGTTGACTCCTCTGAAATGTCCTTTAAGACAGCCGCTTCCCTTGCCTTTAAGGAGGGAATTCCCCAGTGTGCGCCCATTCTCCTTGAGCCCTTCGGCACACTTAAAGTAATTCTTCCAGAAGACAATCTGGGTGACGTTATCGGTGACATCAACAAGCGTCGCGGCAGAATCATAGGAATGAATCCTCTGGAGAATAAACAGCAGGAGGTTGTGGGCGAGGTGCCCATTGCCGAAATGAGCGATTTTGCCACCGCAATGCGCTCCATTACCGGCGGTATCGCCACCTTCACCCTCAGCTTTGAACGCTACGAAGAGGTTCCCTCTCATATAGCGCAGAAGATTATAGAAGAAGCAAATAAATAATAACTTGATACAAAAAATTCCCACAGCCGGTAGCTGTGGGAATTTTTCTTATTTACAATAGGTTTCAATATAAGTATCTATGGCTTTCTGTATAACACGGCGAGCTTCCTCTGCGCCGCTTATTTCATTAACCACCGTTTCCTTGCCCTCAAGCTCTTTATACACCTTAAAGAAGTGGCGTATTTCCTCGAACTTGTGCTGAGGAATCTGACTTATGTCGGTGTAGCTGTTGTATGTGGGGTCATCAAAAGGAACGGCAATTATCTTTTCATCATTTCTGCCAGAATCCAGCATAGTCATAACTCCTATGGGATAACAGCGCACCATTGTCATGGGACGAATTTTTTCGCTGCAAAGGAGCAGAACATCCAACGGGTCAAGGTCGTCTGCATAGGTACGGGGAATAAAACCGTAGTTTGCAGGATAGTGGGCAGAAGTGTAAAGAATTCGGTCCAGTTTTAAAAGACCTGTTTCTTTATCCATTTCATACTTGCATTTGCTACCCTTTTCAATTTCGATAACCGCCATAAAGTCGTCTTTATTTATACGCTTCGGGCTCATATCATGCCAGATGTTCATTACTTTTTTCCTTTCAGATATATTTTTTAATTTCCTCGTTTAACTCTTTACGGAAATTAATAAGTGTAAGGTCATCCTTGGGACAATAGGTAAACTTCATTTCTCCAAAGAATTTTTCGATAAAGGCTATTGCCTTGTCTCTGCCTGCAAGCTCGCTGTATTTGCACAGTGCCTCATAGTCCAGTATACCCTCATAGAACACCTTCATTCTACTACTATGAAGAGCGGTGCCGTCATTATTCGGATACGCCATAAAGGAAGTTCCGGGGTAGTTGCCGTAGTTGCAGGGATTTACCTTTACGTCAACGAGACCGTGGCTCAATTTGTCATAATAGTAGTTAAAGCCCCAATGCAAAAAGCCCGTCATACCGAAATAGAACATCTGCACACCAACAACTCTGCACCTTGAAGCGGTGGTAGAAATAAGACGGTTAGTAAAGCCATCTATAAGGCTTTCACCGGTATAGTAAAGCCAACGGTTGTCAGCGTTTTCGATAAACTTAGGCATATCCTCGCTGTTTACCGAAATAATGGGGGTGTGGATTTTTGCTTCTTTATATACGTCAAAGTGGGAAATAGCATCGCCGTTTACATAGCCTTCAATTTCAGGGAGAACGGTGTCAAGGCATCTCTTATAGTTTTCGAGATGCTTGTCACTGGGCTCGTCGGAAATATGGAAAAGGATATTTTTATTAACACCCGTTTTACTGAGTACCGGCTTCAAGGCTCTTAAATAGCTCTTTATAAATAAGCTGTATTCCTCGCTTGCGGAATCGGTATCCCAGCCGAAAAGCTGTTTGTATTCACCGTTCTCATATCCCATAATTTTTGGAGCAGCCTTTGCGCCCCACTGAGAATAAAGATGGCTATGCTCAAAATGGGTCTGTCCTGCACGCTGACAAACCTTTATGAAACGCTCTAAAAGAGTGAAATCGAATTCATAACCGTCTGGTGTCTTTGTTACCTTTACAAGCTGTGCGGTTTTTCTTTCACAGCCCGCCGCTGTATCAAGAGGGGGAGTAAAGGCAGGGAGCAAAATCATATTCATTCCCGTATCGGCGGCAGCCTTTGCAAAGGATTCGATAATTTCGAAATGTCTGTCAGAGAACATTTCAACGTTATACATATCTGCAAGGCAGTCGCAGTGGAACCAGTTAGTGTAAAGGAGTCTTTGTTCGCCAAGTTTTGCATCAATTACCTCAACCGTAAAGGTGCAGCTTGCTCTTTCGGCCTGATTGGATGCATTATAAAATTTAATGGTAAAGGTATGTTCACCGGGGGTAAGAGGATTATTCTTTCCGCCAAGAGTTACCCATAAGGACTGCCAGGAATAAGCGGCGTTAATAAGGTGTTTTTCGCCCTTTTCAAAGAAAACACTGCCCCACGGGAAACCTTCGTCATTTATAACGCTATCGTTGTTTCTTTTATAAAGAATATCGGGATAAAGACCGGGCTCGGTCCTGTCATAATATTCATCCATATATAAGGGTTTTGCATTAATTAACGGAACATATGCAACCTTATAGGTTTCGTAGTACTGAGCATCGGTTTCGATTTGTGCATATAAAAGTTCGTTTGGTTTTTCTTCATCAATTCTATAGGCTATCTGAAAAGATGCAGGCTCGTCGGCAAATACCGAAAGCTTTTCAATTTCGCTGCCCTGCACCTTATCGGGAAAGACCTTTCCTAAAGAAGAAATAATTTTAGTTTCAATTTTCATATAAACACCTCCACGGTATGTTTATACTAACACAAAAAAACCTGCGTTTCAATAGCCAATTGAAATATTTAAGGCTTTATGATAAAATAAAAGGCGGTGATAAAAATGTTTTCCTTATTTAAAAGAAAAAAGAAAAATCCTGTGCTACTTGAAATGGACGGCAGAGAGGTAAAATATGTAACCCGTCGCTCTTACAAAGAGGACGGCTCTCCGCAAGAAGAAATCATTGGTCAGTCGGGAAGAATTGTATTAATTGATGATGAAATACGAATTCTGTGCGGTGAAATTGACGTGTTCCGAGGAAGCGAAGAAGCCTGCGAATACTTCCGCCTTATGTCGGGCAACGGTATAACCGTTACGGGGTATAACACGGTAATAGAAAAGCATGACAATATTACGGTTTATTATAAATATCACAGATAATAAAAGCGGAGCAATGCTCCGCTTTTATTTTTCTAAAAACTCTAATATTTCTTCTGCTGATTCACTGAAAAGAAGATTATCAACCACTCGGTTTTCCATAAAGCCCTCTTCTGCTGCGTGTATAAGCAATCCGTGAAGATGGTCAAAATATCCTCTTATATTAAAGATTGCAATTTTCTTATTTATTCTGCCAAGGGTTTTAAGAGTGAAGACCTCGAAAAACTCGTCATAGGTGCCAATACCTCCGGGAAGCACAATAATAGCGTCTCCTTTTTCTTCAAGAAGCGCCTTTCGGCTTCTCATATCCTCGGTATAAATAAACTCACTGCATTTTTCGTACAAAACGCCGTCGGGCTTAAAGAACTTCGGCGCAATACCGACTATTTCGCCGTTTTCCTTCGTCATACCTCTGGCAACTGCGCCCATAAGTCCGTTTTTTCCGCCACCGAAAATAAGGGTGTTTCCTCTCTTCGCCATTTCTCTGCCTAAAGCTTCTGCCGCTTCTTTGTAATCAGAGTGTATTTTTTCACTTGCCGCGCCGTATACAGTTATATTCATAGCTTAATCTCATTCTCCAATGCTGCCGCAAGAGTTCTGCCTATACCCTTTGCCATACGTGAAAAGCCTAAATCGTTAGGATGACAGCCGTCAACGGTACAGCTTTCTTTAAGTTCGCCGTCAAAAAGGTGGCAACCGTCAACAAAGTAAACGTATTTGTCGCCCTCTTCTTTAGCGCGTCTGTAGGTCTCCTGAATGATTTTCACGCCCCCTGCAATCCACTCGTCGTCGGGTTTTAGAGAGGGAGCGGTGACCATAACAATGGGTATAAAGGGATTTTTAAGTCTTACGGTTTTGTAAAAATTATAGTGTGTGTCATAGAGCTGCTTTAAATCGTATGCATTATGATGGTAATCAAGAACAAAAGCGCTCATTTTCAGTCTCGCAATATATTCGGCAATTTCTTTTTCACCCTTAGCATTTCCCGAAAAGCCCAGATTTATATGGTCAGCACCAAGTTTCTGAGCAATCATAGCCGGGTAGGTGTTTCCCGGTCGGCTTGCTGAGGCACCGTGGGTAATGGACGAGCCGTAAAAAACAATGGGCTTGCCGAGATATTTATAATCAGGGGCTCTTTTAATGCTGCTGCCTCTCTTAATCCCGATAAAAAGCTCGGTAACGGCGCTGAAAACAGGAAGATTTACCGTGTAACAGTTTTCGCCTTCTGTATCCACAAGGGACTCGTAACCCTTGTCTGCCTCACCCTCGGGCGGACGGAAAGCATCCACAAATACTTCACTGCCGTCACCGTTTCTTCTATATAGGTCGAAGCCGTAAATGGCAGAGGGAGCCATAATGGTAGGAAAATACGTGCAGTTGAGCTTTGCGCGAATGGCAACAAAGGGCGAATCGGTGACAAAGCGCACCCTCACCCCCGTTGACTGCCGCTTAAAGCCTTGAAGTATAGGAAAATTCTCAGGCAGACGGCAAAATTCTTGCGCCGCGCCGTAAATTCTTATGGGTTCTTCTGCACCGTTGTACCAGACAACATCGTCTCGCTCGATTTTGCCCGGCACTTGCATATTTTTGTCAACAAAGGTTTCCATTACTGCTTACCCGTTGAGCCGAAGCCTCCTGCACCGCGCTCGGTTTCATCAAGCTCGTCTACTTCTTTAAATTCAACCGAAAGATAAGGCATAATCACAAGCTGTGCAATTCTGTCACCGTTCTTTACGATTCTTGAAACTTCGCCGTCGTTGTGAAGAGCGACGATATATTCCCCTCTGTAATCGGAATCAGCCACACCCACACAGTTAGCAGGGCGAAGGCCTTCCTTTGTGGCAAGTCCGCTTCGGGCAAAGATTGCGCCAAAATAACCGTCGGGCACTGCAATACTCAGTCCTGTGCCGATTTTAACGGTGGTGTGAGGCGCGATTTCAACACTGTCAGTATCAAGACAGGCATAAAGGTCATAGCCTGCCGCCGCCGCACTTCCGCGGCTGGGAAGAATCGCATTAACATTCAGCTTTTTTATTTTAATTTCCATAATCGAGCCTCCCTATATATCCAAAAGAACTATTTCGCCCTTTTCTCTTGTGGCGTTCATATCGATAAGCCTCTGATTCTCGCTTCCGCGGAATTTGAGCATCAAATTTCTTTTATCCTTTTCAAAACGACCGTCTACCAATACATCAATAAGGGATAAAAGCTCCTCAACGCACTCGGTGTTAGCATAAGCGCCCTTTGTCAGCAGTTCTTCATAAGTAAAGCCGGTATAACACCAAACATCCTTATTGGGAAGTTCCTTTTTTATGCGCCTTAAAAGCGCAAGGCACTGAGGCTGATTTTTCGGCTCCATAGGCTCACCGCCCAGAAGAGAAAAGCCCCGAACATAGTCGGGGCGTAATGCCTCAATTATTTCACTCTCAACGCTTTCGGTATAAAGCTTTCCGAAGTTAAAATCCCAGGTAGCACGGTTGAAACATTCTTCACAGTGATTTGTACAGCCCGAAACAAAGAGAGCAACTCTCACGCCCAGACCGTTGGCAATATCACGTTTTTTCAGTTCTCCGTAGTACATATTATAAATGAAGCACTCTTTCTTTTATTTCTTGAGTACGGCCCTGATTCCAGTACTGAGTACCGATATAGCCGCAGGTACGTCTGGCAACATTCATCTTGGTCTGGTCTATATTGCCGCAGTTGGGACACTTCCAGATAAGTTTGCCGTCCTCGTTTTCGGTAACCTCTATTTCACCGTCGAAGCCGCACTGCTGACAGAAGTCACTCTTGGTGTTAAGCTCAGCATACATAATGTTATCGTAAATGAACTTCATAACCTCAAGTACTGCCTCAATGTTGTTCTGCATATTGGGAACCTCTACATAGGAGATAGCTCCGCCCGGGGAGAGGGCTTGGAACTTAGCTTCAAGCTCAAGCTTCTCAAAGGCATCAATAGGCTCGGTAACGTGAACGTGGTAGGAATTGGTGATGTAGCTCTTGTCGGTAACATCCTTAACAATACCGAAGCGCTTCTGCAGAGCCTTTGCAAACTTGTAGGTAGTGCTTTCAAGAGGAGTTCCGTAAAGGCTGTAGTCAATATTCTCGGCAGCCTTCCATTTAGCAGTGTACTCATTGAGCTTTTTCATAACAGCAAGACCGAATGCTTCGCCGTCAGGCTCGGTAAGCTTCTTGCCGGTCATGGCATATACACACTCCCAAAGACCTGCATATCCGAGAGAAAGTGTGGAATATCCGCCGTGGAGATATTTGTCAATGGTCTCGCCGGATTTGAGCCTTAACAGTGCGCCGTGTTGCCAGAGAATTGGAGCGGCATCGGAAACAGTTCCGGTAAGGCGCTCATGACGGCACTGGAGCGCTCTGTGGCAAAGCTCCATACGCTTGTCAAAAATCTGCCAGAATTCGTTCATATCCTTCTGTGCAGAAAGACCGATATCAACAAGATTAACCGTTACAACGCCCTGATTGAAGCGTCCGTAATACTTAGGATTACCCTCTTCATCAACAAAGGGAGTAAGGAAGCTGCGGCAGCCCATACAGGTATAGCAGTTACCGTTGCCGTTTTTGTCGATTTTATTCTGAAGCATAATCTTTTCACTGATATAGTCGGGTACCATACGTTTAGCGGTACACTTAGCGGCAAGCTCGGTAAGATACCAGTATTTGCTGTCTTCACGAATATTGTCTTCTTCAAGAACATAAATGAGCTTGGGGAATGCAGGGGTAATCCATACGCCCTTTTCATTCTTAACACCCTGTACTCTCTGTTGGAGAACTTCTTCAATAATAAGGGCAAGGTCAGCCTTGGTACGCTCGTCCTTTGCCTCATTAAGGTACATAAATACAGTAACAAAGGGAGCCTGACCGTTGGTAGTCATAAGGGTCACAACCTGATACTGAATCATCTGTACGCCCTTGCGGATTTCATCAAGAAGTCTCTTTTCTGCAATAGTCTCAATCTGATTTCCGTCCAGCGCAACCCCTGCCTCGGCATATTCCTCTTTAACCTGAGCTCTTATCTTCTGTCTGCTGATTTCAACAAAAGGAGCAAGGTGAGTAAGAGAAATACTCTGTCCGCCGTATTGACAGGAAGCAACCTGAGCGATAATCTGTGTGGCAATGTTACAAGCGGTGGAGAAGCTGTGGGGCTTTTCAATAAGTGTGCCGCTGATAACAGTGCCGTTCTGAAGCATATCCTCAAGGTTTACAAGGTCACAGTTGTGCATGTGCTGTGCAAAATAGTCGGCATCATGGAAATGAAGTATACCCTGCTCGTGAGCCTCAACAATATCCTTGGGCAGAAGCAGACGCTTGGTAATATCCTTACTAACCTCACCTGCCATATAGTCTCTCTGAACAGAGTTAACGGTGGGATTCTTATTACTGTTCTCCTGCTTAACCTCTTCGTTGTTGCACTCAATAAGACTTAAAATCTGCTCGTCGGTGGTGTTGGACTTACGAATAAGCGCACGGGTATAACGGTAGGTAATGTAGCTTCTTGCAACGCTGAATGCGCGCTGATTCATAATCTGGTCTTCCACCATATCCTGAATCTCTTCCACGCTCAAAGCTCTGTTTACATTCATGCAAGCCATCTCTACGTCTTCTGCAATACGCTTAATCTGGATAGGAGTCATTCTTTCACTGCTGACAACGCTTTCGTTTGCCTTAGTAATCGCGGTTACGATTTTTGCGGCGTCAAAATCGACTTCTCTGCCGCTTCTTTTAATGATTTTCATCTTAGCTCCTCCATTTTTAATATTCTATGCAAACCACAATATCTTGTATATAATAAATTGCAAACCCTCAAGAAATTGCAATTATCGAAGCCTATTCATTATACCATAAGTTATATAAAAAGCAAGAGCAAAAACAAAAATATTTTCTTTTCGCCGTTTTGTACAAATAGGGCACTCTTTTTTCGGCTTTTTTCACCATTCGACATTGTTCGTCTTTTTTTACGAAAAAGCAATATTATTTTCCCATACCTATATTTATGATGTGCTTCCCTTGTTTGACAGCATAATTAAAGGCAATTTTTGTTCCGCTTTTGCCTACCATTGATGCAATTTCCTTGTGATAATAGAATATACAAAAAGAGCTATTGTTTATCATCTCATAGTTGCGCTCCACATAAGAGGCTCTGCCCGAGTTCATTATCTTTTCAGGATAATAAGTATCCTCATAGCTCTCTAACAAATAGTTTTTATACTGCTCACTTATATATGGATATTCTGCCCGCACATACACCCGCTTTCGGGTGTTGGTCTTAGGGATGAATTGGTTTTGGAACCAAAATTTGCCTCGTCGCTTCGTCTTAAACCTTGAAAGACACAAAGTATTTCTGCGGTTTGTCGACTTCCCGACAGAACAAATTTTAATGTTACAAAACTGTTCGCACCTGAAAAATATAAATTTTTAGTGGGATAACAGACGAAAAGGCACGGTAATGCTGACGCATACCGTGCCTTTTTAACACATT
>JAZLDA010000066.1:0-4855 GCA_045614505.1 Acutalibacteraceae bacterium | reverse complement strand
GTCGGTGAATTTCCCAAGGTGTATTCTTACTCCAATCAAGTATTCTCTTTGAATCGGTGTTCTTTACAATCATTTCATCCACAGTCTCACTGTGTCCCGTTTTAACCAGCATTTCAATTTGCGGATGAATTGCATACCAGCACATATACTTAACAATTGGCTTATCGTAGCAACGTAATCCACCGTAATAATCAAGACTGTTATATTTTAAAAACGTATCCTTCGGAAGATTCCCATCACCGCTTACAAAGCTGTAATAATATTTTTCGGTATAATATCCGTGATTCCAAAGGAACGCTTCGCCGAATTTCACTTCGCACCACTCGTTATATACCGTCTCGTATTTTCTGGCAATACCGGGCGCAAGTTCGAAACGCTGAACCTCATGCCAATCGCATAAGTCCTCTCTTCTGTGTGCTTCTCCATATATTCGTGACACGAAAAAGCACCGATACCAGACTTTGTCTTTGTTAGGAGAAAAGAAAACAATTACCTCTTTTTCTTCGTTTAACTTCCAGAGGTTTTTCAGTCTATTTCTTTCAATGACCTGCACACGCTCGCCGCACTTTGCACAACTGTGACGACTCCGGTGAGAAGCATAAAGAAGAGCTCGGTCCTGAGGCGTTTGAGTTCTCTGAAGAGCACCAACCGCATATCTTTCACCACAGGCGGTACAGAATACATTTTTAGCACCGTTCATACCGGGAGTGATAAACAAATACTTCGTAAACCAACCGTTGACTTCTTTTCTAACCTCTTCAGATATTTCAAGAGGCATATCACTAAAGGGGCGCGTATCAAACTGATGCATTTTTCTTTACCTCCTGTCCTAAAGCGTTATACCGAACCTTCGGTTTAATATATTCACCGTCAACGGGGAAAGCGTATATCTCGTATCCCGCTTCCGTTTCTACGGCATAACCTAACCATTCGCCTTTTTTACCACTGAGAACGGGATTTTCTCCTTTGCAAAGTTTAAAATATCCTTCCTTTGTATAGGTGCTTCCCTTCCAGGCTTCCCTGTCAGGATGCTCTTTCTGATAAATAAGCGCCGCTATAGCCACTTCCGCTATGCACAGTTCTCTTTTAAGAGTTAACTCGGTACAGGAAAGCTTACTGTCATTTCCGTCCTCGTTAATATCTCCGCCGCATATTACAATCCAATATTCACTTGTTTCAATATTCGGGTAGTAAGTAAACATATCCAGTGGGTTTTCAGCACAATGGGCGCCTTCTCTGACGCATTTTGCGTTTTTAAACCTGTTTACCTTACCTGCCTTGTACTGCAGTCCTCTGCATTTAAGACCTTTTTCAAATGCTTTATATGCAATCATACCAAGTCCTCCAGACTGAGGCTGAACAAATCCTCTGTACTGTTTTTGGCTTTAACCGTCATTTTACACTCTATCTCCGCTTCTGGTAAATAAAATATAACCGCGCGGCGGTAGGCATCTATATCCGATATGTACTGTCGGGACTTAGTATCTGCCACAATGCTTTTAAGACATTCCTTAAAGGTTTTTGTACTCTTGATTATCGCTTCTGCGAGCTTACCTTCCTGCTCGCAGAAATTTATAAGAGCATTTTTAACCTCTTTTGCTATTAGCATCTCCGGCGCTCTGCTGCCGCCGACCTGAGATGGTATTTCCTTTTCTAATTTTTCCTTTACGTTATGAATCATCAGTTCGCTCATTTTCCTTTTTCTCCTTTTTTATAATTTTTCCGTTTTCAGCTATATCCTTCCACTTTTGCTTAATATCCTCACGGTTCAGCCGCCTTAAATAACTGTCTGCCGCTTCCCCTAAAAGGAGCTTACCTTCAATAGTTACCGCCGCAAACTTATCCGGCACCTTTATATCCGGCCAGACTCGGCGCACATACTTCCTTGCTTCAGCACTGCGAAGAATAACACCCTCTGCCGTGACTGCAAATAAAACCTCCTTTCTCTTTATTTGCCTATAGAAGAGATACGGTCTGCCGTTGAATTCGTTAACCCCGGCATCTATACTGTCTCGGTCTATGTAATATCCCGCCTTTGGTGTAGGCGGCTCCTTCCAACAAATCTTGCTTATCTCGGTGTCCTTAATAAGCGTTGCTTTGCGGATATTCCTTGAACAGGACCAGGCTTTACTGTTGAGCCTTTCACCCTCTTTGAGTCCAGTCTTGCATTGCCTCACTAAATATGCCGCCAGGGAGCTGTAATCTCCGCCTTCATACATAGCAAAATATTGAGGCTTTTTACTATATTCCCATAATTCATTTATCTCTCTGACCTTAACCTTGTCCGCATTGTTGATTATTAGATGATGGTGAAGTGCACCTTTTTCACCGAAAGCGTGAACTTTTACAAATCTGAGTTCCTCTCCCCGCTTCCGATATAAGGCGGTTAACTTTCTTGTGAACTGTCTGCAGTATAACTTCGCTGTATCACTATCCGGCCGCTTCCCACGTTCATAAGTGAGTACAAGGTGGTAATCATCCTCACCAAAATTCTCGTTTATAATTCGGGTCAGCTCTCGGATGCGCAGCTTCTCGTTATACTTTTCCTGTGCAAGGGGTGTACTTCCTCGATAGCCCTCTCTGGTAAAACCACTGCCGAGTCTTCCGGGAAAGGTCTCAATTACCTCCAAGGTATCCCCTGCTTGTATTACCCTGTGTCTGTATCCTGCTTTCATACTTCCTCTTTCTCTTTTTTGTTCTAAACTTAATATCCTTTATCAAGTCCCAAGAGGGCTTTCGCCCTCTTTTAAAAAATTGCAGTCAACTGCAAAAACCGTTTTAAGAATCTTCGAGAATCTTATTTATAAGTTCCATATCGTAAGCAGCGAAATCTCCCTGCTTATTCGTTTTCTTCTGCTTCTTCATTTCTCTCAGCTTTTCTAAGGTAAATATCTTCTGACCTACCCAACAATTAAGAATAGTTTCCATATAGCTGATACCCGCATTTTTCTTTGCAGTCTGCTTTATGGCTTCCTTTATAAGCTCGGCGGTCATTCCCTGCTCCATATAATCATTAAGTATCTCGATTACGGTTCGGTTTATATACATAAAATTAGATTCAAAGTATTTATAAAGTTCTCCCACGTCATTAACCGAGCAGGCCTGTCCCTGCACTACCGGAATACCGTGGGCACGTGCAAAGTTGATTTCCTGTGCCATGCCGGGTGTTATTTCCTTACCGAAACACCTTAACTGATTACAGTGCTTAAGTAGCTCTAAGCCCGCCTCCAGCGCTTGGCTTCTCTGCTCAGGGTCGCTATCCTTAAATATCCCGTGCCACATCACATGGGGAATTACGGGGATATAGCCCTCCTTTGCCACAGCTTGTCCGTACTCTCGGGCGCGCACAGCATTTTCTCTCAGTCCGCCATAAGGCGAACATATATACACAAAATACAACATTATGTAAACCTCTTGAAATTTTTAGTAAATATGTTATAATAAAAGATGTAGGGAGTTGATTCTTCCTTTTTCTCTCTCCCTACAGTCCTTTCAACAGCACCTGTATTATTCAGGTGCTAATTTTTATATACAAACCAAAATAAATTCCTCTTTTCTATTTCGCCTGCAAGTACGAACAGTAATTCGCTGTTTGACCTGTAGGCTTCTTTATTTCTATGGTTTTCTTTGAGCCTCTGCCGAGTTATCTTATATGTTTCCTTTAACGCATCATCGCTCATATCTGATATTTTAAGAGTCTTCCTTAAATACTCAGCTGCAGCCGGAGAGGCATAGAAAAACATATTATGTTGCTTCCATATTTTCTTTGCCGCTATATACCTGCAAATCTCAATGGTAATACCGGCGCTTTTATGGAACCGACACTCATCACAATGGTGACTGCACACAGGATGCTCTTCCTTCGGGCAATGCATCCCGCCGGATTCAATAAAGGAACCACAAATCTTACATATCCTGTCTTCCATCTTTCTCCTCCAGAAGAGATTTATAGAAGGAAAGCTTTGCCTTCAGCTTTTTGTTATCTGCCTCCAACCGCTTTACATACGCCTTCTGAACAGCTCTCTTCTCTGTTATGTAATCTATTAGCATTCCGCCTATCATTCCAAGGATAAATAATACTATTGAAAACAATGTCATCCAAAATTCACTGTTGAACATTTTTAACACTCCTTATCTAATAATTGGTATCGAACCGATATCCAGTTTATTGGCTATAGTCAATATGGTCTCAAAGCTTACCTTTGAAGGATGATTTATACAACGACTCACACCACTCGAATCCTTTTTCATTAGTTCGGCCAAATGCGCAACCGTCCAACCTTTATCAATAAGCGCCTTCTTAAATATTTTGGTTATCTCTTCCTCCTGCCGCACCCAAGTCGGCTTTTTTATTGCAGGCATTAACTTTCACTTCCTTTTTCAAATATTGAGGTGTTTTTGCAGATATATCCATATAGGCTACAAATACGCCTTTAATTTTTCTTTCTCTCTCCATCACAAGATATTGGTTATATACTTTCTTAGCGCCAAGTACCTTTAATGAACGGTATAAATCTCCGTCGATAGGCTCTGTTGTATTTTCTTAATATACCATAATAGGAATATCATTCTTAATCGCATGGAATAAAATCTTTGCATTACTCTTTCCCACTAGTCTGATTATCTCTCTCTTGTGGAACTGAATTGCTTTCAGCATCAGAAACACCGTTATACATCCTTTTCAACCATTCGGTCATTCTTTTGTAAGTCTCCGTATAATCCTCCGGCTCGGGTGGACGGAGATTGAGAAATTTTTCATACCGAATATCCTCAATCCAACGACGTACTATTAAAATCAATAGTATTACATTTAGTGCTAATGCAATCGCATCTAAAATCAATATGAATATGTATA
>JAZLDA010000065.1:0-4921 GCA_045614505.1 Acutalibacteraceae bacterium | reverse complement strand
TCTCAGCATCGTTAAGGTTATCAATACCGAAATACTGCTCCGCCTTTTCAACACCCGAGGGTGTGAGGGTGGCAGTTCTTGCCTTTTCATCAACTACATAGTCACCGTCATAGTTTGTTTCTTCGTCGGTTGCCTTGTCGTCCATTTCCTTTACAACAAATTTGCGGAGAGTTCTGACAAAACGGTTGGTTTTTTCATAAAGGTCGGTGGATTTCTCTCCCTGACCCGAAATAATAAGAGGTGTTCTGGCTTCGTCAATGAGAATGGAGTCAACCTCGTCCACTATTGCAAAGTTATGTCCGCGCTGAACTCTGTCCTTGGCGTAAATCACCATATTATCTCTTAAATAATCGAAGCCTAATTCATTATTGGTACAGTAGGTTATATCGGCGTTGTACGCCTCCCGCTTTTCGTCCTTAGTCATACCGTGGACAATAAGACCCACGCTCAGTCCCAAAAAACGGTAGAGCTTGCCCATCCACTCGGTGTCTCTTTTTGCAAGGTAATCATTAACCGTTACAATGTGCACACCCTTGCCGGAAATAGCGTTAAGATATGCAGGAAGAGTCGCCACAAGCGTCTTACCCTCACCTGTTTTCATTTCACTGATTCTACCCTGATGAAGCACAATACCACCGATTATCTGCACGGGGAAATGGCGCATGGACAGTACTCTGTCTCCTGCTTCTCGGCAAGCGGCAAAGGCTTCGGGAAGAAGGTCATCAAGACTCTCTCCCTGGCTATAGCGCTTTTTAAATTCATCGGTTTTTGCTTTGAGTTCTTCATCACTTAAAGCTTTATATTCTTCTTCAAGCTCTAAAACCTTTTTCTGAAGAGGGAGAGTTTTCTTAACTTCTCTCTCACTGTAGTCACCAAACATTTTACTGAATAAACCCATTATATAATCTCCTTAGAGCAATCGTTCTTTATATTATACTTCATAAAACACTTTAAATAAAGTATTATTTGTAAACAATAAATTCGCCTTTATACATCAGTCCGCTGCTCAACGCAAGCGTTCCGTCTCTTCTTACAAAAACCGCCTCAGTATCGGGGGTCATTTCAATAAGGCGAAGTCCTATTTCCTCACCCAGAAGCATACAAGAGGTGGAAAGCGCATCGGCATCTGCGGAGTTTTTACCCATAACAGTTACCGCCGCAAGTTCGTTTTCAACGCCATAGCCTGTTTCGGGGTCTATGATATGGTGGTAGATTCTGCCGTCCTTTTCGATATATCTTTCGTAAATACCCGAGGTAACATAGGTGCCTTCCCCAGCCATTACGGTGGCAACAAGCTCATTACTAAAGGGCTTTTTAATTCCTATCTTCACTTTACTTTTTCCAAAGCAGTAGACATTGCCTCCAATATTAACAGTGCCCTCTTTTACCCCTTTTCCCTTAAGAAACTGTACAACTCGGTCTGCAATATAGCCCTTTGCTATACCGCCTAAATCAATACTGCCGTCTTTAAGGCAAATTCTGTTGCCATCAAATTCTATTTTGCGGTAATCAACCTCTGAAAGCGCTGAGGAAATGTCCTCTGCAGCAGGAAGATTTTCTGACGAAAAATCATAAAGACTGCTGACGGGACAAACGGTGATGTCAAACCTGCCCTCTGTCACGTAGGAATAACCGACTGCCTTTTCAATAAGGCGCGCCGTTTCGTCGCTTACCTCTACAAAGTCGTTGCTGTTATTTATCTTAGAGATATCACTGCCCTCCACCGTTCTGCTAAGCTTGCTTTCAAGCTGACTGCAAAGGGCAAACGCCTCTGAGATCGTATCCTTCGAACAGCGGGCGGTTATAGTTACCACCGTGTTCATCAGAATTCTTGTATCTGTGTTTTCTTTCTCACTGCAACCCGAAAAAACAAAAAGAGAAAAACACAAAAGTATTACTAAAAATTTTCTCATAGAAACATTATACTATTTATTTTCTTTTTTGTAAAGATATGCTATACTATTAAGGTACAGATTAAATTTGAAAGTAGGCGGAAAAATGGTCAAAAAGGCAGACGTAATACTTTTTATATGTATAATTCTTTTTTCTCTGAGTCTTTTTATATCCTTTTTCCTTTTCCCGAAAGACAGCGGAAACACCCTTGTAGTGACTATAGACGGTGAGGAATACTGCCGCATCTCCCTAAACGAAGACACAGAAATAATATTGCCCGAAAATACTGTGATAATAAAGAATGGCAAGGCTTATATGAAGGACGCCGACTGCAAAGACAAAATCTGTATTAATCAAGGCGAAATTGACAAAATGGGTGAAACTGTGGTTTGTCTGCCTGCCGGCGTTATACTGGAGGTGGAGTGATGGCTAAAAAAATTACACTTTATTCGCTTCTTACGGTATTTGCTTTGATTCTCTCTTACCTCGAGGGACTGATTTTCGCCTTTGTGCCCATTCCCGGCTTTAAACTTGGACTTGCTAACTGTATTTCCATGCTTCTGATTTCAAAGAAGAAAATCTTAGCCGCCGTTTCGGTAAACCTTACGAGAATTTTGCTCTCTTCACTTCTTTTCGGCAATTTTTATTCCCTGCTGTTTTCCCTTTCGGGAGCAGTTCTATCAACAGTTGTTGTTCTGCTGTTTTTAAAATTTCGTTGTTTTACCTTTGCGGGAGCAAGCACAGCCGCAGGAACAGCGCACAATGTGGGACAAATAGTGGCGGCAGTGCTGAGTCTTAACACCCCGGGACTTATTTACTTGCTTCCCATACTCACCCTTTGCGGCGCGGTTACAGGTTTCATTGCCGGAATACTTGTAAATGTTTTCGAAGCAAAATACGGTCAGATAATAAATAAAATGACAATTCAAGAATAACAAAACCTCCTTTGGAAATGCTAAGACATAAGGAGGTTTTGTTTATGTGTAAAACAATTTGTTTCATTGAAGGAATGATACTGGGTGTTGCCGCGGGAGTAGGCATTTCCGTTGCCGGTAAAATAATGATGAGCAACAACCGCAAGATTTCTAAAGGCAAAAATCAGCTTGAAAAGGCTGTTACTGAATTTGTAGACGGAATTCAGACAATGATTAAGTAGGAGCTAGGGGCTAAGGGTAAAAAGCCGTGGAAATTCCACGGCTTTTAAAATTATTCGTCAAGTTTGAGCACTGCCATAAAGGCATCGGGAGGTACCTCCACCTTACCCAGTTTTCGCATACGCTTCTTGCCTTCCTTTTGTTTCTCAAGAAGTTTTTTCTTTCGGGTGATGTCACCGCCGTAGCACTTGGCAAGCACGTCCTTGCGCATTGCCTTAACTGTTTCTCTGGCAATGATTTTGCCGCCTACAGCTACCTGAACAGGCACTTCAAAGAGCTGTCTCGGAATATATTCCTTCAGCTTCTCTGCTATTCGTCTGGCTCTGGCGTGTGCGTTGTCCACGTGAACTATAAAGGACAGCGCGTCCACAACGTCGCCTGCGAGCATAACATCAAGCTTTATAAGTTTGCTCTTTTCATAGCCCTTTGTTTCATAGTCATAAGAAGCATAACCCTTGGTACGAGATTTGAGTGCATCAAAGAAGTCATACACTATTTCGCCCACCGGCATAATATAGTGAATATCAACTCTGTCCCCCATATACTTCATATCGGTGTAAACGCCTCTTCGCTCCTCGCAAAGCTGCATAATGGCGCCTACATAATCGTTGGGGCTGTAAATATGCACATCGGCAACAGGCTCCATAGCATCAACAATTGAGCCGGGGTCGGGATAATTGGTGGGGTTGTCAACATCAACGGTACTGCCGTCGTTTAAGGTGAATCTATATACAACGCTTGGAGCGGTGGTGATTATGTCAAGATTATATTCCCTTTCAAGTCTTTCTTCAATAATTTCCATATGAAGAAGTCCCAAAAATCCGCAACGGAAACCAAAGCCCAATGCCTTACTTGTCTCGGGCTCATAAAGGAGAGAAGCGTCATTGAGCTGTAGCTTTTCAAGAGCTTCTCGCAGGTCACCGTAGCGGGCACCGTCGGCAGGATAAATACCGCAGAAAACAACCGGGTTTACCTTTCTGTAGCCTTCAAGAGGCTCACTTGCAGGGGTATCTGCCAAGGTGACGGTATCACCGACACAAGCGTCTTTAACGGTTTTTATAGAGGCGGCAAGGTAGCCTACCTCACCTGCTTCAAGAGCATCACAGGGCATAAGACATGTCGCCTGCTTTCTGCCTACCTCAACCACGTCAAACTGGGCACCTGTAGCCATCATTCTTATTCTGTCTCCGGCTTTAATTTTACCCGAAACGACACGGAAATAAACTATAACACCCTTATAAGCGTCATAGTAGGAGTCAAAAATAAGAGCCTTAAGGGGAGCGTTTCTGTCCCCGGTGGGAGCAGGAATATCGGTAACGATACGCTCCAGCACCTCTTCTACATTTATACCCGTTTTCGCGGAAATTTTCGGAGCGTCTTGCGCGGGGATACCTATAACATCCTCAATTTCATTGATAATCCGCTCCGGCTCGGCAGAGGGTAAATCAATTTTGTTCACAACCGGCATAATCTCAAGACCGTGGTCAACTGCAAGATAGGTGTTGGCAAGTGTCTGCGCCTCTATGCCCTGAGAAGCATCTACAACAAGTATTGCACCCTCGCAGGCGGCAAGAGAACGGGAAACCTCATAGTTAAAGTCAACGTGTCCCGGAGTGTCAATAAGATTAAGCTCATATTTTTTGCCATCAGCTGCAGTGTGATAGAGGGTAACGGCGTGAGCTTTAATGGTAATCCCGCGCTCACGCTCTAAATCCATACTGTCAAGAATCTGCTCTTCCATTTCCCTCTGTTCTACAGAGCTGGTAAGCTCTAAAAGACGGTCAGCTAGGGTGGATTTACCGTGGTCAATATGAGCCACAATACAAAAATTTCTGATTTGTTCAAGAGGAAAAGACAATATAATTCTCCTAACT
>JAZLDA010000064.1:0-20885 GCA_045614505.1 Acutalibacteraceae bacterium | reverse complement strand
CATACTTTATTGATTTGGATTTACTCCATAAAGACGGCTATTTGCAAAAAAATGAATATGATGAAATCGAGTGGGGCGACCCCGGAGTTATTGATTACTCTCTTATGTATCAGAAGCGTATTGGAGTGCTTAAAAGAGCATATTTGCGCTTTATTCAAAATAAGCCTGCCGATTATGATAAGTTTGTTCAGGAAAACAGCAACTGGCTTCATGATTACGCTTTATTTAGGGCTATCAAAAACGCTAATGACGGAAAAAGCTGGGATAATTGGCCCCGACTGATTAAGCTTCGTAATAGGGAAGCCTTAGAAGAAGCAGAGAAGCTATACGGCGAGGATGTTGAGTTTTATAAGGTCTTACAGTACCTTTTCGATAAGCAATGGAAGAATCTCAAGTTATACGCCAACAATCTCGGGATTGAAATTATCGGTGATATTCCTATTTATGTTGCTTACGACAGCGCAGATGTTTGGTGTGAGCCTAAACAGTTTCATCTTGATAATGAATTAAAACCTGTTGAAGTTGCCGGATGTCCGCCTGATATTTTTTCAAAGACCGGTCAGTTGTGGGGAAATCCCATCTACAATTGGGAGTATATGAAAAATGACACCGTTCCCTTTGACTGGTGGTGCCGAAGAATTAAGCATACCTTAAAGCTTTACGATATCATTAGAATCGACCACTTCAGAGGCTTTGAATCTTACTATGCCGTTCCGTTCGGTGATCCTGATGCTACAGGCGGAAAATGGCGCAAGGGTCCCGGTATTCCGTTTTTTAATTATCTTAAAGAAAAATTTGGTGATATGCCCATTATCGCCGAGGATCTTGGATTTTTAACTGATGATGTGAGAGAAATGCTTAAAGCTTCAGGTTTTCCCGGAATGAAGGTGCTGGAATTTGCCTTTGATTGTACGGCTGACAGCGACCATTTGCCTCATAATTGTCTTAAAAATTCTGTGGTATATACGGGCACTCATGATAACAATACCGTTGTGGGATGGCAAGAAACACTAAGCAGCGATAATTTAAAATTTGTAAAAAAATATCTCAGAGCAGAGAATGAAAAAAATCTTAACTGGGCAATGATTTGTTCAGCCTACGCTACTTCTGCTGACACCGCTATAATTCCTATGCAAGACTTTTTGGGGTTGGGCAGCGAAGGAAGAATTAACAGGCCGTCAATACCTGACGGAAACTGGCGCTGGAGAATAGACGGCGGTTGTATAAATGATTGGCTGGCAGGTATTGTTAAAGATGTTACCGAGGTGTACAGACGCCTTCCGACAGATTAGAAAAAAGCGAGCATTAAATGCTCGCTTTTTTAACAGGATATGAACAAAAACATTGACATATTTTAGAAAATATGATACCATCTCATTGTATAAATAAGGAGGTCTTGCAATGAAAAAGACTGCAAACGTTAAAAAAATAGCATTCTTACTCATTACGGTTATTACTCTGCTTTCCTGCATTGTTATTCCCACTTTCGCTGATGAACCTGTGGGAAATGCAAGCGACGGAAGCGCTTCAGCTGATGCGCTTGTTGTTGCTGAGCCGTATATTGACTCTGACGGCAGGGAATATGACTTAAGTGCGTATGAGGATGCAAAGGATTATCTTGACGGTTATACCGACAGAAAGAATCCCGAATCTGCTGAATTTGACGATAATTTTGACAATAATGTTGGTATAGCTATGGATGCTGTGAAGTCAACCACACCTACCTTCGGTTCCTCCTGGGCACTTTTGCCTCCGATTATTGCTATTCTTCTCGCTCTTATTACCAAAGAAGTTTATTCTTCACTGTTTGTCGGTATTCTTGCCGGCGGTCTTATGGCTGCTAACTTCAAGCCACTTGCTGCTATGGATAATATTATCGGCGGCGGTCTTATTGACGCTGTTTCCGGTACTGCCGGTATATTTGTTTTCCTTGTTATCCTCGGCGTAATGGTTGTTCTTATGAATAAATCCGGTGGCTCTGCTGCGTTCGGCAGATGGGCTGCTAAGAATATTAAATCAAGAATAGGCGCCTCTTTGGCAACATTTGTTCTTGGTGTGCTTATTTTTATTGACGATTACTTTAACTGTCTTACCGTTGGCTCAATTATGCGCCCTGTTACCGACAGTAATAAAATTTCCCGCGCTAAACTTGCTTTCCTTATTGACGCAACCGCTGCGCCGATTTGTATGATTGCTCCCATTTCTTCCTGGGCTGCTGCTGTTTCAAGCTATGCTCCCGAGGGTGAAGGCTTAAAACTCTTCATTCAAGCTATCCCCTATAACTTCTATTCGTTACTTACTTTTGTATTTATAATTGCTATTACTCTTATGAAGTTTGATTATGGTCCTATGAAGCTTCACGAGGCAAATGCTGTTAACGGTGACTTGTTCACTTCGGGCAGCCAAAACACATCTGCTGAGAGCGAAATGGAAAATGGTAATGAAAAAGGAATTATCCTTGATATTATTTTCCCAATTGTTGTACTTATAATTTGCTGTGTAGCGGCACTTGTATATAACGGTAACGGTAATACTTTTGCAGGTATGAATTTTATAGATGCATTCTCTAATACAGATGCTACCGTCGGTCTGCCTTGGGGTGCTCTTATTGCTCTTGTTATATCCATTATCTACTATGCAATAAGAAGAGTTGTTAATTTCAAGGCTTCTATGGACAGCATTCCTGCAGGCTTTAAGGCAATGGTTTCGGCAATTCTTATTCTTACCATGGCAACTGCTCTTAAGAATATGACTAGCCTTTTAGGTGCCAAGGTTTATGTTGCAGCTCTTATGGACAGCGCTGCTGCAGGTCTTGATAAGTTGCTTCCCGCTATTATCTTTGTGGTTGCCTGCGTACTTGCTTTTGCTACCGGTACATCCTGGGGTACTTTCGGTATTCTCATTCCCATTGTTACCGCAATGTTCCCCAACGGTGGAACAATTATGATTATAGGTATTTCCGCTTGTCTTGCAGGTGCAGTTTGCGGTGACCACTGTTCTCCCATTTCGGATACAACAATTATGTCTTCCGCAGGCGCTCAGTGTGACCACTTAAATCACGTTTCCACACAGTTACCTTACGCAATTACTGTTGCAGCTGTATCCTTCGTTAACTTCATAATTGCTCCTTTTATTGGCAATGCAATAATTTCCCTTGCTATTGCTATCGCAATGATGGTTGGCGTTGTGTTCGTTATCAGACTTGTATCCGATAAAAAGGTTACTGCGTAAATTAAACTAAAACTTGAAAAATCGGTCGGTTCTGTTATAATTAACAGAGCCGACTATTTTTTTTAGGAGTATTTATGGAAAGATTAAAGGAAATAGAGCGCAGTATTATTAAAAAATACCGTAAATCGATTTGGAATCCGTTTTGCGGTGCGCTTAACGAATATGAGTTAATTAAACCGGGAGATAAAATTGCCGTCTGCATTTCAGGAGGCAAAGACTCAATGATACTTGCAAAATGTATTCAGGAACTTCACAGACACTCAAATATCCCATTTGAGGTTGTTTACATTTGTATGGATCCGGGTTATAGAAAAGATAACAGAGACCTTTTGTACGCAAATATTAAGACGTTGGATATACCTGTTGAGATATTCCAAAGCGAAATATTTGATATTGTTGACGGAGCGGGCGGTTCACCTTGCTATTTATGCGCAAGAATGCGCCGTGGCGCTCTTTATGCAAAGGCGCAAACACTCGGATGTAATAAAATTGCGCTGGGGCATCATTTTGACGATGTTATCGAAACGGTGCTGATGAGCATGATGTATTCTTCCGAAATAAAAACTATGCTTCCAAAACTTCACAGCTCCAATTTTGAAAATATGGAGCTCATTAGACCTCTTTACAAGGTTAAAGAAAAAGATATAATATCCTGGGCTAAACATAACGAGCTTAAATTTTTGCAGTGTGCTTGCCGTTTTACCGAGGACAGTGAGATATATGAGGGACTTTCCAAAAGAAAGGAAATCAAGCAACTGATTAGTGAAATTAAAAAGACCAATCCCGCTGTCGATGATAACATTTTCAGAAGCTTGCATAATGTTAATCTTTCTCAAATTGTTGGCTACAGGGAAGCCGATAAGGGTGAGTTACATTCGTTCCTGGAAAAATATTGAAACTCCGAGAATTTCTCGGAGTTTTTTAGTTTTATTCAGTTCTGAGTGCCACAACAGGGTCTTTCTTTGCGGCGCTTCTTGAAGGGATAATACCTGCAAGAAGGGTAAGCAGAACACTTATAACAATGAGCACTAATGCTACCTGCCACGGTAACACTGCCGAGAGGTTGTTAAGACCTGTAAGAGCCTGCAAAATAGCATTAATCGGAATACACAGGAGATAGGTTATCACAACGCCCAGCAATCCGGAAGCAAATCCGATTATAACTGTTTCGGCATTAAACATACTGGATACATTTTTCTTTGAAGCGCCCATAGCACGCAGGATTCCAATTTCCTTTGTACGCTCCTGAACAGATATAAGCGTTATAACACCTATCATTATTGAAGAAACCACAAGGGAAACAGCAACAAAGGCAATAAGCACGTAGGTAATAGCATTAATAATTGTAGTAACTGAAGACATCATTATTCCGACATAGTCAGTGTAGGTGATACGAGATAGCTCTTCAACACCAATGTTGTATTCATTAATTGCATCTTCAATAATATCTTTGTTTTCAAAAGAAGAAGAATAAAGATTGATTGATGAAGGGCTGTCGAGGTCAATATAACCCAGTTTTGCAAGGTTTTCATCATAGGTTGAGTTAGAAAATTCAAGAACTTCATCGTGATACAGAGCGTATTGTTCTGTAGTGTAATCATCAAGAGCGGCAGTAAGAGCATAGATTAACTGTGTTGTGCTCATGAAGGATAACTGTTTTGAAATATTATCCGCGTACTGCGCTTTGACCTGCTCTGTTATCATTTCAATGAAGAGCTTGTTCATATCCTCATCACTCATAGAGGACGTGTATTCGGTAACATCATCGGCACTCATACCCATTTGCTCGCTAAGCACCTGAGTCATGGTAACTTCCATTTTTTCTCTGGTCATACCTTTCATTGCCTGTTCAACTGAAGAATCGAGGGTCTCCTGAGACGGTATGCTCATTATTTTTATATACGCTTCTGCTTTTTTCTTGTTGTCAAGAGTGGCTATATATTCTCTAAAGCTTTCTTCTTTCTGGGCATCGGTCATATTTCCGTTGTTTTCTTCAAAGGGAAGACCGTTAAAAATATCAACTTCCTTGTTTTCAAGCTGAGCTTTAAGAGCAAGAGAATTCATAGACTTTTCGGAAATATATTCGGTGAGCAGGTGAGTATAGGCAATGGATGAACCGCCCAGCATTGAGGAAACAGCATCGGCATTGGGTCTGATAATACCGGAAACCTTTAGGGGAATTCCATTATCATATAGATACTTTATACCGGCAGAGGTGTTTCTTAAATCAGTGTAAAGGCCTGTGCTTTCATCGAGAATATAGCAATCGGAATTAAGAACTGTTCTGAATTCCATGGCACAAATTTCTTCATAGGACCAGCTTTCAGATGTAAATTCGAGCTGAGTTTTGTTGATTGCGGAATCAATGATTTTATCAATTTCTTCTTTGGACTTAAGACCCAGAGCATAAAGTGTCATATCATCAAGCTCATTGTTTTCGTCAACAACAAGAATTATTTCATTATACTGAGTGGGCCATGTACCGTAAATCAGGTCATACTGATTATAGAGCATTTCATTAACCGGATTACCGTTTTCGCCGGAAAGCATTTCCTGCCATAACCCTGACATTGCCGAACCCTGAGAAAACATAGTCATCATACCTGAGGAATTTGATGTTTCATCAGTTTCTACATTTGCCATACTGCCCATAAATTTAATGAGCATTTCCGACATAACTTCTTCGGTGTCAGAAACAATAATTTCCCCGTCTATATTTTCGGTGTAAATGAGCATATCATAATTATAGGTGTAATTGATACCGCTTATGGCATTATGCAGGTTATTACCTTCGGAGGTATCGTTGCGCTTTGCCTCAATATATTCCTTAAAGGATCTAAGATCATTTTCACGGTTTTCAACAGAATTTAAAGCATTGACCATATCATAAAGAGCAGGTTTCTGATATATGGAATCTTTATCGTGCTCTTCGTGAGAAACTGCGCCTATCATAAAGGTTTCCATAATAGAGCCTAAATCAGTATGCTGTGCTTCAAGGGTGAGAGGGTAGGAGGAGAGGGTGTCTTCCTGCACGGTATTGATAAAGGCTGTCATACCGTTAGAAACTGCAAATATCAGCGCAATACCGATGATACCAATGCTTCCCGCAAAGGAGGTGAGAATGGTTCTTCCTTTTTTAGTAACAAGATTTTTAAGAGATAAGCCAAAAGAAGTAAAGAGAGACATTGTGGGCTTTTTCTCTTTTTTATTTTTCTTTCCGGTAACTTCATCACTGTGCGCGATTTCATCAGTTTTGGGAGCATCGCTGTCGGAAATAATTTCGCCGTCAATCATTCTGACAATTCTCGTAGAATACTTTTCGGCAAGTTCGGGATTATGGGTAACCATAATAACAAGCTTTTTCTTAGAAATTTCTTTAAGAATTTCCATTACTGCAATACTTGTTTCACTGTCAAGAGCGCCTGTAGGCTCATCAGCTAGAATAATATCAGGGTCATTTACAATAGCTCTGGCAATGGCAACACGTTGCATCTGTCCGCCCGACATTTCTCCCGGTTTCTTTTTAAGCTGATTACCAAGTCCCACAGACTCAAGAGCCTGCTTTGCGCGGCGTCGACGCTCCGCCTTTGAAACGCCCGAAAGGGTGAGCGCCAGCTCAACATTTTGCAAAACCGATTGGTGGGGAATAAGATTATAGCTCTGGAAAACAAAACCGATGGAATGGTTTCTGTAGGTATCCCAGTCGCGGTCATTGTACTTTTTAGTAGAACGGCCGTTAATTATAAGGTCACCGTCATTATATTTATCAAGTCCGCCTATAATATTAAGCATTGTGGTTTTTCCGCAGCCTGAGGGTCCGAGAATAGAGACAAACTCACTTTTTCTGAAGCTCAAATTTATGCCTTTGAGGGCGTGTACAGTAAAATCACCGGTAGAGTACTGTTTTTTTATATTTTTTAGTTCGAGCATCGCTATTTCCTTTCAGAATGTTATATGTTTAATTTTACCATTTATTTGTTAAGAAATTATGTACAACCGAAAAATATTTGCGCTTTTATTAATGTTGACATCATCGGCAATATAAATTATAATATTATGGTGAATATTAACCAGTATTTCGGAGGTGAATTGCCTTGGAACACAAAACATTGCGAGCTCAGACAATTCTATACCACAACGAGCTGTCGGGCCTTGAAAAGTCTTTATCCAGCCTTGCAAAAGCCGTTGAGGTTTCAAAACTTAAGGGTGGAGTTATCGACTTTATTGACGTTTATTACGGTGATGCGTCAGCTGAGCCGATACTCACTAATGAGCAGATAGACTCATTCAATATGCGCTTTGGTGAGTTTTTAAAGGTTAATTATACATTTTTTGGTTTTAATTCGGGTACTTCTAAGGGTCAAAACATTATGTTTAAGGACTGCAATACCGATTACTTTATGGCGTATAACCCCGATGTCATTGTTTGTGCCGATTATTTTCTCGAAATGTTAAAGCCTTTTGACAGAATAGAAAATGTCGGTATGGTTGAAGCAAAGCAAAGTCCTCTTGAGCATCCAAAGGAGTTTGATGCTAATACCGGAATAGAGCCGTGGGGTGCAATGGCGTGTGTTATTATCCCGACTGCTGTATACAGAGAACTTGGAGGTCTTGACGAAGACTGCTTCTTCCTCTACTGTGATGACGTGGATTTTTCATGGAGAGTGAGACTTGCAGGATATAAGGTGGTTTACCAGTCACGCGCATTCGTTTATCACTCAAAACATGTTGATAACAATGGACATGTCATTCCGACGAATGCAGAGCTTTACTACTCAGCCGAAGCATTCCTTTTTATGTGCCATAAGTGGTCTAATCCGTCTCTGCTTAAAAAGTTGATTGCTATTTACGAGAACGGCACATCTCATCAGAAAAAGGCGCTTCAGGAGTACTGCAGAAGACGTGATAACGGACTGTTACCAACTCCTCTTGACCCTCAACACAAGATTGCCACATTCAACGGCTTCGGTTATTCCAAGAACAGATATTAAGAGTAGCGGTGACATATATGAAAAAAACTTATAATCCTACCGAATATTCAACGGTTTCCTCATATTATAGGGAACTCAGTAATAAAGTCGGCACAGATAACTTTTCCCGTTTTTTAAATGGTGACTATGAATTTGAAAAGGACGCACCGTTTTTGTCGGTTATTATGCGCACCCAGGGGCATCGTCCCGAAGCATTGAGCGAGGTATTACTCTGTCTCTGCGGTCAAAGTGATATGGACTTTGAAGTGCTGATTATGGGTCACAACCTTGATGAAGAGGGAAGAACCTCGGTATTAAATATTATAGATTCTCTTCCCGATTTTATGAGTGGAAAGGTTTCGCTCGTAGAGGTCACCGGAGGAAACAGAACAACACCGCTGAGCCGCGGTTTCGAAATAGCCAGAGGAAGATACATTTCCATTCTTGATGATGATGACCTTGTTTTTGAGGACTGGGTTGAGGCATTTCATATCCTCGAAGAGAAAAATAGCGGTAAAATCCTACACACCTACTGTGTTGCGCAGGATTGGCTCAATGTTAAGAATGAATATGACGAAACCGTTCTTATTTCGGTTTCAGGCTTCCGTACAATTTATTGTACCGATTTTGAACTTATAAGACAGCTTTCGCAGAATTACTGTCCTACTTTCAGCCTTGCTTTTCCAGCAGTTGCCTATAAACTGCTGGACATACATTTTGATGAAAGTCTTACAACTACTGAAGACTGGGATTTTCTTATGCGCACGGCTTTACTTTGCGGTGTTGCCGATAATCCTACCATTACAGGTATTTATCGTATGTGGATAAATGCTGAAAATTCCGCAACATTGCATAATAAAAAAGAGTGGGACAACAACCGTAAATATATACAGAATAAATTTAAATCCTCTGCAATTATTGTGCCCAAGGAAGAAACCGACAGCATCGTCGCAAAAAGCAGCGGGGATGTTTTCTCATCAAAGCTTAATACAAACGAATTTACTGTTCTGATTGATGACGGCTCGGGCTTTATGGCGCACAGACCTTTATCGCCCGAATTCACCGGTGAAAACGGTATGTGGCATGCAAGATGCACTGAGTTTGGTGATTTTGATAAAGTAAAAGCTATTAGAATTGACCCATTGGTAAGCGGAACAATGACCATTAAGTCCTTCTCAATTAAGATTATTGACGATAGAGGAAATAATGTTGCAGCAAAAATCAATAAATTCCGTACAAATGGCGCTTTTATGAAAGATTCGGTTGTCTTCCTCGGTGATGATCCGCAAATTCGTTACGATATTAAAAACCCTGTAAAGCTATCATCGATAGTTTTTGAATTTCAGTTTTATTACGATGTTCCTGCAAAATTTCTTCATTTTCCTGTTTTGCGCTATTGTATAAAACATTGGGCGGCAGGAACTTTCAGAAGAATAAGAAGCATTTTAAGAAAATTAAAACCTCATAAATAATTTAAAGGCTGGGAAAACCCAGCCTTTTTTCTATTCAAAAAATACTTCTGCAAGACCGCCTTCAGCTGTTTCCTTATATTTCACGTTCATATCGAGACCCGTTTTATACATCGTTTTAATAACTGTATCAAAGGAAATTCTGCGTGTGCCACGAAGAAACTGCGAAAGGTTTACAGCATTGATTGCTCTCATTGCGGCAACTGCGTTTCTTTCAATGCAGGGAATCTGAACAAGGCCGCAAATCGGGTCGCATGTGAGTCCTAAATGATGTTCCATAGCAATTTCTGCGGCGTATTCGATTTGTTCTATATCCATTTCATAAAGCTCGCAAAGAGCTGCCGCAGCCATTGAACAGGCACTGCCTATTTCTGCTTGACATCCGCATTCTGCACCGCTTACAGACGCATTGGTTCTTATTATATTTCCAATAAGTCCTCCTACAGCAAGAGCTCTTATTATATCCTCATCAGAAAACCCACGTTTCTTTTGTGTATAGAGCAGAACTGCAGGCATAACTCCGGCTGAGCCGCAGGTGGGAGCGGTTACAATATAACCTGCTGTTGCGTTTTGCTCAGCAACAGCAAATGCGTAAGAGCAGGTGATGCGGTTTTCTTTTGTTTCACTGGTTTCGTCAAAATGCTTTTGGTTGTATAAATGCCCTGCTTTTCTTGAAAGTTGTAAAGAACCCGGAATTATACCGTCGGTTTTTAGACCCGTCTCAATACATTCCTTCATTTTTTCCCAGACAAATGCAAGATGCTCGAAAGTACTTTCCGGCTCCACTTGTTTTATATATTCATACAAGGTGATGCCTTTTTCATTACAATATGACTTAATATCAGTAAAGGTGGTGTGAGGATATATGTCCGGAAGATGCTTTGATTTAGTTCCGACTATATGAATTTCTCCGCCACCGATACTCAGCACTTGTTCGTGTGCTAAAGTCACAGCGTCTTTAACTGCTTCGAATACCATTGTATTTGGATGAAGCAATTCTTTTTCACTGTCATCAAAAATAATTTCGAAAGTTTTACCGTCGAACACTTCGGCAATCACAAAATCAGTCAGATGTCCCTTACCGGTCTTTGAAAGGGAACCGAAGAGAGTGATTGTGTACTTGTCAGCATTAGGATAGCGGCTTAAAAACTGTCTTGCAGCCTTTTCCGGACCCATCGTGTGGGAACTGGAAGGGCCTTTTCCGTATTTGTAAATATCTGCAATTGTTTTCATTTTAAGACTCCTTAAATTTATATTAACAATATACCATTTTTCTTGTTAACTGCAAAGATTAAAGAACATCTAGAAATAAAAAACGTCCAAACTCAGCATTTACACCGGTTTGGACGATGGTGCGGGTAACAGGACTTGAACCTGCATGAAGGAACCCTCACTAGAACCTGAATCTAGCGCGTCTGCCAATTCCGCCATACCCGCACATATTTGCAACGGTGTTTATTATAATATTCTTTCGACTGTTTGTCAAGTGTTTTTTAATGTTGACTTTGAGACTGAATAGCGATATAATTTGGTTGCAAGCGCAACCGTTGTTCTTGCAATTATTTTTGTTGAGGTTTAGTTTTTTATGATTTTTATTATGAAGAAAATTAATACGATTAGTCGCTGTGCTGTTGCTTATCGAAATGATGCATTAAAGGATAAAACATTGTCGCCGTTGTACCACAGCTATGTAATAGTCATATCTAAACACCCCGGTATATCTCAGGAGGAGCTGGCAAACGAGCTTTGTGTTAATAAAAGCAATGTGACACGTGGACTTGCAAATCTTGATGAGCAGGGATATGTAGAGCGAAAATCAGATGCATCAGACAAGCGTGTGCTTCGAGTTTATCCCACAGATAAAATGCTTAAAATGCTGCCAAAGATAAGAGCAGTGCTTAAAGAATGGAATCAGTACCTGACCGATGACATCGATGAAGATGAAATCAAAGTTTTTCAGTCGGTTCTTGAACGGGTTACACAGAAAGCCAAGGAATATATGGATAATAGGGAAGAGGGTGTAATATGAAAACAATGCTGAAATACCTTAGGCCTTATTATCTACGTATGTCGGGCGGTCTTGCAATAAAAATTGCGGGAACCGTTGTAGAACTTTTTATTCCCTATATTCTCACGCATATTCTTGAAACAGTAATACTTACAATGGATATAAAACAAATTATTTTTTGGGGAATTATGATGATATTTTGTGCAGGGGCTGCCTGCGTTTGTAATATAGTTGCAAACCGTATGGCTGCGGCTGTATCGAGAAACTTTTCTGAAGAAATCCGACATGATTTATTTGCCAAAACCTTAAGACTCTCCGCAACTCAGACCGATAAATTTACCATTGCTTCTCTTGAATCAAGAATTACCACAGATACATATAATATTCATCACTTTGTGGGTATGATGCAGAGAATGGGCGTGCGCGCACCGATTATGCTGGGGGGCGGTATTGCTATCACAATGGTTATGGATAGTTATCTGTCTCTCGTAATGCTTACAACTATGCCGTTATTGTTTATATCGGTATATTTAGTTTCAAGAAAAGGTATACCGCTTTACAGAAGAGTTCAAAAATCTGTTGACAGAATGGTAAGAGTCGTTCGTGAGGACACACAGGGAATTCGCGTCATAAAAGCTTTATCAAAAGATAAATACGAGCATAAAAGATATGACGACGTGAACAAATCGTTGGTTAGGGACGAAAAACGCGCAGGAATAATAATGGGATCTATTCATCCTATTATGAATCTGTTTATGAATATGGGCATCGTAGCTGTCGTTACTCTCAGCGCCGCTCGCGTAACTAACAATCTTTCATCCCCCGAAACTGTTATTGCGTTTATGCAGTATTTCACACAAATTTCCATGTCAATGATGGCTATGTCCAGAATATTTACTATGGCAAGCAAGAGCACCGCCTCTGCAAACCGTGTTGAAGAGGTACTTCTCAGCGAAGATGAACTTATAGAAAAATGTGAGGAACTGTTTCCGCCTAAAATCAACGAAAACATTATCGAATTCTGCGATGTTAACTTCTCATACAACGGTAAAAAAGATGATTTATCCAATATCAGCTTTTATTTAAAGCCGGGTGAATCTCTAGGTGTTATTGGTGCTACAGGTAGCGGTAAATCTACTTTGATTAAACTTTTACTGCGGTTTTATGATGTAGGAAGCGGTGCTATTTATCTGCATGGAAAGGATATCCGCACAATTGACAGAAAAAATCTATATACATATTTTGGCACCGTTATGCAAAATGATTTTCTATATAACGATACCATTAAAGAAAATATTAGATTTGGCAGAGATATAAGCGATGAAGCAATAATTGAAGCTGCTAAAACCGCTCAGGCGCACGATTTTATAACCGATTTTGCCGACGGATACGAGCATTTGCTATCACAAAAAGGTACCAACATATCAGGCGGTCAAAAGCAGCGAGTGCTTATTTCCCGCGCAATCGCAGAAAATCCTGAAATTCTTGTTTTAGACGACAGTTCATCGGCACTTGACTACAAGACTGAATCTGCCTTGCGCAAGGCTCTCGGAGAAAAAATGAAAGGCACAGTGGTAATAAATGTTGCGCAGAGAGTCAGTGCAGTTAAAAATTGCTCATTAATACTTGTTCTTGATGAAGGTAAAATTATCGGCAAAGGAACACACGAAGAATTGCTGAGCAATTGTCCGGAATACAAAGATATAAGTGATTCACAGATGGGAGGTGCCATAGTTGAGTAAAGAGAAAGTAAAGGATAAAAAAGAAAAATTTCGTATAGGAACACTTTGGCGCCTTTTAGGTTATGTTCTAAAATCCTGGCCACTGTTTATTTTGGTAATTATTATGACCCTCTCTTCCAATCAGCTGGCTCTGCTGGGTCCAAAGTACTCCGGTGAGGCTATTGATGCAATTGCTTCAGAAAATGGTGTAGATTTCGAAATTGTTACTGATAATGTTATCAAAATGATAATATGCTACGCGCTGTCTGCAATACTGTCTTACGCTTTATCGGTAATAATGATAAACATCAGCCAAAAGGTTGTTTACCGTATGAGAAAACAGCTTTTTGAGAAGCTTACCACACTTCCAATTGGTTATTTTGATACAACTGCAACCGGTGATATTATAAGTAGAATTTCCTATGATATTGACACTGTTAATTCGTCACTATCACATGACCTTGTGCAGGTTATGACCAGTATTTATACCGTTGTGGGCTCGCTTATTTTTATGTGGAACATTTCAAGGCCAATGATAATTATTTTTGTTATAACTGTGCCCATTTCAATTTTATTCACAAGATATCGTTCCAAAAAGGTAAGGCCTATGTTTCGTGAACGCTCAAAAAAATTAGGTGAGCTTAACGGATACGCCGAAGAAATGCTTTCCGGTTGCCGAACTATTCAGGTGTATCACAGAGAAAAAGAAATCGGGAAGCGCTTTGATAGCCGCAACAAAGATGCAATGGATGCTTACTACAAAGCTGAATATTACGCATCTGCAATGGGTCCGTCTGTGAATTTTATCAACAATCTTTCGATTTCCTTAGTAATGATTTTAGGCGGAATTCTGTATATGTATTCGGCTTCGGGCGCCGTAAAAGCAGGTTCATTGTTTTTTATATCACTTGGTGGCGTTGCTCAGTTCGTTCAGTATTCCCGAAAATTTGCAGGTCCTATTAATGAATTTGCAAATATCCTTCACGAATTCCAGTCGGCATTTTCTGCCGCTGAAAGAGTCTTTAAAATTATTGACGAGGCTCCAGAAAAGCCTGACCAAATCGACGCGCTCACCCTCAGCGAAACTGACGGATACGTTGACTTTGAGAAGGTTGTGTTTGGTTACACAGAAAATAAAACTATACTTCACGGAGTTTCTTTATGTGCTAAACCTGGTCAAACCGTTGCAATCGTTGGACCGACAGGTGCAGGAAAAACTACGATTATCAACCTTCTTATGCGGTTTTATGATGTTAATTCCGGCAGTATTAATATTGACTCAGTTCCTATTGTAAGCATCAAGCGAGAGGATTTGAGAAAAGCCTACACAATGGTACTTCAAGACACCTGGCTTTTCCACGGCAGTGTAGCAGAGAATATAGCATACGGTAAAGAGGGAGCAACACTTGACGAAGTTAAGGCGGTTGCGAAGGCCGCCAAGATACATAATTACATTGAGCATCTTCCTGACGGCTACGACACTGTCCTGTCGGATGACGGCGTGAATATTTCAAAGGGTCAAAAGCAGCTTATTACCATTGCACGTGCGATGCTTTCCGATGCTCCGATGCTGATTCTGGATGAGGCTACTTCTAACGTTGACTCTCGAACTGAGATTCAAATTCAGGAAGCACTGGCAAAGCTTATGGAGAATAGAACTTGTTTTGTTATTGCGCATAGGTTGTCAACAATTAAGAATGCAGAAATCATAATCGTTCTGCAGGAGGGAAGAATTTCCGAGCAGGGTAATCACGACAGTCTTATGAGTTACGATGGCTTTTACAGTAAACTTTATAATTCACAGTTTGATTAACAGAAAAGACCTTGAAACCGACGTTTCAAGGTCTTTAGTATGTCTGGATTTATGAATGATAAAGTTTTTTGGTTTGATATTTAGGTTCGCAGGTAATATTAACACCCAGTTTTCTGAAGGTTTGCTCATCGACTCTCGACAAAATAACGGTAGAATGAGCCTCTAAACCTCTTAGATTTTTAACCTGAGCCAAAGCTAATCTGGCGTTTTCGTCGGTTGCCGCACAAATTGACAACGCAACAAGAACTTCATCGGTGTGTAGTCTGGGATTGCGGTTACCAAGCGCGGTAGTCTTCATCACTTGAATAGGCTCAATAATAGTGGGGGAGAGAAGCTTTACTTCATCCTCAATACCGGCAAGTTCTTTTAATACGTTAAGAAGCATTGATGATGATGCGCCGAGAAGAGATGAGGTTTTACCGGTGATAAGTTTGCCGCTGTCCAACTGAATTGCTGTAGCCGGAGCTCCGGTAGCTTCGGATTTAGCATTAGCGGCACCTACAACAGCTCTGTCGGCAACTGATATACCGAGCTTGTTCATCAAAAGTTCAATTTTAGAAACCTCTGCCTGCTCACCCATACCCTGACGTACCGAGCAAAGAGCATTATAGTATCTGCGGATAATTTCCTGATTAGCAGCCTGTCTGCACACACTATCGTCGCATATTGCACAGCCTACCATATTTACACCCATATCGGTAGGGCTTTTATAAACCGAAGTGCCGAGGATTTTTTCCATCATAGCATTAAGAACAGGGAAGATTTCTATATCGCGATTATAGTTGATAGCAGTCTCGCCGTATGCTTCGAGATGGAACGGGTCAATCATATTTACGTCATTCAAATCAGCGGTTGCAGCTTCATAAGCTACATTAACAGGATGCTTTAAGGGAATATTCCAGATAGGGAAGGTTTCGAATTTAGCATAGCCCGCTTTAATGTCGCGCTTGTGTTCGTGATAAAGCTGAGAAAGGCAGGTAGCCATCTTTCCGCTGCAGGGACCGGGTCCGGTCACGACCACCAGTTTACGCTCGGTTTCGATGTAATCATTTTTTCCGAAGCCGTCGTCACTAACAATGAGAGGAATATTAGATGGATAATCGGCAATAGGGTAATGACGGTAAACCTTGATACCAAGGTTTTTAAGTCTTTTTTCAAAAGCAATGGCTAAGGGTTGTCCGGTGTAGAAGGTAATTACAACACTGCCTACAAAGAGTCCGATGCCGCGAAAAGCGTCAATAAGACGGAGGGTATCCAGATCGTAGGTGATACCCAAGTCACCGCGTCGCTTATTTTTCTCAATCGCGTCAGCATTAATAGCAACAACTATTTCGGCATCATCCTTGAGATTCATAAGCATTTTTACCTTTGAATCAGGCTCGAAGCCGGGAAGAACTCGGGAAGCGTGAAAATCATCAAACAGCTTGCCGCCGAACTCCATATACAGTTTATCACCGAACATTTCTATGCGGTCACGTATATTTTGGGATTGCAGACGTATATATTCCGCATTGTCAAAACCTATTTTAGCCATTATTGTGTCACCGATTCCTTTAAACTATAAATACTTAAATAGTATACCAAACACCTAAAGTTCTTTCAAGAGAAATTATTAAGAATTGTAAAAATTTTCAATCAATTTTAATTAAGGGCTGAGTATAGGCAGCACCGCTATTTTTACGGGTTTTAAAAGCGAGACCGTATAAGTCGTCAGCGCAGGCTTCTTTTTCGAAGACGGCCTTTGCAAAATCCGATAGAGAGTTTATGTCCTTGTTGGAGACAACTATGGGGATATCTGCCTTTTTAATCATAGCGGAAAGCAGTGCCTTTCCGGTATTATTCACTCCGAGAACCTGTATATACGGAGGTTCTTTTTTAAGACAGGAAGCATCAATACCAAAGCAGGCGGATAGAATAATGCGTTTAATCCTTGAATAGGTATATCGTTTTGTTTTGATTCTTTCACACAAATCCTCAAGAGATGAAGCATATTTAATTGTATCAAAAATTCTGTTTTCAATACCTTCACTGATATCGGGAAGAAGTTTAATTTGTTCAAGTGAAAGGCTTCTCAGCTTAAACATTAGAGCATTGTCAATAAGAGATATATCTGCAAATTCATTGTTTTTCATTGCTTCTAATATATTACGCGGAACGAAAGCAGAGAAATCTTCTCCGTCTATAATCAGCTTTCTAATATGCGATGCGCTGGAAAATCCGTCTGTAGTAAATGAAGAATCGTGGTCAACGCCAATTCGTCTTACAGGAAGTATTTCTGCAGAAAAGTTAAGCTTATTCATCGCTGAAATATATTCCACGGCAAGAATATTGTTGGGCGAAGATAAAATATCGGCGCAGCAGTCAGAAATCTCTCTAACAGCTTTTTGTCGTGCGGCAGCGTAGGTAATTCCGTCTGATAAATAAAATTTAATGCGCTCGTTAAGTCCGGCTGATGCAAGAATATCCGCTGTTTCAAAAAGACGCTTCGGCTCATCAGTTTCACAGCCGAATACTATTCTGTCGACAATTTTCGTATTTTTCAGCAGAGAAACACCGCCGAAGGCAAAGTTTTCTGCACCCGACATAGACCATCCAGCAGGCAGGGCTATAACCATATCGGCGCCGTTATTCAGTGCATACATAGTACGAAGATGTTTTGGGTAAACAGCAATATCGCCGCGCTGAACAAAATTTCCGCTCATTACGGCAATAACTGCCTGACTGTTTTTTCGCGCCTGCTTTAATAAATAAGCATGCCCATTGTGAAAAGGATTAAATTCAGCTATAACCGAGCTTATCATTTTGTTCACTCCTTACTTTTTTGAAAAATCACTTGAAATTATATGCAAAATCAATTATTATATAATAGTTAATTTATGTGGTGATTCTTATGTTTTGATTTTATCATAACTTTAGAGCAGAATCAACACGAAAAATGCATTTTGCGGATAGGAGAAATTAAAATGAAAATTTTTGTAGTTAACGCAGGAAGCTCTTCTCTTAAGTATCAGCTTATTGATATGGAAACAGAATCTGTTCTTGCAAAAGGTCTTTGTGAGCGTATCGGCGTTTCCGGTGCCATTACCCATAAAGCCGCAGACGGCAGAGAATATAAAGCTGATACTACAATGCCCACCCATACTGAGGCTTTCGAGGCTGTAGTTTATGCTATGACAAAGAGTGATGCAAAGGTTATTGATTCCTTTGATGAGATTTCTGCAATAGGTCACAGAATAGTTCAGGGCGGCAGCATCTTCTCTAAGTCCTGCCTTATTAATCCTAAGGTTCTTGACCAGATTGATGAGCTTGGCGCACTTGCCCCCTTACATAATCCCGCTCACGTTCTTGCTATTAAGGCTTGCATCAAAACCTTTGGCGAAAAAATTCCTCAGGTTGCTGTTTTTGATACCTCTTTCCATCAGACAATGGAGCCTAAGGTTTATATGTTCGCGCTTCCCTATGAGTATTATGAGGAATACGGCGTGAGAAAATATGGTGCTCACGGAACTTCTCATCACTTTGTTAGTGACAGAGTTGCTGTTTTAGAAGGCAAACCCAAAAAGGACCTTAAGATAATTGTTTGCCACATTGGCAACGGAGCCTCTATTACCGCAGTTAAAGATGGCGTATGCTGTGATACCTCTATGGGATTCACTCCGCTTGACGGCTTTATGATGGGCACAAGAACTGGTACACTTGATCCTTCCGCTCTGACTTTTATTGCTGAAAAAGAAAACCTTACTGCTGCACAGATTAATGATATCTGCAACAAAAAATCAGGTATGCTCGGTGTTTCGGGTGTTTCCAACGACAACCGTGATGTATGCGCCGCTGCCGATGCAGGCAATGTGCGTGCACAGCTCGCTGTCGATATGCAGAGATATCAGATTCTAAAATTTGTAGGTTCTTATGTTGCTGCAATGAACGGTGTTGATGCTATTGCATTTACTGCAGGCATCGGTGAGAATGACCCCGATCTGCGCGCCTATATTTGCGAAAATCTCGGTTATCTCGGCGTTAAAATTGATAACGAGAAAAACCACATTCGCGGCAAGGAAATCAAAATCTCCACCGACGATTCCAAGGTTGATGTTTTTGTTATTCCTACCAACGAAGAATTGGCTATTGCCCGCGATACATTAGCTCTCATTTCTTAATTTAAGAAAGGTTGATTATTTTGAATATAGCTGAAATCAAAACAGCAATCAGCGCCGGCAAGTACGATAAAACCTTTAATTTGCTTTATCCCGATGATTTAGAAAGAGCAAGAGAGCGTTATCTTAATTCCTGCGATAAATTTGCAGAACTTTTCGGCGACAGCGATAATGTCCGAATTTTCTCGGCTCCGGGAAGAACTGAGGTTGGCGGTAATCACACTGACCATCAGCACGGTAGAGTTCTTGCGGGAAGCGTTAATCTGGATGTAATTGCCATTGTCAGCGATAACAGTGATAATATTGTCCGCATTGAGTCCGAGGGTTACAAAGTCGATCCTGTTGACCTTAACGACCTTGAAGTTAGAGAGAGTGAATTTGGTCGTACAAGCGCACTCATTCGCGGTTGCTGCGCTTCTTACAAAAAGGCAGGCTATAACATTGGAGGTTTTAATGCTTATACAACTTCTGATGTTCTCGGTGGCTCCGGACTTTCTTCCTCTGCTGCTTATGAAGTACTTATTTGCAATATTCTTAACGGTATGTTTAACAACTCCACTGCTGCAGACAGAGTAGAAATAGCGAAGATATCACAAAAGGCTGAGCGCGAATATTTTGGCAAGCCTTGTGGTCTTCTAGACCAGATGGCAAGCTCTCAGGGCGGCTTTACCGCAATTGATTTCTTTGACCCCAATACTCCCGTTGTTGAACAGATTGATTTTGACCTTGCCGCTCACGGTTACACCCTTTGTGTTATAGACACACACGGTGACCATGCTGACCTTACAAGAGACTATGCTGATATTACCGTAGAATGCAGAGAAATCAGCAGATTTTTTGAAAAGGATTTTCTGCGTGATGTTAACAAGAGCGATTTTTACGCTTCAATTGCGCAGCTCAGAGCTAAGTTCGGAGACAGAGCGGTGCTCCGCGCAATACACTTCTTTAACGAGGATGCGCGTGCTGAGGAACAAAAAGTTGCTCTGAAGCAGGATAATTTCGAGCATTTCCTTGACCTTGTAAATGAGTCGGGAGATTCTTCTTATAAATACCTGCAGAATGTTTATTCGACATCAACTGTAAAAGCGCAGGGCTTATGTTTGGCACTCGCTCTTACCGAAATGTTCTTAGACGGTGACGGAGCTTGTCGTGTGCACGGCGGCGGTTTTGCAGGAACTATACAATGCTATATTCCCACAGAGCGGATTGATGATTATAAAAAAATGATTAACGGCGTTTTCGGTGAGGGAAGCTGTTGTATACTCAATATAAGGCCTATAGGCGGTTGTGAAATTACTGCTGATTAATTTAATAAAAACAGCGACAAGAAAAATCTTGTCGCTGTTTTATTTAGTACAGTTTAACGTCAATCCAAAGATTTTCGTAGTAGAAACGGATATCGTCGTTAAGGTCGTGATAGTACTCGGTTATTGGCATTTGCTCGGGGTCGGGATATAAAATATCATTTTCATAGTAATAATAGTCAGGATTATTAATTACCGTAATGTTAGGTGAGGCA
>JAZLDA010000063.1:0-9985 GCA_045614505.1 Acutalibacteraceae bacterium | reverse complement strand
AGAATTTCGGTAAGAGCTTTTTTTACGCCTTCAATGCTTTCTTCACAGAGAAGATAAACATAATCGTTATATTCTTTCGGCATTCCGGGAAGCTTAGTGGTAAGCACCGGAGTACCGGAAGCCATATATTCCATATTTTTTGACGGAAAAGAATATTTTGTATAATCCTCATTTGTAGGTCTGGGGTTAACAAGCAAGGTTGCCTTTAATTCTTCTTCTACAATTACACTGTTAGGTGCAATCCCCATATACTTTACATTATCGTATTTTTCTGTAAGTTTTTTAAGGTCTTCTACATAGTCGCCGTTGCCATAAATATGAAGCTCGCTGTTTTCTACATCAGCCCTCACAAAGCCTTCAACAAGATTTTCTATACCATAAATTCTTCTAAGGGACCCTGCATAGAAGCAAACTTTTTTATCATATTTGTTTGAAAGAACATTTTCGGTATCCTTCATAGAAATATCCGAATGACCTTCAAGGACAACAAAGGGGCGATTTTTCGGGTTTACTATTTCATTCATCTGTTTTGTCAGAAGAAGATACATCTTAAACTTCTTCATAAAAAACAGATTTATTTTTTCATGAACAGGAATCTTTCTGTTAAATGGACGGTGGCAAGGCACGTCAGTAACTATACCTACTGTATCAAAACCTCTTATAAAGGAAGCGCAAAGTGCGGCGGCGGTTGCAGATATATTCAGTGCATCACAAAGCACCGCCGTATCCTTTTTATTTGCTTTTATAAAAAGCAGTTTAAAGAACACACAAACAAAAACAGATATTTCTCTCAGCAATTTAATATTGAAAAAAGGAACATAATAATAATCTATTCCCTTTTCCCTATCCTTTTCGCCCTTAAAAAACTTCTGACTTGAAATAGCAAGGTTAATGGGACGGCTGGACACAGCATTAACTGTATGTCCGTTTTCAACAAAGCCTTCCATAAGCAACTGACTGTACTTCTGAGCCTGCTGCTGAGCCCTTTGTCCGCGGCTTTCAACATATTCATAATATTTCTTTGGCGAACAGCCGCCATACACATAAATCAGTTGCATTTCTTACCTTCTTTTACACTTATTAAGTAAGTTTTTAAACTTAGATTTAGGACTTTTCAGTATATTACCTATATAATGCAGTTTATCTGCAAAAGTCCGTTTATTTATTTCCACTTCCAAAACTTCCGGGTATAAATATTTTATGGTACCATAAGCTAAAGAAAGATTTTTTCTTTCATCAATATTTGCCGACAAAAGTACGGATATAAGCTCAGCGCAGTTTGCAATTTGAATTGATACAAAATCATTCATATCAAGACTTTGCTCAATTGCAGCAGCCCAACCGCCTACCCTCTGTTCAATATAATATCTGTCACGGATATCAACAAAAGGCAAAGGATTTTCTTTAGTCAGGTCAATCCATCTTTCAAAAGCTTTCCTTTGCTTTTGCGAAAAAGAATTGCTGTAATAAGAGGTCATTGACTTTGCAAAGCTGTCTATATCATCAGAAGTATAGCTTCTGGCATAGATTTGACCTGCTTCAAAAATTCCACTTCGTATAACAACTGAATTTTCCGGAATTCCATCAAACTGTCCTCTTGCATAGAATATTTCATCTGCGCCCTTTGAATTGCCTGCCGTGAACTCTTTGTAATCCCTTAATTTTTCTTTATCCAAAGGTTTGCTCTTTATATATGTATATGGAATATTATATATTTTACAAAGCTTCTTTGGAACATACTTATCCGAACTGCTGATATTTTTATGCTCTGCAGTATAGCAGGAAAATGGAACTCCTGCTTTTAAAAGTGCGGCAAATGTAAGGCGGGAATCCTTTCCGCCGGTCAGAGCAAGAATTATTTTTCTTTGTGAAAAAGTTTTTATATTTTTGAGTCCTGTGCAAAGCATTTCAGCAATGGCTTTGCATTTTTCCTCGGTGGTCATATAGCTTTTATCAGTAAAACAGCCTGTAAACTCTGTCCTTATACCGTCACCGTCAAATACTATTTTATAACCGGGGATTAGCTTTTTAACATCTTTATTAAGAGTCTTCGGAAGAATTATATGACTGATTCCGTTTGCAGTTACCTCACCTTCACAAAGAGTTCCTGTAACAGAAGAGATAAGTGCAAGAGAAGAGGAAATAAACCACTTGCCGTTATCTTGAAAATAGAAGGTGCTCATAAGCGAAGCGGCGTCAGTTATAACCTCTTTTTCGGTTATAAGCACAAAGCGACCTGTCCAGAAACGGGTTATTTCTTCAATATTCTCGCCACTAAACAAGGCTATATCGTCTTCCGCCCTTTTTCCTACAGCATCGGTACAAAAGGCATTACCAAGCAAAAAAACCGTTTTGCCGTCTGCAGTTACATAAGTACCTATATTGAGCATATTATCCACATACAGATATTTATTCTTAATAACATACTCTTTCATATCGGAAAGGTTTAATTTATGTGAAGACAAAATATACTGTTTTCTGGATATATAATACGGCATATACTAATCCTCTCTAATAAGGTTAAAATCAAAGTCTCCAGAATCTCATTCCTGATTTTTCTAAATCTTTAATGCTATACAAACCTTTAACATCTATAAGAATCTTCTCATCATTTTCTTTATACATAGCTTTAATATCATCGAGAGAAAGACTCTTGAACTCATTATGAGCAACAGCAACAATTATGCAATCGGCATCATTAACTTCTTTAAGTTCAACAACAGAAACTCCATACTCACGCTTGGACTCTTCTTTATCAGCCCAAGGATCAACAATTATGGGGGCTATTTCGTACTCATTAAGCCTTTTAATTATATCGCTTACCTTACTGTTTCTTATATCAGGACAGTTTTCTTTAAATGTAAGTCCAAGAATTACAACCTTTGAATTTTTAGGTGATTTGCCGGCAATAATCATTTGCTTTATAGCAGCATCAGCTACAAACTCGCCCATTCTGTCGTTAACCATACGTCCATTAAGTATAATCTGGCTATGATAACCAAGACGTTCTGCTTCGTATGTGAAATAATATGGGTCAACACCTATACAATGTCCTCCAACAAGACCGGGTCTGAAGCCCAAAGCATTCCACTTAGTATTCATACCGTCAACAACCTCGTTGGTATCAATACCCATTCTGTCAAAAACCATAGCCAGTTCATTTACAAAAGCTATATTAATATCGCGCTGGCTGTTTTCAACGACCTTTACTGCTTCGGCAGTTTTAATATTCGATACTGGATATGTACCAACCTCTATTACTATATCATATACATTCTTAATTTCTTCCAGGCTTTCTTCATCCATACCCGAAACAATCTTTCGAATATTTTCAAGTCTGTGCACCTTATCACCGGGGTTGATTCTCTCAGGGGAATAACCAACCTTAAAATCAACACCGCATTTAAGACCGGATTCCCTTTCAAGTATAGGAACGCAAACATCCTCTGTAACTCCGGGATAAACGGTAGATTCATAAACTACAATTGAGCCCTTTGTTAAATTGCGTCCTACAATTTCACTTGCACCAATAACCGGAGTTAAGTCAGGTGTATGGTCGAGATTAACAGGTGTGGGAACAGCCACAATATGGAATTTAGCCTTTTTCAGATCAGCTTCATCTGTAGTAAACTGAATTGTTGTATTCTTAATTGCTTCGTCTCCAACCTCTTTAGTTGGGTCAACTCCACTTTTGTAAAGTTCAATCTTGTGTTTGTTAAGGTCAAATCCAATAACATCTATTCCCTTACCCGCAAAAGCTACAGCTATTGGCATTCCTACATAGCCAAGTCCGATAAGAGATAATTTTTCTTCTTTTTTCAAGAGTTTTTCATAAAGTGACATATTTATTCCTCCACTGCTTTACCTGCAATTTTTTTATAAGAAAAGTATTCTATACCTTTTTGTTTAGCTACTCTTTCAAGAGATTCTTTTTCATCTATTGCTTTTTGTATTACTTTACAATATGATTCAACGCTCTCCTCTTCAAAGTATAAACAGTTCCCTGCTAAATCAACATGTGAAAATCCATTGATTTTTCGGAACACACAGGGCTTGCCCATTGCAACCGCCTGCTCCCAAAGTACTGAGTGAAGTCCGGGGAAAAGCAAGATATCGGCTGCGGCAAATTCATAATAAATATCATTTGATTTTTTCCAACCAATATATTTAACCTTTTCGCTTAATAATCGTTCAAACTGCTTTTTAAGTTCAGGAACAACAGATCCAAAAACCAAAAGTTTGATATTAGAATCTTCCAAACTATTTACCGTTTCCATAAGTTTTAATGTTTGTGGCTTATTAGAATCAATTTTACCGCCGGTCATTAATACAATTTCGTCTTCAGCAATACCGTACTTTTTACGTATTTCTGCTCTTATTTCAGGTTTAGATGCAGCTTCAACTGCCTCATCATCAGCGCCCATAACAAGTAGCTCGATTTTTTTCTCTGGTAAACCGTAAATGTTTTTAAGGAAATCAACCCTTGCAGGAAGCACTCCGTAAAATTTCGTTACAAAAGGCTCAATTTTCTGAGCATAGTGTCTCCACAGTATTTTATGCTGAATATTCTTTGACACAAAGCTTTTTGCACTGTTGGAAAAATCAGCGTGATTATCTGCATAAACCCTTACATTTTTATGTGCCTTTAAGTATTTTACAACAACGCTTATATCGGAGAACTGAACGCCGTGGATAAATATAACATCAGGGCTAACACGCTCAAGTTCACTATATAAACCCTCATATTTTCTCAAGGTTTTTGAAAACTTACCCTTTTTAAAAGAAAGTCTGGTAACGGGAATGCCGTGTTCATTTTCATATTTTGAAGGTCCGTCCAGCCATTTCCCCTTCCCGTTTTCATCGAAGGTAAACAAAGATGCCACAATTTCTACTTCATTACCCGCTTTTTTGTGATATTTGGGAAGTAAATTTTCTTGATAAGAATAATTATCAATATAAAAGCAGGCAAGCATAAGATGCAAAATCTTCATTTATACCACCTCTGTTTCTTCAATAAAAATTTTAGGGTCACCGAAAAACTGTCCGTATTTCTTTAATTCCTCGTCGCTCATTTCCCACCATTTAAGTTTTAAGAGTTTTTCTTTTGTTTCATTATCAAAGCGGTCTTTTATCTTTTTGGCGGGATTTCCTGCCCAGATTTCATAGGGCGGTATATCCTTTGTCACTATACTTCCTGCACCAATAACGGCACCATCGCCAATAGTAACACCCTGCAGAACGAGTGCTCGGTTTCCTATCCACACATCGTTTCCTATCACTGTTTCTTTATAAGGAGAAAACTCCACATTGCCCAGATTAACGCCGAAAATGTTTTTGCCTTTATTAAATACAGGAGAAGTAGATACAGCATTTATATCGTGGGCACCGCCGCCTATGGCGACCCCTGCCGCAATTGAGCAGAAGCTACCGATTTTTGAATATACGGCACTGCTTCGAGCCGAAACATAGGTGTATCTTCCTACAGTGCTGTAACGTACATTTGCGTGATGCTCAACAACCGCCTTTTTATGAATCTTGGAATCAATAACGGTTGCTCTAAGTGAAATCCCATTAAAGAATCTCAATGGATATTTAATAAGCATACGCAAAAGTTTTTTGATTTTTCCCATGAATCAATTCTCTTCTCTCTTCTTGGAGTATTTTTCATACACATTTAATCTTTTGCTAAGTCCTGTTTCTTTAGAAAACTTGGAACAAGCAAGGTTTCTGCCTTGTTCACCCATTTCTTTAAGGGATTTTGTGTCATTATACAATGCTTCTATTGCCTTTACGGCTGCTTCGGTATCCTCTGCCTCAGCACAGATTCCGCAGTTTTCTTCATTTAGAATTCTGCACAAATCGGAATCGGTATCAAAGGAAGCAATTATGGGAGTAGCAGTCGCCATAATAGAGGCAGCTTTACTTGGAAATGCGCCTTTTCCCACACCTTTTTTACAGATAACAAAGGAAGCGTCACCAAGGCTATACACTTCTGAAACTCTGTGTAATGGTTGCATGGGGAAAATCTTAATATTACTAAGTCCGCTTTCCTCAATGCGCCTTATAAGCTTTTCTTTCTCGCTTCCATCACCAAAGATAACAAACTCAATATCGGTGTTTTCTTTAAGTTTTTCTGCGCAATCAACAACAAGTCCCACATTTTGCGAATTGCCGAGATTTCCTGCATAGGTTATATAGAATTTATCTCTTTCTAAACAAAACTCGTCAAAAAGAGTATTATCTTCTCTATTTACAGGTACCGTTTTTTCGGTATCTATCCAGTTATAAATAACACTTATCTTGTATTCGGGAACGCCTTTCTCAATAAGATTTTTCTTTATGCTTTCCGAAATAACGATAATGTGGGAAGCGTTACGGTAGGTTAAATTGGATACCCAATTACCTATTTTATAAAGCAAAGAGCCTTCTTTTGTCATCCCTGCACTTACAAGCGACTCGGGAAACAAATCCTGAACGGTATACACATAAGGAATTTTTCTGAATGTTTTAATAAGTGTTGCTAAAATACCGTTTATTGGCGGTGTGCTTCCAATAGGAAGAATATCTATTTTTTTTGAAAAAAGTCCAAACCATAAAAGTTTCAGCTCAAGAATAGCATAGCGTAGAGCTCTGCCCAAAGTCTTTTTTCCCTCTCGGTAGAGAGAAAACCGGTATATATCAATTTTGCCGTCTCTTTCCTTTTCTATTTTAAGTTTCTTATACTTCTTTCTTACGGTATCGTCAACACCTCTGGATGGAGTAGGAGCATAAATCTGTATGGTGTGTCCGGCATCTACAAGTGCATTTCTGGTATCTTCGGCAAAATGCGCGCCCGAAGTTTTTTCGGGTTTAAAGTACGATTCCAAAAACAATACCCTCATTACTCCTATCCTCCTTTACAAAAGTTATCTTACTACCGTTTCATCACCTACTGTTACGGTATCTATCTGCAGTTCAGCGGTGTTTACTCCTGCGCTGTTGGTATAAACCTGTTCTCTTTTAAGAACGGTAACTATAGTTTTAAAGAATATTTTTACATCAAGTACAAAGGTTACATTCTCTGCATACCAAGCATCCTTTAGACGCTTTTCCCTTACTGTCAGTCCGTTGCGGTAGTATGCTTGAGTAAAACCGGTAATTCCGGGTTTTACATCCATTTTTGCTTTTTCATCAGGCTGATAGTTAGTGAGTGCTCCTGCACCGCTGGCTCTGGGGCCTATAAAGGTCATATTGCCTATAAGCACATTGAAAAACTGGGGCAATTCATCAATACTCGTTTTGCGAATAAATTTTCCTACCCTTGTAACACGGTCGTCATCAGGGGCATTGTATGTACTTCCGTCCTTGTTGGTGTAGTTTGGTGCATTCACCATCATAGACCTGAATTTATACATATCAAAAATTTTGCTATTCTTTCCTATTCGCTTTGCTCTGTAAAAAATCGGGCCGCCGTCATCCAGTTTTATAGCCAATCCCACAAAAAGGACTATAATAGCTAAAAACGGTAACGCGATTAATCCGATTATTATATCTGCTGTTCTCTTTACAACCCTTACATAAAAGCTCTGGCTTTTAGGTTTACTCATTTTCACACCTCAATCGGTTTAATAATTATATAATCTTCAAGAATTTTTTTAGCCTTCTTAGAATTTGCTTCGGCTTCATCCGGAGTTTCTCCTGTAGTTATTACCCAACCGCAGGTATCAGACTTCTCTTTATACGGCTTTTGAATATCGCCTACGCCTTTTCGCATAACTACTTCCAAAATTCCGTTTTTCCCTATAATCTCATCCATAGGCTTTATCTCGGTTATAATTCCCGGTTTATATATTAGAAGTCTTGTAGCTATGCACCTGTTAAAACGAGGCTGTGCATCGGTTTTTTCACTAAGAGCAAGACTGATAGAGTTATCAATAACACTCACTCCGCGGGAAAGGGGTACAAAATGTGAAGCAATAAGATTCTGTCCTACCCTTATACCGCAATCGATAATATACGGCTTACCGTCATCTGAGGCAAGAATTACATCGAAATTGACGCTCAGCATTGTTATACCTAATGCCTTTATAGCCTTCTTTACCTCTTGTCTTATAAGTTCTTCCTTTTTTAGAGGTAATCCTGACGGAGTTCTGTGACCGTAGGAAACTTCACCGTTTTCCTTCACCTCAAAGGTGGTCTTTACCACACAGTACACATAGGTTTCATCGGGTGTAACAAATGCCTCAACACTGTATTCCTCTCCGGGGATTAGAGCCTCAGCATAAAACTCACCGAATCTGGCAGAAGAAAAAGCATACTTAATAGCATCTTTCAGTTCTTTTTCTTCCCTCACAAGGCTAACGCCCTTACTTCCCGAACCGTCGCTGGGTTTTATTACACAGGGAAAAGAAAACTTGTGTTTGTTTGCGTCCTCTTCTGAATACATTTCAAAGAAGTCGCCACGTATGTTACAGCCGAATTCAGCAAGGCGCTTTTTTATTTTGTACTTACTTTTTGAAGCCTCACAGGTATCCATAGGTAATACCGGAAGACCCAGATTTTCACCGATATAAGAAACCGTAGGAAGAGTAATCGTTGCACCGTAGGTCATAACGGCATCGATTCTAAGCTCCTTTGCGTATTCAAGGCAGGCTTCTTTATCCGTAATATCAAGATGCTTAAACCCTGTGGCACATTTAAATCCAAGAGCCTGCTCATTGCCGTCAACACAGTAGGCTTCATACCCGCGTTCCTTTATTCTGTTTATAAGAGGAACCTGATAGGCTCCCCCACCCACAACAAGTATTCTTTTCATACGCCTTTTTGCTTTCTCACTATTTTTTTGTCAATAAGATTTTTTATCGCTTCGGCAGTTTCTTCGCAACCGTCATTTGTGCAAACAACATATCCGCAGCCGTCAAGGTTTGTTCTGTAGGGGGTTATCTCATCACCAACGCATAGATGATGCGCTATAATAACATTATCATTTTCCATAAGAGAAAAATCTGGCAAGGCTTCTACCACTCCGGGGGTAAGTGCCAAAAGGCGGGTTGCCACCGGAACACCGTCGGTCTTTTGAGCAAAATCACATTTGTCTCCCACAAAGGCTTTTATCATATTTCCCATATAGTCAATACCTGTACCCAGAGGGATAATATGCGAGCCGATAAGATTTCCTCCCATTCTGGCGCCAATATCCACAATATGAACTTCTCCCTTTTCGGTAAGAAGTAAATCCATATTAACGCTTCCGAAGTTTATTCCCAATGCGCAAATAGCCTTTTCGGCGCATTTTCGTATTTTCTTTTCTATGAGCATATCAAGGCCCGAAGGCAAAGCGTGACCGAGCTCTGCATAATAAGGTGGCTGTGTCATTTCCTTTTTCATCACACCCAGCACATAAACCTTGCCGTTTTCCACAAAGGATTCAACACCGTATTCTTTTCCCACGATAAAGGGCTCAATAGTAGCAAGACGAGAGAGAGAACAGTTAACTGCTGTTTCACAAGCTTTAAAAAGTTCTTCACTGCTTTCTACCTTAGAAGCGCCTCTGCTTCCTGAGCCGTCGCAGGGCTTTACCATAACCGGATATTTAAGTTTATCGGAAATACAAAGTGCGTCACTGCCGCAAGAAACCTCGTAAACCTCACCGGTATCGTCGGCACCGGCTTCAATAAGCTTTTTTCTAACGGAGTATTTATTTTTAATAAGCTTTGCCGTCTCATAGGAAATGCCGTTAAGTTTCATCTGTCGGGCAATATATGCCGCAGTAAGCACACCGTAATCGGTTGCCGCAGTAAGCACGCCGTCAATATTTTCCTTTTTTGCATATTCAAGACAGGCTTTTTCATCAACTATACTTATTACTGCATATTTATCGGCATATTTAAAGCCAACCGCATTTTCATCGGCATCAACCGCAAAGACCTCATAGCCCAGCTCCTTAGCCTTTTTTATAACATAGCTCTGAAGAAATCCTGCGCCTATAACAAGAACCTTTTTCATA
>JAZLDA010000062.1:0-28216 GCA_045614505.1 Acutalibacteraceae bacterium | reverse complement strand
CGTGGCTCCCACAATCTTCTCTGCAATCTTCTCAGGAGAACAGGGCATTCCCGTAGGAACCGTCTCCTTGCAAACTATCTCGCAGGCATCGTTAATGATACCTGCCGCAATCTTTGTACCACCAAGGTCAACACCTATTCTGTACATTTATCTTTACGCCTCACTCTTCACTGTAAATAAAAGTCACGTCCGCATGGTTTTGCAGTATTGACGCAGGTACCAAGGGTGTAATTTCGCCGTTTGCGGCCTTTTCGATAATATCCTTCTTATAAGGACCGTTAGCCACCAGAAGCACCTTTTTCGCATTCATAATAGAACCGATACCCATAGTAATAGCCTTAGTAGGAACCTCGTCCTTTGATGCAAAGAAGCAAGAATTTGCCTCAATGGTTGACTCGGTAAGTTCTACAACGTGAGTTCCCTCAGAAAAAGTCTCCGCAGGCTCGTTAAAGCCAATGTGGCCGTTTCTTCCGATTCCCAGAAGCTGAAGGTCAATGCCGCCAAGCTTCTTAATCAGTTTATCGTACTCTTCGCCTTCCTGCTCTATATCCTCAGCAGTACCGCTGGGAACATATGTATTAGCTTTATCAATGTTGACCCTATCAAAAAGGTTTTTGTTCATAAAGTAACGATAACTCTGGTCGTTTGTACCGTCAAGACCTACATACTCGTCAAGGTTAACGCTGGTAACGGTGGAAAAATCAATGGTACCGTTATTGAAATATTCGGTCAGCTTATCGTATGTACCTACAGGGGATGAGCCTGTAGCAAGACCTAACACACAGTCAGGCTTGTTGATGATTTGCGCCGCAATAATGTTTGCTGCCTTTGTGCTGAGTTCTTCATAGTTTTTTACTGTAATAAATTTCATGGTGCATCGCTTCTTTCGTATTATTTTCTCTCTACGACTGTTTCCTTGCTTTTTACAATACAGTTTGCAGGGAAGACACCGCGAAGAGAAGTAAGAGGATAGACAGAGGTATTTTTACCTATTACCGTTCCGGGATTTAAAACGCAGCCGCAGCCCACATCGGCACCGTCTGCAAGTATGCCCCCGATTTTTCTAAGTCCTGTTTCATAGTCAACATCTGCGTGGATGACAACAGCCTTACCGTCAGACTTTAAATTGGAACAAATAGAGCCGGCTCCCATATGTGCTTTATTGCCGAGAACGGAGTCTCCTACATAATTATAATGCGGAACTTGAACTTTATCAAGTAAAATACAGTTTTTTAGTTCAGAAGAATTTCCGATAACGCAATTTTCACCCGTAATAACACTGCCTCGGATAAATGCACCGGGTCGAATTTCGGTTCCATTACCTATAATTGCAGGTGCTTCAATGGTTGCGGTGGGGTATATTTTAACGTTTTCCCCAACAAGTACGCCTTCCTTTATTTCGGTGAAACCGGACATACCTTTTTCTATGAGTGCTAAAATATATTCTTTGATTTTAGGAAGCATATCCCAAGGGTATTCATTTGTTTCAAAAAGATGGGAGAGGTAGCTTACCTTACAGTCATAAAGCTCATTTGTTTTAACAAGTTTATTCAACACAGTGACCCCTTTCAATAACTACTTTTGCAATCATTTCTATATAGCTGTCACAAAGCTCTTCGCTTTCGGCTTCAACCATAATGCGTATAACCGGTTCGGTGCCGCTTTGACGAAGGAGCGCTCTGCCTTTTCCGCCGATGAGCTTTTCTACCTCATCTTTAGCCGCCAGCACTTTGGTATCACCGAGAACTGCAGCCTTGTCGTGCACCCTCAGGTTTTTGATTTTCTGAGGATAGAGCTTTACGGGTTCGGCAAGCTCTGAAAGGGAAAGCTTTGAGTCGCAGATTTCTTCGGTAAGCATAATTGCGGTGAGTATTCCGTCTCCCGTGGTGGCATATTTTTTAAGGATTATATGACCTGACTGCTCGCCGCCAAGGGAATAATCATTTTTCTGCATACATTCATATACGAAGCGGTCACCGACAGTGGTCTGCTCGCAGTTAATACCTATTTCATTAAGGCTGTTTATGAGTCCACTGTTGGACATTATGGTAGCAACTACAGTGTTGCCGTTTAACATATCACGGGATTTAAGGCGTTTGCCGAGAATATACATCATAGCGTCGCCGTCTACAATATTGCCGTTTTCGTCAACTGCTATACAGCGGTCGGCATCGCCGTCAAAGGCAAAGCCGATGTCCAGGTGCTGTTCTTTAACAAGGCGGCAGAGGTTTTCTATATGAGTGGAGCCGCAACCGTTATTCACATTGAGTCCGTCAGGCTCGGCACCGATAACTATTGTCTGAGCACCAAGTGCACCGAAAACGCTTTTTGCAATCATCCAGGAAGCGCCGTTTGCACAGTCAAGACCGATTCTCAGCTTCTTGTAGGAATTAGAGGCAAGGGAAATAAGGTAACCTAAATATCTGTTTCTGCCCGAAACATAGTCAACGATACAGCCTATACGTTCTCTTTGGGCTAAAGGTAAATCATCTCCCGATACACCAAGCACCTTTAAATCACCGTCAATATAAGCCTCAATAAGGGCGGTGGTGTTATCGTCCAACTTTTCACCGTAACGGTTGATTACCTTAATTCCGTTATCATAAAAGGGATTATGGGAAGCGGTTATCATTATACCGCAGTCAAATTCATCCTGACGGGTTACATAGGAAACACTGGGGGTTGTGGTAACGTGAAGCATATATGCGTCAGCTCCCGAAGCGGTAATACCTGCCACAATGGAGTATTCAAGCATATAACTTGAACGGCGCGTATCTTTACCGATTACTATTTTGGGTCTGTATCCGGGCTTTGAACAGCCTGAAACAGAGGAGGAATAGTACCAGCCTAAGAATCTGCCTACTTTATACGCCTGAAGTGAGGTAAGGTTACAGTTTGCTTCACCTCTGAAACCGTCGGTGCCGAAGTATTTAAGGCCTTCCTTTTTCTCCTTTGTTCCCGTATTGATGGAAACGGTGTCTCGGAGAAGCTCATCAGTTGTAATGTCGAAAAGCTCGCAAAGCTGCAACACCTTGTCAATTTGGGGAAGTGCCTGGTCCATTTCCCACTTTGAAACCGACTGGCGTGAAACCTGAACTTTTTCAGCTAACTGCTCCTGAGAAATGTTTCTGTCAGTTCTGAGGCTGACAATTTTTTCGCCTATAGTCATATAAAAACCTTCTTTCAGTTATATAAATATTAAACCATACTATTAGTATGATAACAAAAAGCACTTTATATATCAATCAACTTTAGTTTGATTTTTTTGCAACCTGTGGTTGCTAAAACTGAAGATGATTAAGTGTTAAAGTGCTTTTATTGAAGATTTTTATATTTTTTTGTAAACTAAGATTTACTTATAGGTTGTGCTTTTTGGAATTTTTTACGCCAGTAGGATTTGCCGTAGGTTATGTATTCTGCAAGAATACAAACGGGAATTGCCGCGAAGGCATCAACTATAGAATGCTGTTTAATGAATGCAGTAGAGAGACAAATAAGAACTACGGTAATAACAATAAAAGCCTTCCAAAGTTTTGTTGCCGATTTTTCTTTAAGCCAGACAGACGCAATACCTACGGAATATGCAACGTGCAGAGAGGGGCAGACATTGGTACTGGTGTCAAAGGAATAAAGGAATCCTATAACATCGGTGAAAATATTGTCTCTTGCAAATTCCTCGGGTCGCAGATCCTGACGGTTGGGGAAGATTATGTAAATAGCCATTGCCGCTACCTGAGTGACTATAATAAAGGTCTGCAGTCTTTTAAATCCGTCGGTGTTATATAAAGCAAAGTAAAGAAGTGAAATAACTATAAGCAGATACCAGAAAACATAAGGAATTACAAATAATTCGCAAAAGGGTATAAGGTCGTCAAGCGGGGAATATACAGCGTAACAGTTTTCTCTGGGGATAAGATTTTCGGTGAGAAAATAAAGGGCAAAATATCCGACCCAGCCAAGCAAATATTTGAGATGGGAAAATTCGGGAGTGTTAAGCTTTGACAGTCTGAACTTTCTGTAATTCACTACGGGTTTTCTCATTTTACTCCCTCGCTTTCTTTGTTTAACGGATAATATTTTTTAGGTATGTTGCGGTAGGGAACAACTGTGTGGCAGGGCAGACTCACAGCAACAAAGGTTATTTCCTCCATAAGGTATTCTTTAATTCTTTCGCGTTCTTTATCTGCATCATTGTCGGCACAGTAGCGAATCGGTTTTCCGAAATGTACTTCATTAAGACGGGGGGCTATATACATAGGTACAAAGGAAATTTCCTTTTTGTGTTTTTTGTAATAAAGTCTTGCCACATCAATGAATTTGTCCTGAAAATCATAAATAATGTGATTGTGCGGTTTGTTTTGCTCTGGGAAAATCACAATGCTTTTGCCGCTGTTTAGAATCCTTATAGTATCCTTATATGTAGAAAGTCCGTGGGAGTTTTTGTATACTGCAACGGTGTTTGCATTGTTAAAAATCAAAACCGAGAGAGGTGCAATTAAGAAGGAAAGAAGCCTATAGAAAGGACGGCTGAATTTAGGCTTTTCTGACCAGAAATCTTCAAAAGCATAAGCCGGAACCTCTCGCAGATGCATCATTTGTCCTGCGCACCAGGAGTATCTTTCTACAGGGAAAAAGAGTTCACAGATTATGGGACCTGCCATCTGCGAGTGATTTCCTACGAAAATCACCGGCTCACCGTTTAGATTTTCTGTGCCGAAAAATTTAGTTTTAGGATAAAAAAACTTTAACACTCCTTTGATAATTTTAAAAAAGGGTGATACTTTTTGCTGCAATTACTTTCACTCCTAAATTGTGATGTAAAAATTTTAATACTAAAATGTTAATAAAGTAAAAACTTTTTTCGGCTTTTATAAAAACTCGGTGTGAAAACTCTTTATAAAACAAGACAGGATTCGTTGCAAAATTAAGAAATTTTTCAGGTAACGGACGGTTTGTTTTTTACCATTTAATGAATTATATCATAATTCGCTCTTTAAATCAACGCTCTCGAAGCAAAGCGTCAGATTAATGAAAAATGAATAATACAAAACTAAAATCCTGCCGACAATAATCGACAGGATTTTAGTTTTGGCAGGGGTAGAAGGACTCGAACCCTCACAAACGGTTTTGGAGACCGGTGTGCTACCATTGACACCATACCCCTATATAACTTCTGCTGATTCGGGTAAATAAAAAACTGGTGGGGCATCAGGGACTCGAACCCCGGACCGACCGGTTATGAGCCGGGAGCTCTAACCAACTGAGCTAATGCCCCAAATCAGCAAGAATAATTATACCACATTTTATTTGTTTGTCAACAAGAAAATAAATTTTTTATATACTTTTTTATTAAAAATCGTTGTGTCTCAAAACTTTCTATGCTATACTATGAAATAATGAATATATAAGAAGGAGCATTCAAAATGATCATTCCGATTTTATTGCTTGCAGTTGGTTTTGTCCTGCTTATTAAGGGCGGAGACTGGTTTGTAGACGGCGCTACCGGAATCGCCAGGCGTTTTAATTTGCCTGAGCTTCTCATTGGTGCAACAGTCGTATCTATTGGTACCACTCTGCCGGAGGTTATGGTTTCTGCCGGTGCAGCCTTTCAGGGCAGCGGAGCTATTGCATACGGTAACGCCATTGGCTCCATTATCTGTAACACATCTCTGATTGCTGCTCTGACCATTGCTATTAATCCTGCACCTGCCGCCAGAAAAAGTATGGTGCTGCCGGTTGCATTCTTTTTCGGCTCTGCCGCCCTCTATTGCGGCACTGCTTATTTTACCGGTACCTTTAGCCGAGTAACCGGAATTCTTCTGCTCGGTATATTTCTGATTTATATGGTTTCTACCGTTCTGAGAATGAAAAACACTTCCGCTTCCGCAGAAACCGTTACGGGTGAGAAAGAAACGCAAGAGAACAGCGGCGAAGAGCTTGTCAAGGCTCAAACAAAGGACAGTTTACTTAAGGATATTATTCTTTTGGTGCTGGGTGCGGCGCTGATTGCTGTCGGTGCGGATCTTTTGGTGGATAACGCCATACTTGTGGCTGAAAAATTCGGCGTTTCGGAAAAAGTTATCGGTTTGACCATTGTTGCTCTGGGAACCTCCTTGCCGGAGCTGGTTACTGCCATTACTGCTCTTGTTAAGGGTCACGGATCTCTTTCCTTGGGCAATATCATCGGCGCAAATCTCTTTAATCTGGTTCTGGTCAGCGGCGCGGCAATTACCATTAGTCCCTTTGATATTCCTGTATCGGGAACTATTGCAGGTATAAACTCCTCTTTGGTACTGGATATTCCGATTATGCTTGCGGTTATGTTGATTATGACAATTCCCGCCCTATTCAGACAGAAGCTGTCTCGCTGGCAGGGAATACTTCTTCTCGGAATATATGGTGCTTTTTCTGTTTTACAGTTTGCCATTTAATGAATTTTATAGCAAAAGGGAGAAACTGATTTTCAGTTTCTCCCTTACTTTTTTATTTTTCTACAATATATGAAGCTATATATTCAGCGTCTATGCCTTCTGCAATTTTAGGATCGTTGACAGTAAAAGTGACGTTTAAACCGACTTCCTTTGCGGCAAGGTCAAAATGGCAGAGGGCTATGCCCATATCTATTTTCTGCATATCTATTCTTTTTCCGGCGCACCCATTTCTTTGCCGTTAAAGGTACGGACACTTCTTCTGCTTTTAATAGCTTCTGTAATATTCAATGTTACTCCTCCTTATTCTAAGGATATTACTGTCAGTGTATCTTCATTAACTTTAAATTTTATTTCAAAGCCCGCAAATGACATTCCGTAGACACGCTCTTTATCGGTATGGTAGGAAGGGCGGGGGTCTCCTTCAAGAACAGTTATCAGTGCTTCGCGTTTTTTATCAGGGAAATTTTTTAAAATGTCGTCGGGACAGACTACTTTTAAACGATAGTCCTTTCTTTCCTCGGCGAAGCCTCCCATAGCGTCGGTGTGGCAGTCGCTATAGGGAATATAGGGCTTAATATCGTAAATGGGAGTGCCGTTCATTAAATCGGCGCCGCTTACAAAAAGTGTGGGTCCCTCTGACGTTATTTCGGATTTTATAAGCCGAACAGAAGAAAGTCCTATAGGATTCGGACGAAAGGGAGAGCGCGTAGCGAAAACGCCCACTCTTTTATTGCCCCCAAGTCTTGGCGGGCGTACGGTAGGGGAAAAGCCCTCTTTTTCATTTTCTGAAAAATTCCATATGAGCCACAGGTGAGAAAATTCATCAATTCCTTTAATTGCAGAAGGGTCACGGTATTCCTTTTCGAAAACGATTTTAGAGATAAGGGTATCGGTAATGCCGCTCTGACGCGGTATGCCGAATTTTTCTGAGAAGTCATTATAAATTCTGGCTATTATCTTCATTTAAAAATTCCTTAATTCTTTTGTTAAGCAAGGCAACGGGAAGCCCCACAATATTAAAGTAGTCACCATCGATTTTTTCAACAAAAAGGCTGCCTTGACCCTGAATACCGTAAGCTCCTGCTTTATCCACAGGCTCGCCGGACTTAATGTATTCCCATATTTCTTTATCACTCATATCATAAAATTTTACATAAGAAGTACAGGAAAAACTCATACTTTTTTTGTTTTTAACAAGGCAACATCCTGTTATGACCTTATGTGTCTGTCCGCTGAGTAGGCTGAGCATATTAAAGGCGTCTTGCTCATTTTCGGGTTTACAGAGCATCAGTGAGTCAATAAAAACGGCAGTATCACAGCCAATAACAAGGTCGTCATTGTGTTCCTTTGCAATATGCAAAGCCTTTTGACAAGCGAGAAATTCGGGAGCCGCCTGCGGCTCTAAATAATCGGGAACACTCTCGTCAATATCGGCTGAAAGACAAACAGCGTTTTCATCAATAAGTTTTATAAGCTCTCTTCGTCTGGGAGAAGCTGAAGCAAGAATTAAGTTCATAGAAAAACCTCCGGGTTTTTAGGGTCTGGGATTTAGGATTTAGGGTCTATCTCCTAGCTCCAAGCTCCTAGTTCCTATTTTTTAAAATATATCATAATATTAACCGTTTTTCAAGGGAATAGTAATAGCGGAGGTAATCTGATGAAAATTTTATTTTACGATACAAAGCTTTACGATAAGGAGTCTTTTACATCAAATTTAAAGGGTAAATACAAAGACATTACAGTGGATTTTCTGGAAAATGACATAAGCCCTCAAACAGCGGGGCTTAGCAAAGGCTATGACGCTGTCTGTGTTTTTGTGGCATCTGTGGTGGATGAAGCTGTTATGAAAATACTGTCAAAGGTTGGAGTAAAGCTGATTTTACTTCGTTGCGCTGGCTATAATAATGTGGATATTAAGGCGGCTGAGAAATACAATCTCACCGTTTTAAGAGTTCCTGCCTATTCCCCCGAAGCCGTAGCTGAGCACGCTATTGCGCTGGCACTGAGTGTAAACAGAAAAATACACAAAGCTTATATAAAGGTCAGAGAAAATAACTTCAGCCTTGTGGGACTGACAGGAAAAAATCTTAACGGCAAAACAGCGGGAATTATCGGCACAGGCAGAATCGGGGCCCATATGTGCAGGATATGTTACGGACTGGGAATGAAGGTGCTGGCAAACGACGCACATCCTAATGTCTCCCTTGATTTTGTGGAATACTGTGACCTGGATACGCTGCTTAAAAAGAGTGATTTAATTTCTCTTCATTGCCCCTTAACAGATGAGACCCGACACATAATAAATAAGGAAAGTATATCCAAAATGAAGGAGGGGGTATTGCTTATAAACACCTCTCGAGGCGGACTTATTAACACACAGGACCTTATTGAAGGTATAAGAGACCGAAAGTTTTTCGGTGTCGGACTGGACGTTTACGAAGAGGAAAATGACAATGTTTTTGAAAACAGAGAGGACGATATTCTGGAAAGTTCTATTACAGCGAGGCTGCTTTCTTTCCCTAATGTAATCGTTACTTCCCATCAGGGCTTTTTAACAGGAGAAGCACTCACTAGCATTGCAATTACAACATTGGAAAACGCCCTTAAATTCGGCGGAGGAATTATTATTGAGAATAACAGGGTAAAATAAAAAGAGGCAACTGCCTCTTTTTATTCATCTAAATAATGTGTGTTTTTATCATAAGGTATTGAAATGAATATACCTATTATCATAAGTGCGCCCCAAACGGCGATAAGCCATTTCCAACCGATTACGCTTACTGCATTTGCAAAGACTGCCGATGAAACCGACGCTGCCATATAGCTGACGAAGTCGAGAAAACCGGTTGCACTGGAAACAAGTCCTGTGCTTCTCAGTCCGGGGCAATATCTGCTCCACAGCATCGCCGAAGCACAGTTTGCAGTGAATATAGCAAGGTTTATAAAAATTACATTGGCTAAAGGTTGATTTATAAAAATACAGCTCAAGAAAAAGACGGCTGAAGTACCAAAAGAAAGCAGCAGGGTTAAATCTATATTACGGTTGAGCTTTTCATAAACCACTATGGCAAAAAAGGCATTAAGTGAGGTCACAAGGGAAGTGACGGTAAAAATCACTGCCGACTGGTCGGAGGTGTAGCTTAAATACTGTGTATAGTATGTAGGTAACCAGAAAACCACAGAGGTTCTCACAATTCCGGTAAGAATGGAGACAAATGTAAATTTGACGATTTTACGCTGAAAGAGGGATTTTATACCATTACCCTTTTTGTTGCTCTTTTCCTTTTCTTTGTAGGTTATAATACCTTTTTTCTCTAATACGGTAAAGATTATAAAGCAAGCAATTCCTATTATAATAAGGGTGATACCGCCTGTCAGAAAAACTAATGCCCAGGAAAGCAGTACTGCCGCAATTCCTGCTATGGGAGAACCTAAGTGTGAGGAAAAATTATAGCCTACACTACAACGGGAAGCATAAAGCGGCTCGGTGTTTTCAGCAACCAGCTTTGTCATTGGCCCGTAAATCATAGAAAGAAAGAAGCCACATAGGGCGTAGGAAATATAAATAAGGGTAAAGCCTGCCGACTTAAAACAGAAAACAATATTGGAAAGTCCTGCTAAAATCAGTCCCAGACTCATCATATATTTAGCCTTTATTCTGTCGCCTAAAATTCCGTTGATAAGCTGACCTATGGCGTAGGTTATAAAGAAAACAGAGGAAAGAGAGCCTATCTGGTTTTCGTTATAAATTCCTTCTTCCATCATTTTCGGAGAAACTACCGAAAGGATGTTACGGACAAAGTAAACGAACATATAAGCAATAGTACAGGTACTACCTATTATAAATGCGTTTTTCGCAGACTGTTTCATAATTTTACCTCTAATCATTTTTAACACTGTGGGAAGAGAGAATCTCCTGCATTTTAAAATAATGAACACTGCCCTCGGCATCAATAACGCTTCTCAGATATGAGCAAAGTGTATCTGCCAGAAGCATTTGAGAGAGCCTTACTTCATTATATCTGTCGCTTATGGAAGAACCGCTTGCGGCAGTGAGAAGTACATTGTCGCAAAGCACGGCAAGGGGAGAGAATTTATTTGAAGTCAGACACAGTGTTGCCGCTCCGTTTTCTTTTGCAATGGTAACTGCATCAATAATATCCTTGGTTTCACCCGAAGAGGAGAGGGCAATGGCAAGACAGTCACTGCTCAGCAGGGAAGCCGAAACGGCGCCCATAAGAGTATCCTCCTGAAAGGCAGCAGGGATACCTAGCTGAATTAGCTGATAGCACAAATCCCTTGCAACAATACCCGACTGATAGACACCGTATATCTCAATTCTTTTTGCCCTGAGAATTTCCTCTGCCGCATTTTTCAGCACCGATTCATCATTAATTTCACTTGTGTTACCGAAAGCCTCGATTGTTTCATTTATTCTGTGGCAGAGCGCCGCCTTCATACTTGAAGTTTTGTCTATGGTGGAAAACGGCTTTTCGTGATAGGAGGAGATGCAACCTGCTATTTTTAATTTAAGGTCTGAAAAACCGCCGCCGCAGAGCTTTTTGGAAAAGTTATTGATGCTACCCTGCGAAACCTTTGTCTCCATTGATAATTCGGTTATGGAAAGACGTGTAAAGCGGTTGGGGTCGCTTATAATACTGTCAGCTATTTTTTTCTCGGTTTTGGTGAGGAAATCATAGCTGTTTTTTATTTCGGAAAAAATGTTTGTTGCCATTCTTTTTGCCTCATATTGAAAAAATCTCAATTTCAAATTGACTCTCAGTGATTATATCACAGCGGTCACACATTGTCAATTATTTTGTCTTGTTTTTTTAACAAATTAATAGTATAATTACTGTATCTATGTAAAGGCGGTGAAAAGAATGATTTTAATAATTGCCGAAAAGCCCAGTCTTGCAAGAAATATTGTTGCGGGAATAGGCACAATGAAGAAGTCGGGCAATTATTACGAGGGCAACGGGTATCTTGTTACCTGGGCATTCGGTCATCTTTTCTCCCTTTGTGATATTGAGGACTACACAGGCGGCTCACAGACGGGCAGATGGAGTATGGAAAATCTCCCTTGCTTTCCCGAAAATTTTCGTTTTAAACTGAGGAGAGACTCAGAGGGCAGAGAGGATGCAGGAGTAAAAAGGCAGTTTGAACTGATAAGCATGCTCTGTAACAGGGAAGATGTTGACGCAATAGTTAATGCGGGAGACGCCGACAGAGAGGGCGAAATTATTATCCGCCTTTGCATATCTCACGCACTTAAGAGTGATAAAAAACTGCTTCGCTTATGGCTTCCCGACCAGACCCCTGAAACGGTTGCTGCCGCTCTTGCCGATATGAAGGAAGAAAGTCAATACGATAATCTTGCCAATGAGGGGTATGCAAGAACGTATATTGACTGGCTTTATGGTGTTAATTTAACAAGATTTGCAACCCTTAAAACAGGTATGCTTCTGAGAGTCGGTAGGGTCATAGTGCCCATAGTCAAGGCTATATACGACAGGGATATGGCGATTAAGAATTTTATCCCCGAGATATATTACGCTCCCACCAGTAATGAAGAAACGGGCGGAGAAACGGTAGAACTGACTTCAAAAAAGCGGTTTGACAAAAATTCTCTCAAAAAGGCAGAAGAACTGTGCGCTTTGTATAACTCTACAGGAGCCGTGGTCAGTGACAAAAAGAGTAAAAAGGACAGCCTGTCACCCGGTAAGCTTTACTCCCTTTCCAAACTGCAGAACGTACTGGGCAAAAAATATAAAATGTCTATGGATGAGAGTCTAAAAATTGTCCAAGGACTTTACGAAAAAGGATATCTTACCTACCCGAGAACAAATTCGGAATACCTTGCAACGGCTGAAAAGGATAAAATTTCAAAAATAATTTCCAATATAAGTGCTATGGGCTATCCCATTATAATGAAGAATAAAAAGACCATTTTTGACGACAGCAAAATTGAGTCACACTCAGCCCTCACACCAACCTACAAGATACCTAAAAAGGATGCACTCAGTGAAGATGAATTCAAGGTATATCAGACGGTGTTCCGCCGTTTTGTGGCAGTTTTCTGCAGTGAAGAATGTGTTGCACAGAAAACTGAACTTCATATTAAGGTGGGTGACCTTGAGGAATTTGTTCTTAAAGGCACAGTAATACTTGAGCCCGGTTGGACAAAATATGATGACTGCAAAACTAAGGATAAGGTGTTGCCTAAACTCGAAGTGGGAGACTCGGTTAATATAAACTTTACTCCCAAAGAAAAGGAAACCTCACCGCCAAAGCACTATACCATTGAGACCCTTAACCAGTTCCTTAAAAACCCATTCAGGGAAGAAAAGGCGGCTGCTGAAACCGAAGACGACAGTGAAGAGTACAGGGCAATGTTTGAAGGCTTGGAGCTGGGCACAGAGGCCACCCGAACAGGCATTATTGACAACGCAATAAAATCAAAGTATATTGATTTAAAGAAGGATGTATATTACATTCTGCCCGATGGAATTTATTTGATAGAATCCCTTACATATATGGGTATTTCTATGGATAAATATAAAACCAGCGTTTTGGGTCAGGCGCTTAAAAAGGTGTTCAGAAACACCCTCAGCGTCTCGGACAGCGTTAAAATAGCAAAGGAAGAAATCGCCTCTGTTTTTAAAGTCAGTGACGTTCCCCCCGAAACCGATACCTATAACGGCTTTTTCGGAGACGAAATAGGAGAGTGTCCCCTTTGCGGCAAGACGGTAATAAAAGGCAGGTACGGTTACGGCTGCGTCGGTTATAAAGAGGGCTGTAATTTCCGTATTTCGGGAGTTATATGCAAGAGAGTTATCTCTGTTTCAAACGCGAAGCTGCTGCTTCAAAATAAAGTCAGCAGTGAGATTAAGGGTTTTACTTCAAAAGCGGGGAAGCCCTTCAATGCCCGACTTGCCATTGATAACGGCAAAGTAGTATTCAAATTCTGAGAAAGGACATTTTTATGAGCGATTTTAATCAGGATAAAGAAGTTATTGTAAAAAAAAGGAAAAACAGAAAACGCAAAAAGAACAGAAAGAAAATTTATAATATACTCATTGTACTTCTTTGCGCTGTTCTTGTTTTCTGTCTCTATAATATAGGCTCTTACTTCTGGCAGGATTTCAACAATGATAACCTAAACGATGACCTGGCAGGAGAGTACGTGAGCTATTCCAACGATACCTCCTCCGATTCTTCCGGTGAAGACGGCAGCGGTGGTTCTGGCGGCGGAAATGGTACTAAAAAGGAAGTAGTAGTTCCCGATTCCATTGATTTTGAAAAGCTAAAGGCTCAGAACAAGGATGTTGTAGGCTGGATATTCAGCAAAAACGGAGTTATAAACTACCCGATTTTGCAGGGAAAGGATAATTCTTATTACCTTAATCATCTTATAAACGGTAAGAAGAATATCAACGGCTCAATATTTATGGACTACGCTTCGCGGTCTGACTTTTCGGGTGCTAACACCGTAATTTACGGTCACAGTATGGATAACGGCTCAATGTTCAGAACTCTGCTTAATTATAAAAAGCAGTCTTATTATGAGAAATATCCCGAGATGTATATTTTCACTCCCGAAGGAAAGTTCAAACTCGTTATTTTTGCAGCCTATGAAACCAACTCCAAAGACACTGCTTACGGCAGAATCTACGGGGAAGCGGGAATGAATAAGTATATTTCTCACGCCTTTACAAAGTCTAAAATCAAAACCGATGTTCAGGTAGGTGTGGGAGACAGAATTGTAACCCTTTCTACCTGTGCCTACAGCAGTAATGACGCAAGATTTATTGTGGCAGGAAAACTGGTGAAAGACGGAGAAAATGCTGATAATAACGCCAATGCAGAGACAAACAGCGGATATTACGGCTCTGCTTTCAACAGATAAATTAATGTTGCTTTTTTATATATGTTATGTTAATATATAAAAAGCTTTAAATAAAGGGGTATTAAAATGTACGAAAAAGTATCCACCAATCTTAATTTCGTGGCAGAAGAAAAGAAAATTGAAAAATTCTGGCGTGAAAATAAGATTTTTGAAAAGAGTATTGAGTCAAGAGCACAGGGAGAGCCTTATGTGTTCTATGATGGCCCTCCAACCGCCAACGGCAAGCCTCATATCGGTCATGTACTGACCCGTGTTATTAAGGATATGATACCCCGTTACCGCACTATGAAGGGCTATATGGTGCCCAGAAAAGCGGGCTGGGACACCCACGGTCTGCCTGTTGAGCTTGAGGTTGAAAAGAAGCTGGGGCTTGACGGCAAGGAGCAGATTGAAAAATACGGTCTTGCCGATTTTATTTCTCACTGTAAGGAAAGCGTATGGCAGTATAAGGGAATGTGGGAGGATTTCTCACAGACAGTAGGCTTCTGGGCTGATATGGATAACCCTTATGTTACCTATGACAATAATTTTATTGAGTCCGAGTGGTGGGCTTTAAAGGAAATCTATAATAAGGGTCTTCTTTATAAAGGCTTTAAAATCGTTCCTTATTGTCCCAGATGCGGAACACCTCTTTCTTCTCACGAGGTAGCTCAGGGCTATAAGGCAGTAAAGGAAAGAAGCGCCGTTGTTCGCTTTAAGGTTATAGGCGAAGATGCATTCTTCCTCGCATGGACAACAACCCCCTGGACTCTGCCCAGCAACGTTGCCCTTTGCGTAAACCCAGAGGATACCTATATTAAAGTTAAGGCAAATGACGGCAATGTTTATTATCTTGCCGAAGCTCTTGCTGACAAAGTATTGTCAGGGCTTGCAACCGAGGATGCACCTGCATATACAGTTCTTGAGACTATGAAGGGTACTGACCTTGAGCACAGAGAATATGAGCCTCTCTTTGAGTGTGCAAAAGCTTGCGCTGACAAGCAGAAGAAAAAAGGTCACTTTATCACCTGCGATTCATACGTTACAATGTCTGACGGTACAGGTATCGTTCACATTGCTCCTGCCTTTGGTGAAGACGACGCCAAGGTTGGCAGAAAATATGATTTACCCTTTGTTCAGTTCGTTGACGGCAAAGGTAATATGACAGAGGAAACTCCCTTTGCAGGACTTTTTGTAAAAGACGCAGACCCCAAGGTGCTTGTTGACCTTGATAGCCGTGGACTGCTTTTCGATGCGCCGAAATTCGAGCATGATTATCCCTTCTGCTGGCGCTGTGACACTCCTCTTATTTACTATGCAAGAGAGTCATGGTTTATAAAGATGACCGATGTAAGGGAAGACCTTATTCGCAATAACAACACCATTAACTGGATTCCCGAGAGCATTGGTAAGGGCAGATTCGGCGATTGGCTCGAAAATGTTCAGGACTGGGGACTCTCACGTAACCGTTACTGGGGTACTCCGCTGAATATCTGGGAGTGTGAATGCGGTTGCCGTCACGCTGTGGGCAGTATTGCAGAGCTCAAAGAAATGAGTGATAACTGTCCTGAGGATATTGAGCTTCATCGTCCCTTTGTTGATGCAGTGACCATTAAGTGTCCAGATTGCGGCGGCGTTATGAAGCGTGTGCCCGAGGTTATTGACTGCTGGTTTGACAGTGGTGCAATGCCCTTTGCACAGCACCATTATCCCTTTGAGAACAAAGAACTCTTTGAGGCGCAGTTCCCTGCAAACTTCATTTCCGAAGCAGTTGACCAGACCAGAGGCTGGTTCTATTCACTGCTTGCTATTTCTACTTTACTTTTCAATAAAGCACCCTATAAAAACGTTATCGTTTTAGGTCATGTTCAGGACGAACACGGTCAGAAGATGAGTAAATCCAAGGGCAACGCCGTTGACCCGTTTGATGCACTGGAAACTTACGGTGCAGATGCTGTTCGTTGGTACTTCTACACTAACTCCGCTCCCTGGCTACCCAACCGCTTCTACGGAAAGGCTGTTACCGAGGGTCAGAGAAAGTTTATGGGTACACTGTGGAACACCTATGCGTTCTATGTGCTCTATGCAGATATTGATAAGTTCGACCCCACAAAGTACAGTCTTTCTGATTGCAAGCTGTCGGTTATGGATAAATGGCTGCTTTCTCGAATGAATTCTATGGTGAAATCAGTGGACGAAAACCTTTATAACTACAGAATTCCCGAAGCTGCAAGAGCACTGGAAAGCTTTGTTGATAGCCTTAGTAACTGGTATGTTCGCCGTGGCAGAGAGCGTTACTGGGTACAGGGTATGGAGGATGATAAGGTTGCTGCCTATATGACCCTTTACACAGCCCTTGTTACCACCGCTAAGGCTGCCGCTCCCATGATTCCCTTTATGGCAGAGAACATCTACTTAAATCTTGTAAGAAACCTTGACAGCTCTGCTCCCGAGAGTATTCACCTTTGTGATTTCCCCACAATTGATGAAACTGCTATTGATTTGGAACTGGAAGCAGATATGGAAAAGGTGCTCAGCATAGTAGTGCTTGGCAGAGCCGCCAGAAACGGAGCTAACCTTAAAAACCGTCAGCCTCTGTCGGGTATGTATGTTAAGTGCGACAAGGCTTTGAGCGATGAAGCCGTTACCATTATAAGAGACGAGCTTAATCTTAAGATGGTTTCCTTCGTTGAGGATACAGGTGCTCTTTCAAGCTACTCCTTTAAGCCACAGCTGAGAACTGTAGGTCCTAAGTACGGCAAACAGCTTTCTGAAATAAGAACTGCTTTAAGCGAGCTTGACGGCACTGCCGCTTATAACGAGCTAAAGGCAAACGGCAAGTTAGTATTCGATTTCGCAAGCGGTACTGTAGAGCTTAGTGAAGAAGACCTGCTTATTGACACGGTACAAAAAGAAGGGCTCTTTACTCTGTCTGATAACGGTATTACCGTTGCTCTTGATACCGTTCTTACAGATGAGCTTATTGAAGAGGGCTTTGTAAGAGAAATTACCAGCAAAATTCAGACAATGCGTAAGGAAGCAGGCTTCCTGGTTACTGACCACATTGCCGTATTTATGCAGGATAACGAAAAGATTGCCGATATCACCGAAAAGAATGCTATGGAAATTTCGGTTGATACCCTTGCTGATGAGTTTGATTTCGACTCAATGGACGGCTACAGTAAAGAATGGGATTTAAACGGCGAAAAGGTTACCATTGGTGTTAAGAAAATGTAAGAAAAAACTAACCGACTCGAAAGAGTCGGTTGTTTTTTTAGGGGAAGGGGAATAGGGAAAGGGGAATAGGGAATGTGTTGTTTACATATATTTTTCATAGAGGTGATTTTATGCATGAAAAAAGTATTGACGAATATATTGAAGAAATGAAACGGATGATGAAAAGAAGCATTAAGACTGAGCTTACTCCACCCGTACCGGAACCTATGCCCGAACCTATACCCGAACCTATGCCGGATACTGAGCCTGAACATGTTGCTGTACCTGCCGTTGCAGAGCTGCCTATGGACGGACTGGGAAGTCTTATAGTGGTGGTGAATTCTGCTGAGAGCCGTCCTTTAAAAAATGCAACGGTAGTTATAACCGACCCCGTTACAGGGCAGACACTTTACACCCTTACTACCGATGAAAGCGGAAAGACACCTGCCGTAAATCTCGCCGCTCCTTTAAGGGATACAACTCTTGCTCCCAGAAATGGTGAAATAGTTTACGGGCTATATAATATTACGGCTTCGGCAGAGGGTTTTCTTGATAGCAATCTTGTTAATATTCCTGTTTTTGATTCGGTAGTATCCATACAGCAAATGAGACTTTTATGGCTTGCAGCTACAGGAGGGCTGACAGGCGAGCAAACAGAAGACGAAGAAGAACCATATACTCTATAACGAGGTGATAAGCTATGCCACTTAATCCGGTTATTCCAACAGATATTACGGTGCATTTGGGCGCTCCTTCCGCTAATGCCGAAAATATAACTGTACCCTTTATCGACTACATAAAAAACGTTGCTTCAAGTGAAATTTATCCTACATGGCCCGAAGAGTCGCTCAGAGCAAATATCTATGCAATAATTACCTTTGCCCTTAACAGAATTTATACTGAATGGTACAAAAGTCAGGGGTATGATTTTGATATAACAAATTCAACACAGTTTGACCAGGCTTATGTTAAGGACAGAGCTGTTTTTGAGAATATAAGCCAAATCGTTGATGAAATTTTTGACAGCTATGTGGTGGAGCAGGGCAGTGTTCAGCCTTTTTTTACACAGTTCTGCAACGGTACCACTTCAACCTGTGCAGGGCTTTCACAGTGGGGTACCGTTACCCTTGCAGAGCAGGGGTTTACCCCATATCAGATACTGCAGAACTATTACGGAGATGACATAAATATCATTATGAACGCTCCCATAGCCGATGTTGACGAGTCCTATCCGGGCACTCCGCTGAGAGTGGGAGATTCGGGAAATGATGTGCAAATAATCCAGACTCAGCTTAATGCCATATCGAGAAATTATCCTGCTATAAATTATATAACACTGCCCGACGGAATTTTCGATACGAGAACTGAAGAGGCGGTGCGTAAATTTCAGGAGGTGTTCTTCCTGCCCCAGACAGGTGAGGTTGACAAAGCTACCTGGTATAGAATCAAAAGACTGTTTGTGGGAGTGAGAAGACTTACCGAACTTAATTCTATTGGTATTACGGTGGAGGAGGCAGACCTGCCTTATGAAAGTGAATTAACCCTTGGAAGCAGCGGCAATCAGGTGAGGGCAATACAGTATTATCTTAATGTGCTTGCCTACTTTAACGGAAATCTTAATACTCTGCCTATAGACGGAGTTTACGGCGAAGATACCGTTAATGCAGTAAGGGTCTTTCAGCAGTTTTACGGTTTGCCTGTAACAGGAAATGTAGAAATAGAAACTTGGAATAAAATCAGAGAAATTTATGACAGCATTATAAGAAATCTTCCCGAGGGATATGCAGGAAACCGTGCCGCTCTGTACCCAGGTTATGTACTCAGCGAGGGAATGCGGGGTAATAATGTTCGTAATCTGCAAACCTATCTGTCTGCTATATCGAGCTATTTGCCAAGCCTCGGTAATATAACAGTGGACGGTATATACGGTCCTGCTACGGCAGCAGCCGTAAGGGAATTCCAGAGGCTTTACGGTCTGCCTGTAACGGGAAGTGTAGGCCCATGGACCTGGTTTTATATTGCAAGGGAATATGATAATATTTAGGGGAAAGGGATTAATTGTATTTTGGAGCTAATATGGTGAGTATAACTGCAGGAATAGTTAAGAACGGGGCTACAGTCATAAATGGAAGATTAACGAAAAAGTCTGTAAAGACACAGAGTAAGGCGTAAACAGTCAGCACTGCAGGCATAAAATATTTTTCCGTTTTCGGGAAAAATTTGCACAGTGCTGATTTTGCTGCTTTTATACAAACAGCAGTTTTTATGAGAGTGCAGAAAAAATACAGCAGATAGGAAAAACCTTCCATACGAGAAAATTTATCCCCGAAGGTAATGACGCTCATAGCGGAAGCGTAGGGGTAATTAAGATTGGAGAGAAGTGAGTAGCCGAAAACCGACACCGACTGCAAGAGGACTATTAGCAACACTGCCGCTCCCGTTAGAAAACCGCCAAGAATTGCTTTTCTCTTTTTCTCTTTTATTATGCCTATAAGCACTACTCCTTCAATAAAGCTCATTGAAAGGTAGGAAAGCGCTTGATAGCCTATTTCCTTTAATGTGGGCGACTTATTTGGTATAAGCGCCTTTAATGATATATTGTTAAGGCTTAAAAGAAAAAGAATAATCACCGTTATGAACACCAGCAGTGCGCTTATTAAAGATAACTTTAAAAGGACGCTTCCTTTTTCACGGCAAATGAGCCACAGTAAACCTAAAAACAGCAGAGAAGGAAAAAAACTACCGATTTCAGGGAGAATTATTTTATCGCTGAAGGTGACATAATTTCTAAGAGTTACGATGCCGCAAAAAAGCGCATACATAACAAAAAGACAGGTGACGGTAACGCCGAAAAAGGATTTATTTGCACTTAATGAAATTTTACTAATACGCAGTACAAAGGGGATAGAAGCAAGTACTGCAATGAAAAAGCCCGGCAGTGAACCGTTAATATTCTCTCCAAATGGCAAATTAATAACGGTGTTGCCGATAAAAAAAAGAGAAATTAGTGCAATGTAGGATAGATTATTATTTATTTTGGTATCCATAAACTGTCCTTTAAAATATAGTTTTCTTTCTCAACTTTAAAAGCGGGAAGCGAAGTTTTTTCGTTTCGCAAAATTACAAAAAGGCGGCTGTCAATATTATTTTCTTTTAATAGCCTCATAAGTCCGTAGCCAACTTGCTCACCGGTTATATTTTTACATTTTATCAGTGAAAGGGCGTTTTCACTTGACATAACGCGGCTGTCTGAGGGGAATTCGTAAAGGGTGCAGAGATAAAGCAATATCTCGTTTATTTGTTCTGCGCTTAGCGTTTGCCCTAATACAGTTGCTCCGCAATGAGATAAGATAAGTGGTACTCCCGCAGTTTTCTTTAAATTTTCTATTGAGTTACTGATATTTTTTCCTGCAGAGGTAATTATAATTGATTCACTGCTTTCCGCCTTTGAAACAGTCTCGGCGGAAATTTTCAGAGCTCCGTCTTTATAGTCAAAGCCTAAGGCAGAAACCACGATAACCTGCTCGCTCTCCCTATAGTCGGTGAGCATACTACAGCCCGAAAGAGTAAAAACAAGGCTGAGACAGCAAAGTATTTTAATAATTTTCATTTATTTTTTGCTCCTTTTCTGCCGTACCTCGTTGCGGCTTAAACCTTCGGGTCTTTTGAACATTTTATAAATGGGAGCACGAAAGAAGGTATCTTTAATACTCTGGAAGCTGATATTATTTAAAGCGCAGGTATAATCAGTGCCGAAAGAGGAAAGAGAAAAGACCACCGAAATATAAGCGGTAAGTCCTGCAAAGCAACCGAATAAACCAAAAAAATTACCTAACAACACAAGGGTTATTCTGCTGTAGAACACTGCCCCTTTGAGCTTTTGTACCATTAGTCCCGATATACCGCTTGCCGCCACGATTATGAGCATAGGAGCACTGACTATTTTGGCCTCAACTGCCGCTTGACCGATAACAAGACCGCCTACAATACTCAAAGCGTGACCCATACTCTGAGGGACTCTCAGCCCTGTTTCTCTGAGCATTTCAAATACAAGTACCAGCACAAGACATTCAATAACACTGGGAAATGGAACGCCCTGACGGGAAGAGGCTACGGTTATAAAAAAGGAAGTGGGCACAAGCTGTTTGTGGTGGGTAATAAGCGCTAAATAAATGCCCGGCAGACTTATACTGAGGAAGAAGCATATATATCTCAGTATTCTGCCGATAAAGGCGACAATATAGTTCTGGTAATAGTCGTCGTCCGACTGGAAGTTTTCGCTGAATAGGTAAGGGATTGTGAGCACCACAGGTGTGCCGTCCACAAATAGCGCAACTCTGCCTTCAAGCAATCTTGCCGCCACAATGTCTGGGCGTTCCGTGGTGCCTGCGGTTTTAAAAAGGGAAAAGCGATTTGAATTTACAAGCTCGTTTATATAGTTTGAATCCAGCACACCGTCAATATCAATTTGTTTGAGTCTGTTTTTTAGTTCTCTCAGTGCGGTTCTGTTTACAAGAGAATCAAGATAGCAGATAAACATTCTTGTGTCGGTGCGTCTGCCTACCCTCACATATTCTGCCTTTAGGTCGGGTGTAGGAAGCTTTCGGCGTATCATTGCCATATTCAGCATTACCGCTTCATCAAAGCCCTCTCTGGGGCCCTCAAGCACCCTTTCGTCACCAGGCTCGCTGATTCCTCTGGTACGCCAGCCTTTGGTGTTAAGGGTAACAGCTTTTGTATCAGAGTCAAATATAATGAGTGTATCGCCGTAAAGCAGGCTTCTTAGCATTTCTTCAACAGAGGTTTGCACGGTTGCCTCAGCGGCAAAAAGAATATGAAGACAAGAAAAATCACTGATACCCTCTAAAGGCACCCCACCCTCATAGGTGAGCAGAGGGCGTACCACCGATTCATTAAGAGAAACGTTATTCACCATACCGTCAAGAAAGAAAAGAGCACATTTTCTTCCGCTTAACATATAGAGCTCTCTCACCCTTAAAATATCGTCATTTAAGAAGATGGTTTTTATATAAGCAATATTTTCATCAATACTGCTGTGAAGAAAAGAATCACTGTAATCGGCTAAATTCATTTATATCACCGCTGTTAGTATGTGCAAAAACCTGCCTTGCATACGCAAGACAGGTTTTATTTAAGGTAAGAGTGAATTGTACCATAATTGACGGAACAGGCATTTCACATTGCGAAGCAATATTTCGCGCACGAAGTGCATTTCACAAATCACGCAAGGGATTTATTTCGTTGAAAAGAACCCACACTTGTCGTAGACAAATGTGGGTTCTTTTCTGGTGCCGGTGGTGGGACTCGAACCCACACGATGTCGCCATCAACGGATTTTGAGTCCGTCACGTCTGCCAATTCCATCACACCGGCATATCGACCTACACATTATACACTAAACCTTGCTTATAAATCAAGTGTTTTTTTAGATTCACTGGATATTTCTTGCTGTTATTTTTTGAATCTTGAGGGGGAGTGTCCGGTAAATCGTTTGAAGACTGTTGAAAAATAGTTCGGATCGGAATATCCCAGTGCAAGTGAGGTTTCCTTAACTGTCAGTCCCTGTTTTAATAATTCAATGGATTTTCGTATTTTGATATTATTGAAATATTCCATTATTCCTACACCGGCGTATCGTGAAAAGGTTTTCTGAAGACCGATTTCACTCATATTGCAAAGGAGTGCAATATCCTTTACTTTAAGCGGTTCTGTGATATGCTCTTCGAGGGTTTTAACAATGAAAGAATAGTTTCTTTCGCCGATTCCTTTTTCTGCGCTTTTTTTAAGTGTGTTTTCCCCCAGCGTTAATAGAAACAGCTCAAATTCTTTTATAAATGTGAAATAGTCACAGTCTTCTTTTTTTGTGCCTGTTACCCATATATCATTAAAGGTAAAAACAGACCGTGCCTTTTTGAAAAGAGTGTTAATTGCGGAAATATCCTCAATTACGCATACTTGATTAAATACTTTGGGAATATGCTTGCCCGAAAAGGAAATAACCCCCACAGTGAGCTCATCGCTGCCGATACTGCTTACATTGTGAAACTGCATAGGCGGATGAAGAAATGCCTGACCGCTTGAGAGAGAAAAAACATTTCTGTCGGCGGCAACGGTTGCATTTCCCGATAGAATAATTATTATTTCATAGAAATCGTGGCTCTCACCGTGAAATTTGAAATCGGCGGGGTAGGTGTAGGTAAAAAGTGAGTGGAGCGCCGTAATTGACGGATTATTCCGTATAATAAACTGATTCATAATACTCCTTTTTGTATATAAAATCAAAGATTATGTATATAATATTCAATTTACATTTTAGGTAAAAAATGTATAATATAAGTTGATAAAGAGATTTTATCACAAAAATTATTGATTTTCAAGTCTTTGATTTTATGGAGGTATTATTATGGAACCGATAAAGGTAATTGTAATAGGAGCAGGTCTCAGAGGAAGAGGCTACACTGACATTATGGCAAGATATCCTGAAAAATTTAAGGTTATCGGTGTTGCAGAGCCGGTGGACGCCGCAAGGGAATACATAAAAAATAAGCATAACTGTCCTGAAGAAAATTGCTATAGCTCTTGGGAAGAAATTCTTGATAGACCGAAGTTTGCTGATGTTGCTGTTATCGGTACTATGGATAGACTTCATCTTGAACCCTCTATGAAGGCACTTGAATTAGGTTATGACCTTCTTCTTGAAAAACCTGTTGCCCCCACTCCTGAGGAGTGCGGTATGATTTATAAGCAAGCTGAGAAATACGGCAGAAAAATAATGGTTTGCCATGTTCTACGTTATACCCCTTATTTTATGCAGCTTAAGAAAATTATTGACGACGGGCTCATAGGTAAGGTTGTTTCTATTAACCACACTGAAGCTGTAGGAAATGTTCATCAAAGCCATAGCTTTGTAAGAGGCAACTGGGGAAATTCCGACAGAGCATCCTTTATGCTTTTGCAGAAATGTTGTCACGATATAGACATTCTTCAGTGGCTTGTAGGAAAGCAGTGCACTAAGATTCAGTCCTTTGGTGCTCTTACCTATTTTACCCGTGAAAATGCTCCTGAGGGCTCCCCTGAGAGATGCTTTGAGGGATGTCCTGAATATGATACCTGCCCTTATAACAGCGTAAAGCTTTACTATGATGATAAGAAAAACTCTTGGTTCAGAACTGCTTCAACACTAAAGGTTAACCCCACAGACGAAGATGTTATGAATGCGTTAAAGAACACTCAGTACGGTAAGTGCGTATTTAAGTGTGATAATGACGTTGTTGACCATCAGACCGTAAATATGGAATTTGAAGATAAAACCACGGTTCTTCTTACTATGTGCGCCTTTACCAAAGGTGGCAGATACAGCGATATTATGGGAACAAAGGGTATGCTGCATTGCGAAATGGGTGCAGAGGATGGTAAGCAATTCCGTTTTTATGATTTTGCAACCAAAGAATTCCGCTATCTTGACGCTGAAATTTCAGTTGCAGGTGACTCTATTACTTCGGGTCACGGTGGAGGAGACACAGGTATTGTAAATGCTCTTTACAAGTATATTACCGGAGAACTTAAAAAGGAAGAGGTAAGCGAAATCGGAATTTCCTGCGCTAATCATCTGCTGGTATTTGCAGCTGAAGATTCCCGCATTTCAGGACAGGTAATAGAAACAAAGAAATATCTAGATAAATATATGAAATAAAAAAATGAGCCGTGAGGCTCATTTTTTTATTTATATAATCGTTATACACCGATTATGCACAGCAGTTTTGCACCAAATGTGCAAAAAGATGTCGGTGAATGTCGCAAATTAAACCTGTATTATATATTCGGCAGCAGAAAGTCGGTGGAAGGTCAACTGTTGCTAATACATTAAGAAAGGTTTAATTATATGATTTATGCAAAGGTAAAGGGTCAGCATCTGGAAACATTTCACGACCCGATTTATTCTGACTCGGTAAACTACCTGTCGGTTAAATTTGAATTATCCGACGAATGGAAGGGGTACAGCATTACTGCACTTTTCAGAAATGCCACCGGAAAGGGCGTATCGGTTATTCTTGATGAGGACACAGGCTTTTTTATCGGTGATAACACGTATATTGTGCCCTATGAGGTTATTACCGTTCCCAAATTTTCGCTTTCACTTATCGGAAGCAAGGAAGACAGCCGTATAACCACAAACGCTACTTCTGTGTCGGTCTTAATGAGCGGCTACGGTGAGGGAGATGTTCCTGCTACACCGTCACTGACGGAATATGAACAGCTTCTTTTAATGTGCGATTCCACAAAAAAGGTTGCACAGAGTGTGCGTGACGATGCCGATAACGGTGTTTTCAAGGGTGATAAAGGGGATAAAGGTGACAGGGGTGACACCGGAGAAAAAGGCCCTCAAGGTGAAAAAGGACCTCAGGGTATACAGGGACCAATAGGCCCTCAAGGGGAAAGGGGCGAAAAAGGAGAGAAAGGCGACACCGGAGAAAAGGGAGATAAAGGTGACCCTTCCGTGCTCACTGAAGCCAAACTGTCAGAAGCAGAAGATTACAGTCTTATTTATTCGGCTTACAGATTTGATAAAGCAGTAGGCGGAAGTGTGATGTATTTAAAAGCCGCGAAAGACCGTGATTTTGATATAACCATTACCGGTAAAAATCTTATTGACACACTTCCGTCAAATGTCAGTAATGGCATAACAGTAACAAAGCTTGAGGATGGCGGAGTGAATTTAAGGGGTACTGCAACCGAAACAGGGTATATTCCGCTTACTCGTTTTATTGTGGCTAACCCGTCGATTGAAGGAAATTCTTATCATCAGTTTGCTTCTGCGGTTAACGGCGAAGATATAATTTATGCGGTATTTGACGGAATTGACGGCAATGAACATATCAAAAAGGTAGGCGACGGCATCCCTCTTAATGATGAAGTTATCACATACGGTCGGCTTACGGCTTTTGTTGAAAAAGGTAAAAGCTATGATGTGACAGTATATTTGCAGGTTGAACTTGGGTATTCAGCTACATCGTTCGAACCTTATGAAAGGTTTGATGATTTTTATATGGGTGATATAAATTCATCGTATCACAGCTTTAAGAGCTTTACCTTCCCGAAAGACGGTACCTATTCAATGACCAGTGATACCCATGACAATGTTTTTATACCATCACCCTATTTGAAAGAAACGGGCGTTTATGTAACCAATGAAGAATTCACACAGGGAATGAATTCGGTTAAGGGATACATTGACGAAACACTCCTGGGAGGTGCTTGGTAGTGCCGACAGTAAATGAAAAAATGACGGCTATTGCTGATAACATTCGTTCCTACACAGGAGGTACTGAATCTCTCACCCTTGACGGTATGGCTGAGGGTGTTAAGGAAGTCTATAAAGCAGGGCAAGAGAGCGGCGGTGGAGGTAATTACGACGAAGGTTATGAAGCAGGACAGAGAGCGGAATACGACCGATTTTGGGACATCTACCAAGACAATGGAAACCGTAAACACTACGAGGGTGCTTTTATGGGTTACGGTTGGAATGAAGAAACATTAAAACCTAAATACAGCATTAAAATTGAAAGCACCTATATGATGTTTGCTTATTGTCAGTACACAGGTGATTTAGACGATATATTTATTAATCGTGGGTTGTCATTTGAAATAGATATTAACCCATCAAACCCACAAGGGCAGATGTTTTTTCAAACAAGAATTTCGACAATAGGAACTATTGACCTATCGCAAATTACACAGACTTCACATCTTACGTCATTCTTTAATTCAACATACATTGTGACTATAAAAAACCTAATACCGCCACAAGCGGCTATGGCAGCGACTTGTTGGCAAAGCAGACTTGTGAATTTAGGTATAGGTGGGGAAATTACAAAAGACTTTAATCTGTCAAGGTGTAACAAATTATCTGCTGTCTCGGTGCGAAATGTAATGGAAAATTTAGCAGATGTTACAGGACAAACAGTTACATTTTCTAAAACTGCAATTAACTCTGCATTTGAAACAAGTTCGGGTGCGGCAGACGGCAGTACAAGTAAAGAATGGGCTTCACTTGTTGCAAGCCGACCTGATTGGACAATAACGCTTGTTTAGGGAGGCGAGAATATGAACAGTGAAATAATTGTTGCTCTGATTGCCTTTCTCGGCACAATGCTGGGAACTTTAGGCGGTATACTTGCCTCAAGTAAGCTGACTAATTATCGCATAGAACAGCTTGAACACAAGGTGGACAAGCACAACGGCTTTGCAACCAAAATCCCTTTAATAGAGGGAGAAATCGAAGATGTAAAAAGAAGAGTTTTGCTTCTTGAAGAATATCACCGTGAAAAGGTTTGAAAGGAGAAATAAATATGTCTTATAAAATTGCAATAGATGCAGGTCACGGATTATACACAGCAGGAAAACGCTGCGATAAAACCCTTGACCCAAACGAAACACGCGAGTGGTGGCTTAATAACAGAATTGCGGTACTTATTGAGGAAGGTCTTAAAGCGTATACGGGGTATGAGCTTATCCGTACAGACGACCGAACAGGCAAAACCGATGTAAGCCGTCCAGAACGCTGCAGGAGAGCCAATGAATTTAAAGCAGATATTTTCTGCTCCATTCACGCAAATGCCGCAGAAAAGAAATTCTCAGGAGGCGGTATTGTGCTTTATGT
>JAZLDA010000061.1:0-1854 GCA_045614505.1 Acutalibacteraceae bacterium | reverse complement strand
AAGAATCTTTCCTTTATATTATAACCTGTCGCTTCGGGTAGGCTATCCGCCTTATCGGTCTTTACACTCTCGTCCGGCATATCGCTGATGCTACGGCACTCGGTACAGTAAAAGTGAATGTGCGGATTTGTATTGAAGTCGAAATGGTCGGGACCTGAAGGAATTCTTATCCTTAGTATCTGTCCATTTTCTGAAAGAAAATCCAAATTTCTGTAAACAGTTCCAAGACTTACTCTCGGGTCCTCTTCTATCACTCTTTTGTACACGGTGTCTGCCGTAGGGTGATCACAGCTTTCATCAATTATTCTTTTTACAAGCTGCCTTTGAGGTGTGTTGCGATTTTTACGAATTTCGTTGTTTTCCATATCGCACCTCATAAATTTTATTGTCGTCTTTCATTTGACATGCTTATTATAACATCTTTTTTTGTATTTTTCTGTGACTTAATCACGCTAACAGTAATCATTATCAATAAGAAATCGAAAAATCATGTGATAAAATCACATAAAAATGCTTTTTTATAAGGTATAATACTAACAGAAAGAAATTTTCACAAAAAGAAAGGAAAATAAATATGTCTACTGTTACAATTACAAAAGATAATTTCGATACCGAAGTAATGCAGTCCGAAAAGACCGTTCTGCTTGATTTCTGGGCAGAGTGGTGCGGTCCTTGCCGTATGCTCGCTCCCACGATCCACGAGATCGCCGACGAGCGTCCCGACATAAAAGTCGGCAAGGTAAACGTCGATAACGACCCTTCCCTTGCCGAGAAATTCGGAATATTCAGTATTCCCACCCTTATAGTTATTAAGGATGGAAAAGTAGTTTCGCAGACCGCAGGAATGCGTCCCAAGGATGCAGTTCTTGCCCTGCTCGACTAAAATTTAATATGTCAGGCGGCGGAGTTTCTCTTTATTTATAATGGTTACTCCGCCTCTTGACAAGCTCACGATTCCCTCTGACGAGAAATATTTGAGCATTCTTGACACGACCTCTCTTGCCGAGCCCATGTGCTTGGCTATCTGCTCGTGAGTCATATAAACGGTATCTCCGCCATTCATGGCGATCTCATCTATAAGGAATATCGCGAGACGTTTATCGAAGCTCATAAAAAGAGTCTGTTCAAGTGTCCAGATGACCTCTGAAAACCTTGAGGTCGCCTCTTTAAGTGCAAAATTTTCGGCATAAACGTTTTCTTTGACGACTTTCGAAAAGCTTTTTGAACCTATTATATATATTTCGGCATCGCTTTCAGCGTCAACAAATATATCAAAATTCAGATCGTCTAAGACACAAGCGCTCGAAAGTACGCCAAAATTGCCCTTTGAAAGTCGGTACAGAGTTATCTCTCTTCCCTCCTCGGACAAAAGATATGCGCGGAGTGTTCCCGATTTTACATATATCGCGCCCATGCCTCGACAGGTATCGTCTACGATATTGCTCTTCTTGCGGCATTTGACGCTTATAGTGTTTTCGGAGAGCGAGGTCTTCTGCTCACACGTAAGCTTATCCCAAAAAGGAAGAATTTCTTCAAGAATTATTGATTTTTCTGTGCTTTTTTCAGCTATCGCGCTCAAAGAACACACCCCTTTTACTCTAATTACTTATTATATTGTACCACAACTTTATATATTTTTAAATACTAAAAAGCAAAATATTTGACATTATCTCCACGAAAGGAGTTTACATATTATGAAAGAAATCATTATAGTCGGCTCGGGACCTGCAGGAATATCCGCTTCACTTTACACCGCAAGAGCCGGAATAAAAACCACCGTAATATCTAAAGGCTACGGTGCGCTTGAGAAAGCTGAGCTTATAGAAAATTATTACGGTATAGGCGAGGCTATAA
>JAZLDA010000060.1:0-3215 GCA_045614505.1 Acutalibacteraceae bacterium | reverse complement strand
GATATGCTTCCTAAAATCAAAGAATATATTTTAGCACTCATAGAAAAAGGTATGTCCGGTTTCACCGAAATAAAGGAAGGCGTACTTGTTGGGGAAAACGTTAAAATATACCCCACCGCCACCATTGAAGCACCTGCAATTATAGGAAAAGGCACCGAAATCAGACCCGGCGCATTTATCCGAGGCAGTGTTATTACGGGCGAAAATTGCGTTATCGGAAATTCTTCTGAACTAAAAAACTGTATTTTACTTGATAAAGTTCAAGTTCCGCATTATAATTATGTAGGGGACTCCGTTCTCGGCAATAAAGCGCACATGGGCGCAGGCTCTATTTGCTCCAATTTAAAGTCTGACGGCAAGGCTGTGGTTATCCACGCAGACGCTGATTATGAAACCGGACTTCGAAAAATCGGCGGCATACTTGCAGACGGCGCCGATGTGGGTTGCGGCTGTGTTTTAAATCCCGGAACGGTAATAGGTAAAAACACCTCTGTCTATCCTCTCACTTCTCTTCGCGGTGTCTTCCCTGCAAACTGTATTGTAAAAAGCAAGGAAACAGTCGTAGAGAGAAAATAATATGAAAGAAGCGATGCACTATGAAATTCATCACAGTAAAGAACTACGAAGAACTCAGCACAAAGGCTGCAAATATTATTGCGGCGCAAATCATAAACAAGCCTGACTGTGTGTTAGGTCTTGCTACAGGCTCATCACCTGTAGGTACATACGATAAGCTGACAGAATATTTTAATAACGGTACCATTGATTTTTCTGCCGTTACCAGTGTTAACCTTGACGAGTACGTAGGTCTTGACGGTACAAACGACCAGAGCTACCGTTACTTTATGAACAAAAACCTTTTCGACAGAGTAAACATCGACAAAGCCAACACTTATGTTCCCAGCGGCACTGCTGAGAATATCGATAAGGAGGGCGAGGAGTACGATAAGCTCATTAAGAAGCTTGGCGGCATTGACCTGCAGCTTCTGGGAATCGGTTTAGACGGACACATCGGCTTTAATGAGCCAGAAGAATTCTTTACCGCAAAGACCCACCTCGTTTCCCTTGACCCCTCCACCATTAAGGCAAACGCACGCTTCTTTGCAAGCGAAGCCGATGTTCCCACAAAGGCAATCACAATGGGTATGATGTCTATAATGCAGGCTAAAAAAGTGTTGCTTATAGCTAACGGAGAAGCAAAAAAAGAAATACTTGAAAAAGCATTTTTCGGTCCAATTACTCCATTCGTTCCCGCTTCCATTCTTCAGCTCCACCCCGATTTAACTGTTATTTACAGCGAAAACTAAAATTTGTCCCCGACAGCTTGTCGGGGATATTTTATAGCTTTTCTTCAACAATTTTTAAATTTTTGTAGGTACCAACTATTGACTTATTCTTTCCTATATGGTATTATTTTTAAAGACTAATGTATCGGAGGTCAGTATTATGAAACACGTTATTACTATTGAAACCCGTAATCTTTGCGATAGCGCTAAGAACGGTGGTTGCGGCGAGTGTCAGACTTCTTGTCAGTCCGCTTGCAAAACCAGCTGCGGTATTGCTAATCAGCAGTGCGAGAACACCGAAGAAAGCAAATAAATTGCTCGATTCAAATGCCGCCTTACGGCGGCATTTTTTATTAGGAGACTAAAAAAATGATTCATCAGTATAAACAAGGCGGCTTTAATATAGTGCTTGATGTTTGCAGCGGCGCCGTTCACGTTGTGGACGAAGTTGCTTACGACATTATTGGTATGTTCGAGGAAATGGACAAGGCGCAGGTTATTAAAGCTGTCAGCGAAAAATACAGTGATATATCAACAGAGGATATTGAGGACTGCTACAGCGATATAGAAGAATTAAGGGATAACGGAAAACTTTTTGCACCCGATACCTTCAGGAGTATGGCAGGCACGCTTAAAGAGAAAACCGCGGGAGTTGTAAAGGCTCTTTGCATTCATATTGCCCACACCTGCAATTTAAACTGCGAATACTGCTTTGCAAGTCAGGGCAAATATCACGGAGACAGAGCCGTTATGAGCTTTGAGGTAGGAAAACGCGCCCTTGATTTTCTTATAGAAAATTCAGGAAACAGAAAAAATCTTGAAGTAGACTTTTTCGGCGGAGAGCCTCTTATGAACTTTGAGGTAGTAAAGCAGATGGTAGCATACGCCAGAAGCATCGAAAAGGAAAAAGGCAAAAATTTTCGTTTTACCCTCACCACCAATGGACTGCTTATTGACGATGATGTTATTGACTTTGCAAACAAGGAAATGAGCAATGTTGTTCTCAGTCTTGACGGCAGAAAAGAGATACATGACCGCTACAGAGTTGACTATGCAGGCAATGGCAGTTGGGAGAGAATTGTACCGAAATTTCAAAAACTTGTAAAGGCTCGCGGCAACAAAAGCTATTATATGCGCGGCACCTTTACCCACGCTAATCCCGACTTTTTAAAGGATATAGAGGAAATGCTGTCCTTAGGCTTTACTGAACTCAGTATGGAGCCTGTTGTTTGTGCTTCAGGTGATAAGAGTGAATTGACCCTCGACGATTTACCGGTAGTTCTGGAGCAGTACGAAAAACTGGCAGAGCTAATGCTTCAAAAAGACAAAGAAGGCAAACCCTTTACCTTCTACCACTATATGATTGACTTAACCGGCGGTCCTTGTATTTACAAGCGCATTTCAGGTTGCGGAAGCGGTACAGAATATATGGCGGTTACTCCTTGGGGTGACCTTTACCCCTGCCACCAGTTTGTAGGCGAAGAAAAATTTAAATTGGGCGATATATGGAGCGGTGTCACAAATAAAGAAATACAAGACGAATTTATGGGCTGTAATGTATACGCCCATAAAGAGTGTGAGGACTGCTGGGCAAGACTTTATTGCTCAGGTGGTTGTGCCGCAAACGCTTACCACGCCACCGGCAAGGTAACCGGCGTTTACAAGTACGGCTGTGAACTCTTTAAAAAGAGAATGGAATGTGCCATTATGGTTGCTGTTGCAAGAAAGCTTGGCGGAAACAAGTAATGAACACTCCAATTTGTGATTTTGTCAAAAGATACAAGGAAAGTAATATCTTGCGCCTACATATGCCCGGTCACAAGGGCAAACCTCTTTTAGGCTTTGAGGAATATGACATAACCGAAATTAAAGGCGCTGACAGTCTTTATGAGGCAAGCGACATAATTGCCGAGAGTGAAAAAAATGCCG
>JAZLDA010000059.1:0-5860 GCA_045614505.1 Acutalibacteraceae bacterium | reverse complement strand
CAACATAAATAGGAATATCACCGATAATTTCAATCTCGAGATTGTTGGCGTATAACTTGAGATTCTTCCATTGCTTATCGAAAAGGTACTGTAATACCTTATAAAATTCCACATCCTCACCGTATAGCTTCTGCGCCTCATCTAAGGCTTCCCTGTTGCGAAGCTTAATCAGTCGGGGCCATTTATCCCAGCTTTTTCCGTCATTAGCATTTTTAATAGCCATAAATAAAGCGTAATCATGAAGCCAGTTGCTGTTTTCCTGAACAAACTTATCATAATCGGCAGGCTTATTTTGAATAAAGCGCAAATATGCTCTTTTAAGCACTGCAAAACGCTTCTGATACATAAGAGAGTAATCAATAACTCCGGGGTCGCCCCACTCGATTTCATCATATTCATTTTTTTGCAAATAGCCGTCTTTATGGAGTAAATCCAAATCAATAAAGTATGGGTTTCCCGCATAAGCCGAAAATGACTGGTAAGGAGAATCTCCATAGCTGGTGGGAGAAAGCGGCAATATTTGCCAGTATTTCTGACCTGCACTGTGAAGAAAATCAACAAATCTATAGGCTTCTTTGCCAAATGTACCAATTCCGTACTCAGATGGCAAGGAAAAAATCGGCATTAAAATACCGGCAGCACGCATATAAAAAACACCTTTCAGATATATTACTACTATTATATACTATTTTTTTAAAAAAACAATATCACTATAATAAAAAAATCGCCCTCCGAGTCCGAAGGGCGATATATTGTAACTGAAATAATTAGATTTCAGCGAAGTACTTAATAGTACGAACCATCTGGCTGGTGTAAGAGTTCTCGTTGTCATACCAAGAAACAACCTGTACCTGATAGGTATCGTCGTCAATCTTAGTAACCATGGTCTGAGTAGCATCGAAGAGAGAACCGTAGGTAATGCCGATGATATCAGAAGATACGAGCTGTTCCTCAGTGTAACCGAAGGAAGCAGAGGAAGCGGCCTTCATAGCAGCATTAATGCCTTCAACAGTTACATCCTTGCCCTTAACAACAGCAACGAGGATGGTGGTAGAACCGGTAGGAACAGGAACACGCTGAGCAGAACCGATGAGCTTGCCGTTAAGTTCGGGAATAACAAGACCAATAGCCTTAGCAGCTCCGGTGCTGTTAGGAACGATGTTGCAAGCAGCAGCGCGTGCACGACGGAGGTCACCCTTTCTGTGGGGGCCGTCAAGAACCATCTGATCGCCGGTCCAAGCATGAACTGTGGTCATGATACCGCTCTGAATGGGAGCATTCTTGTTAAGAGTGTCAGCCATAGGAGCAAGACAGTTGGTGGTGCAGGAAGCTGCAGAGATGATTTTGTCATCAGCAGTAAGAGTTTTTTCATTTACACTGTAAACAATTGTGGGAAGGTCCTTGCCTGCAGGAGCAGAAATAACAACCTTCTTAGCGCCGGCATCGATATGAGCCTGAGACTTTTCTTTAGAGCAGTAGAAACCGGTACACTCGAGAACTACATCTACGCCGATTTCGCCCCAAGGAAGATCAGCAGCATTCTTTTCAGCATAGATTTTGATGGTCTTGCCGTCAACAGTGATGCTGTCTTCACCAGCAACAACAGTATTGCCAAGAGCATATCTACCCTGAGCAGAGTCATACTTCAGAAGATGAGCAAGCATTGCGGGGCTGGTGAGGTCGTTGATAGCAACAACTTCATAACCCTCAGCACCGAACATCTGTCTGAAAGCGAGACGACCGATACGGCCAAATCCATTAATAGCAACTTTAACCATGAGAATTACCTCCTAAATAATATGCATTTTTTCGCTTGTATTATTTTATCCTAAAACGCGCGAATTTTCAAGACTTTTTTGTTATTTTTTTGACATTCGCAACATTTTGGTACAAAATACAATAATTAAGTCTTTATACTTACATAATTTGTAAAATTTGAGTAAAAGAATCAAGATGAATCTTCAATCAGTTTTTCGGCACACGCAAGTCCGTCAACTGCGGCAGAGATAATTCCGCCTGCATAGCCTGCGCCCTCACCGCAAGGATAAAGTCCCTTAATACCTACACACTGCAGGTTTTCGTCTCTGAGAATTCGCACAGGCGCTGAGCTTCTTGTTTCGGGAGCGCTGATAACAGCAGTTCTGTCAGCAAATCCCTTGAGTTTTTTATCAAGAAGCGGTAAACCTTTTTTAATAGACTCGGTTATATAATCGGGGAAAATATCCGATAGCTCAGCATAAACAGTATTCGGTTTAACTGTTGGCAAAACTTTAGTGAATTTCGCCTCATCGCCGTAAAGCAGATGTCCTACAGTTGTAACAGGCACTTGTCCGCCCGCAATTTCAAAAGCCTTTTTCTCAATATTCCGTTGTAGTTCGCATCCTGCAAGTACATCGTCTTCCGGAAAATCTTCGGGAAGTACTCCCACAAGTAACGCACTGTTTGCATTCTTTCCGCTTCTTGTGCTTTCGCTCATACCGTTAACTGCAATGCCGTTTTCTTCGCTTGAAGCGTTTATAACTTCTCCGCCGGGGCACATACAAAATGTGTAGACTCCCCTGCCGTTTTCCAAATGAACAGCGAGCTTGTAAGAAGCTGCCTCAAGAGCAGGATGGTCAGCAAAGTCACCATACAAAGCTTTATTAATGTCACTTTGCAGATGCTCTATTCTTACACCCATTGCAAAGGGCTTTTTTACCATACTTACATTTTTTTCTTTGAGCATTTTATAAGTATCTCTCGCCGAATGTCCTGTGGCAAGAATAATATTATCAGCGTTGATTATTCTGCCGGAGCTCAGTAGAACGGAATCTACCTTGTCGGAAAAATTAATACTTTCAGCACAACAGGAAAAATTCACCTCACCGCCAAGCCTTATTATTTCGGTACGGATGTTTTTAACGACATTTATGAGAATGTCAGTGCCGATATGTGGCTTCGCTTCATATAGAATTTTTGCAGGTGCGCCGAACTGTACCAACGTTTCAAGAACAATGCGACAGCGAAAGTCCTTAATTCCCGTGTTTAATTTTCCGTCTGAAAAGGTTCCTGCACCGCCCTCGCCAAACTGTACATTTGACTGAGGGTTGAGTTTTCCGCCCGCAAAAAACTCACTAATTGATTTAGCTCTGCTGTCAGCATCCTCACCGCGTTCAATAACTATAGGACGAAGACCTGAGCGTGCAAGCAGCAACGCCGCAAACATACCCGCAGGGCCGAAGCCGATAACAACGGGACGCTTTTCTGAACACACTTGTCTGTTCCAGACATATTTCTGCGGTTTGAAAACAGAAACATTTTTGTTTTTTGAAATCAGTTTTCTCTCGGTAACGCTATCAAGCTGTGCAGTAAAAGAGCAGCAAAACAGAATATTATCCTTTTTTCTGGCATCTACAGATCTTCTGTAGAGAGTTGCCGAATTAATTTTTTCCCGTTTGCATTTGATAAAATCGGCAACAATTGCCACCGGGTCAGAGAAATCGGTATCAAGAGAAAGAAAGACGTTTTGTAAAAGTATCATTGGTTTTTACCTATTATATCCTGCGTTGCAGCGGCGGCGCTTGACCAAGCCCACTGCAAATTAAATCCTCCGCAGTCACCGTCAATATCAAGCACCTCGCCTATTGCATACAGACCTTTATATTTCAATGCTTCCATTGAATCATCGCAAAAATCTTTTGTAGAAATACCGCCTGCAGTCACCTGCGCATTTTCCATTCCGTTGCTTGACACAACAGAAAGCGTGAAAGAATACATCTGCTCTGCTATCGCGCGGCACTGCCTCTCTGTAAATTTACAGACCGCATCGGTTAATTTTATATTACAAGATTTTAGAATAGTATGTCCCAGCATTTTGGGTAAAAGTCCGGTAAAGAAGCTTTCTGCAGTTCTGTCACGAAGAATTTCACGTCTCTTAAACAGAAGCTCTAGGATTTCTTTATATTCATATTCGGGCATAAAATTAATTTTCACTTTTCTGTCCCCATTGAGATCAGCACCGCGTGAAATTTGAAGCACGGGCGGACCTGAAATACCGTAGCGTGTAAAGAGTAATTCTCCTGTTTCACTGCGACATTTTTTGCCATCAGCATAAAGTGTTACGGTGGAATTATGTTTAATACCGTTAAGTGATTTTATCGGGGTAAGCACGGTTTTAAGCTGAACAATAGATGCTGTAGGCGAAATAAGTGTAAATCCTAAATCAGCAAGCATCTTATATCCCGTTCCGAAACTACCTAGTTTATTGCCGCCTGCAATACCGCCTGAGGCAACAATTACATTTTTACAGCGTATTTCACTCTTATCTGTTAAAACTCTGTATCCGTTATTTTGAGGCATGATTTTTTGGGCAAAGGTCTCGGTAAGCACCTCCACATATAGTCTTGATAATTCAAGTCGCATTACATCCACTACTGCCGACGCCTGCAAACTGTAGGGATACATTTTTCCGTCATCACCTTCACACAACGGAACACCGAGACTGTTAAAGAAGTTCTCGGTAAAATCGAGACCGAAACGAGAAATAGCGGAGTGGCAAAATTCGGCATTCTCTCCGTGATAAGCATTATAATCAAGAAATCTGTTAGAAATATTACATCTGCCGTTACCGGTGACAATTAGCTTTTTACCAACTCTGTCCAGAGCCTCAATCAGTATAATTTTTTTATCTTTCAGTTGTCTTTTAAGCAGAATCGCCGCACACATACCGGAAGCACCGCCGCCGATAATAACAGTATGAACTTCTTTATACATCGTCGACACCCCAATATTTACGATCAAGACTTCTAAACTGAATAGCCTGAGCGATATGTATTAAATCGATAATTTCTCTGCCGTCCAGGTCGGCTATAGTTCGTGCTACCTTCAAAATGCGGTCATACGCACGCGCAGACATTCCTAAATTATCAAAGGCGTTTCTTAAAATTTCCGAAGCTCCGTCAGTCATTTTACAGTATTCTTTAAGCATTGCCGTAGTAAGTCTGGCATTGCAGGAAATACCTGTTCCTGCGTAACGCTTCTGCTGAATTTGTCTTGCGCGATTAACTCTCTCCTTGATTATAAAAGAAGATTCCTCTTTAACTTCAGAATTGAGGGCTTCAAAATCAACGGGTGGAACTTCAATATGCAAATCCATTCTGTCAAGCATAGGACCCGATATTCTATTAAGATATCTTCTAACAAGCTTCGGACTGCAGGTACAGCTTCTGGTGGGATGACCAAAAAAACCGCAAGGACATGGATTCATAGCTGCAACCAGCATTATTGAACTCGGATAGGTAAGAGAGCCGGCGACACGAGAAATGGTAACCTTACCGTCTTCAAGAGGCTGGCGCAGTCCTTCCATGGTTGTTCTTCCGAATTCCGGTAGCTCATCAAGGAAAAGCACACCGTTATGTGCAAGAGAGATTTCACCGGGATGCGGAATAGTACCGCCACCGGTAAGTCCAAAGGTAGATATTGAATGATGGGGAGCTCTGAAAGGGCGTTGCCGTACCAAGGGGCACTTACTGTCCAGAACTCCGGCTATTGAATGAATTTTCGTAGTTTCAATAGATTCCTCAAAGGTCATTTCGGGGAGAATTGTAGGAATGCGTTTTGCAAGCATACTCTTACCTGAGCCCGGCGACCCAATCAATAAAATATTATGTCCGCCTGCAGCAGCAACCTCAATGGCACGCTTTGCCTGAGCTTGTCCGCGTACATCGCAAAAGTCAAGAACCTCACTGATTTCCTCTATTAAGAAATCAGGTTTCTTTGTAGGCACAAGCTTTTTTATATTATTCAGATGCCATAATATATCTTTCAGGGAATCAATACCGTAAACATTAATTCCTTCAACAACAGATGCTTCAACGCAATT
>JAZLDA010000058.1:0-7540 GCA_045614505.1 Acutalibacteraceae bacterium | reverse complement strand
GAGCATAACGACTTATCAATCGAGCGCCTTATTGCAGAGCGTGAGCATCTTAAAAAGAGCGATGAAACAGCAGAGGCTGAAATTGAGGAAAAGAACGCCGCCGCAAAGGAAAAGGAAGAGGAAATTACCGCACTTGAAGAGCAGCTCCTTGCCCTTGAAAAGGGTCTTTCCGAGATGATTAGCGAGAGCGAATCCATTTCCAAAAACATTGAAGAGCTTGTGAGAAGTCTTAATGCGGTTTCTCTTAAAAACTCCGATTTAAGGGTTACTATGATGACTGCAGACAGCACCGTTAATGAGTTAATGAGCCGTGCAGGCAGTCTTGACGAGACTATTCTTGAAAAGGAAAACGAGTTATCTTTACTTAATAAAGAGTTTGATGAAAACAAGGAATACCTTGATAAAACCGAGGAAACAGTCACCGAGTGCACCAATTCTCTTGTGGGTTATGAAATGAAGTATAATACCCGCAAGGAAAAGTCGGAAATTGCAAAAGAAGAATGCGAAAAGATTCGTCTGGATAGAGAGGCAAAGCTCCGTCGAGTACAGATTCTCTCAGAGCTTGAAAAGAACCTTGAGGGCTTCCAGAATTCCGTTAAGACGGTTATGAGCGCCGCTGAGACAGGAACTATTCGCGGAATTCACGGTCCTGTCTCTAAAATAATTACTGTTGATAAGCAGTATTCCGTTGCTATTGAAACCGCTCTGGGCGCTACCATTCAGCAGATTGTCTGTGACAGTGAAAATGACGCTAAGCGTGCTATTGAAATGCTTAAATCCACAGGCGGCGGCCGTGCTACCTTCCTGCCTATTTCTTCTATTCGCTCAAGAGAATTTAAAGAAAGCGGATACGAGGATATGTACGGGTATATCGGTCTTGCTCCCGACCTTATTAAATGCGAAGAGCAATATAGAGAAATCGTTAAATATCTTCTGGGTAATACCGTTGTCTGTGAGGACCTTGACAGCGCTGTTGCTATTTCCAAAAAGTTTTCTTACCGCTTTAAAACCGTTTCTCTTGACGGTCAGGTGGTTAATTCCGGCGGTTCTCTTACAGGAGGCTCGCTTATAAGAAATGCAGGTATTTTAAGCCGTGCCAGTGATATAAGACGCCTTGAGGGTGAAACCGAAAAGCTGGCGCAGAAGCTTAAAATAAGCGAAGAAAATCTTGCAGCGCTGAATGCAGAGGTTGCAAGGTCAGAAGCAGATATAACTGCGGCAAAGGCAACCCTTGCAACTGCTAATGAGGATAAAATACGAATTTTAGGTGAGCTCAAGCGTATTGAGGATATGCGTAATGCAGTGCTTCGTACCTTGGATGAGCTTAAAAATGAAAAAACAACTTCTTATGATAAGATTGAGGCGCTGCGCAAAACCTCTGCTGAGTCTGCCGCACAGATTGCGGTGCTTGACGGAGAAAAGGATGCTATTCAGTCAAAAATTGATGAAGCAACAGGCGGAAGAGATTCCATTTCCGAAAAACGCGAGGAAATTGGAAACAGTATGACTGAGCTGAGAATGAACATTCTCGAAAAGCGCAAGGACATTGAAACACTTGTTGCTTCTGCTAATGCTTTAAGAGACAATATGGGCAACCGTCAGAAGAGAATGGAAGCTATTACAGGCGAAATCAGCGGTATTGACCTGATTAAAACAGAGCTTGATAAACAGCTCGAAGCAGTGGAGCAAAAAATCGAAGGTCTTCGCAAGGGTATTGCCGAAAACGAGGCTGAAATTGTTCGTCTGACAGGAGAGCGCGAGCGCATAGAAAAGCAGGGAACGGAGCTTCGTCAGAGCGAAAAAGAGCGCACTTTAGAGCGAGAAAAGGTGGGCGGCGAGCTTGCCAGACTCACCGAGCGTAAAGAGGTTATGCTTAAAGAGTATGATGATGTTATCCGTCAGCTTTATGATGAATATCAGCTTACCCGTACAGATGCCGAGAATATGGGTATTACCGTTGAAAATCCGGCGGAAGCGAAGAAAAAACTTAATGAAGTTAAATCTCATATAAGAGGACTGGGCAATGTAAATGTAGCGGCTATTGAGGAGTATAAAGAGGTTTACGAAAGATATACCTTTATGTCCGCTCAGATAGACGACGTTGAAAAATCCAGAAGCGAGCTTTATAAGCTTATCGGTCAGCTGACTTCTCAGATGAAAGAGCTGTTTACTGCGGGCTTTGAGAAAATCAGTCAGAATTTCGCCGTTACCTTTACCGAACTGTTCGGCGGCGGTGTGGCATCTCTTTCTCTCAGCGACCCCGATAATGTGCTTGAAAGCGGCATTGATATTAATGTTAAACTTCCCGGCAAGAATGTTCCAAGTCTTGACGGTCTTTCGGGCGGTGAAAAAGCGCTTATTGCCCTTGCAATTTACTTTGCAATTATGCGTGTAAATGCGCCCCCGTTCTGCTTCCTTGATGAGGTGGATACCGCTCTTGACGATATTAATGTAGAAAGGGTTGCCGATTATATGAAGCGCCCCGACTTCTCTACTCAGTTTATCTGTGTTACTCACCGTCGCGGCACTATGGAGGCTGCAGATATGCTTTACGGTGTAACAATGCAGGAAAAGGGTATTACTAAACTTCTTGAGCTTAATGTAAGCGAGCTTGAAAAGAGATTATTACTTGAAACGGATGGTAAGTAATGGGCTTATTCAGTAAAATAAAAAGCGGTCTTGCTAAAACAAGAAGCGCTCTGGCACAGAATATTAATTCTGTTATTAACAGCTTCACGAAAATCGATGAAGAACTTTTTGAAGAGCTTGAGGAAATTCTTGTGCTTTCCGATATCGGCTGTGTAACAGCAGAGCAGATTTGTACAGAGTTGCGACAGAGAGTAAAAAAAGATGGCATTAAAGACCCTGAAGAAATAAGGAGTATTTTGCGCTCGGTCATTTCCGAAATGATTGAGGGAGATTGCTCGCTTAAACTTTCTACCACTCCGTCGGTAATACTTGTTATAGGCGTTAACGGTGTTGGCAAAACTACCACTATAGGAAAACTTGCTTCCCGCCTTAAGGCCGAAGGCAAAAGCGTAATGCTTGGCGCCGCCGATACCTTCCGCGCCGCCGCCATTGACCAGCTTGGTATCTGGGCAGAGCGAGCAGGAGTTCCTATGGTAAAAGGTGTTGAGGGAACAGACCCTGCATCTGTAGTATTTGATACCATTGCTTCAGCTAAGGCAAAGGGCGCTGATGTTATAATCTGTGACACTGCAGGAAGACTTCATAACAAGAAAAACCTTATGGATGAGCTTGCAAAAATTAACAGAATTATTAACCGTGAGCTTCCCAGTGCTGACAAAGAAACCCTTTTGGTGCTGGATGCAACTACAGGACAGAACGCTGTTAATCAGGCAAGAGAATTTAAAAATGTTGCCAATATAAGCGGTATTGTTTTAACAAAGCTTGACGGTACTGCCCGAGGCGGTGTTGTCCTTTCTATTAAAAATGAACTGGATATTCCTGTCAAATTTGTAGGTGTTGGCGAGGGTATTGATGATTTACAGCCCTTTAATGCAGATGAATTCGCTTCAGGCATAATTGATACGGAGGAAGAGTAATGACCTTTTTTGTTGCTACAAAAAACGAGGGTAAGAAAAAAGAGCTTCTTCGAATTTTAAAGCCTCTCGGTGTAGATGTAATCAGCGAAAAGGATTTAAAAGAGCCGCTCAGTGATGTTATTGAGGACGGCACTTCCTTTGAAGAAAATGCACTGATTAAGGCAAGAGCCGCCTGCAAGGCAACCTCACTTCCCAGTGTTGCTGATGATTCAGGGCTATGCGTAGATGCTCTTGACGGTGCCCCCGGAATTTACACCGCCCGTTTTGCAGGTGAGCCCAGTGACAGCGCAAAAAATAATGCAAAGCTTCTTGCTGTTATGACCGATGTTCCAAAAGAAAAACGCACTGCAAGATTCGTTTCGGCTATTGCCTGCGTTTTTCCCGACGGCAGAGAATTTACCGTCAGGGGAGAGTGCGAGGGTATAATCGGCTTTGAACTTTGCGGAAACAAGGGTTTTGGCTATGACCCGCTTTTTATCAGTGAGCTCGGCTGTTTCGGTGAAATTACAGACGAGGAAAAGGATAGAATTAGTCACAGAGGAAAAGCTTTGCTTAAATTAAAAGAAAAATTAGAGGAAGAATATTTAAAAGGGTGAATTTATGTTAAACAGCAGACAGCGTGCGTTCCTTCGCGGAATGGCAAATGATTATGAAACTATTATTCAGATAGGCAAGGGTGGAATTTCTCCTGCTCTTATTAAAACAGTAAGCGAAGCACTTTATGTAAGAGAACTTATTAAAATAAAGGTACATTCCACCGCTCCCGATGATATCCGCTCTATTGCGGCAAGCGTTGCAGAGCAGACAGAATCCGAGGTGGTACACATTATCGGCTCTAAGATTATCCTCTATAAGCACAGCACCAATAAAGATATAACTCCCATAAAGCTGGTAAAATAATATGAGCAATATTGCTGTATTTGGGGGAACCTTTAATCCTATACATAAAGAGCATATCAAGATGATAAAGCATTTAAGTTCTCTTGATTTTATTGATAGGGTTTTAGTTATTCCTACTCATATTCCGCCTCATAAAGCGGTTGGCTATTTAGCAGAAGATTATCATCGAATCAATATGTGCCGCCTTGCAACCGAAGGAATTCAAAAGGTAGCGGTGAGTGATTTTGAAATTAAAAGGCAAGGAAAAAGCTATACCTTTTACACAATTGAAGCTTTAAAGGATCAGTATCCCGAGGACGAGTTTTTTGTGGTTTGCGGCGGTGACATGGCAATAACCCTTGATACTTGGCACAGATTTGATGAGCTTAAAAACAAGTGTACCTTTCTTGTGATAGACCGTCCCGGCACGGATAAAGAAAAACTCAGACAGTACATTGACACTCTTATAAAGAACGGTGCAAAAATTGAATATACCGTGTGTGTTACAGAGGATGTATCTTCCACCGATATACGAAAAAATATTGAGAACAGCAAATTTATCCCCGAAAATATTGCCGCATATATAAAGGAACAAGGTCTTTATGAAACTAAGTGAAAAATACAGTGAATATATAACACTGCTGAGAAATAAGCTGGATGATTACCGCTTTGACCACAGCATTGCCGTGTCAGAAAAGGCGGTAGAGCTTGCTCGCTTTTTCGGTGCTGATGAAGAAAAAGCATATATTGCGGGTCTTCTTCATGATATACAGAAAAATTTAAGTGAAGAAGAGCAGTTGCTTTTTTTCTCTGCTTCTGCTATAATGCTAACCGACGTAGAAAAAGCGTCTCCAAAGGTGTGGCACGCTATGAGCGGCGCAGAATATATTAAAAAAGAACTGAAAATAACTGATGAAGATATTATCAATGCCGTGAGATACCACACAACGGGCAGAGCAGGTATGAGCCTGCTTGAAAAGGTTATTTACATTGCCGATTTTACGTCACGCGACAGAAAATACCCCGATGTGGACATACTCAGAGAAATCGTAAAAAAAGACCTTGATGAGGGAGTTATTTATGCTTTAAAGCATACAATAGTTTCTCTCGGTACAAAAACACAGCCCATTCATCCCGATACGCTCTCTGCGTACAACCAATTATTATCTGATAGGAAGTAAAAAATGGAAGTTTTAGAAATTTTAGAAACCGCAGTAAAAGCGCTGGACTCCAAAAAGGGTCTGGATATTAAAGCGATTAAGATTGACGATTTAACGGTTATTGCCGATTATTTTGTGATTGCCACTGCTACTTCAAGCACTCAGGTGCGCGCCCTTGCAGAAGAGGTTGAATACCAGCTTGACCTTAAAAGTCAGCCGGTGCACCATATAGAGGGCAGAAGCTCCAACTGGATTCTTCTTGACTACGGCAGTGTTATAGTTCACGTTTTCCACAGAGAAGCAAGAGAGTTTTACGGACTGGACAGCACCTGGGCAGACGGTGAACAAATTGATATAGAAAAATTCCTGGCATAAGAGAGGTTGAGGATTTATGAAACAGGAGAAATATAATTTTAGTGAAATTGAAAAGAAATGGCAGGATATATGGGATAAAGAACAGCCCTTTGCCGCAAAGGATGATTATACTTTGCCTAAGTTCTACGGACTTGTTGAGTTCCCTTATCCCTCGGGTCAGGGTCTTCATGTAGGACACCCCCGTTCCTATACCGCTATTGATATAGTTGCACGTAAAAAACGTCTTCAGGGCTATAACGTGCTCTATCCTATGGGTTGGGATGCCTTCGGTCTTCCCACCGAAAACTTTGCCATTAAAAATCACATTCATCCCGAAGTGGTTACAAAGAATAATGTAGAGAACTTTAAGCGTCAGCTTAAATCTCTCGGTTTCTCTTTCGATTGGAACAGAGAAATTAATACCACCGACCCGTCCTATTACAAGTGGACTCAGTGGATATTCTTAAAGCTTTTCGAAAAGGGCCTTGCATATAAAAAGCAGATGGCTGTAAACTGGTGTACCTCCTGTAAATGCGTTCTTGCAAACGAAGAGGTTGTAAACGGCGTTTGTGAGCGTTGCGGCAGTCAGGTCGTTCACAAGGAAAAGAGTCAGTGGATGCTCAAAATCACCGAGTATGCAGGAAGACTGATTGATGACCTTTCTACTGTTGATTTTATTGACAGAGTAAAAATCCAGCAGGAAAACTGGATTGGTCGTTCTTACGGTACACAGGTAAAATTCACCGCTACTACAGGCGATGTTCTTGAAATTTATACCACACGTGCCGACACACTTTTCGGCGCTACCTATATGGTGCTTTCTCCTGAGCATCCTCTTATTGATAAATGGGCAGACAAAATCAGCAATATGGATGAGGTTAATGCTTACAGAGCTGAAGCCGCTAAGAAGTCTGATTTTGAGCGTACCGAGCTTGCTAAGGATAAAACAGGTGTGAAACTTTCGGGTGTTAGCGCAATAAATCCCGTAAACAACACCGAAATACCTATCTTTATTTCCGATTATGTACTTATCTCCTACGGCACAGGCGCAATTATGGCTGTACCTGCTCACGATACCCGCGACTGGGAGTTTGCTAAGAAATTCTCTCTCCCAATTATTGAGGTTGTAAAGGGCGGCAATGTTGAGGAAGAAGCCTTTACAGATTGCGCTACCGGAATTATGGTTAACTCAGGCTTCCTTGACGGCATGAGCGTAGATGAAGCCAAGGTTGCTATTCAGAACTGGCTTACTGAAAAGGGACTGGGCGAGAAGAAAACCAACTATAAGCTTCGTGACTGGGTGTTCTCCCGTCAGCGTTACTGGGGCGAACCCATTCCTATGGTTCACTGTGACTGCTGCGGTTGGGTTTCTCTGCCCGAGAGCGAGCTTCCCTTACTTCTTCCCGAGGTTGAGACCTATGAGCCTACCGAGACAGGCGAGTCCCCTCTTGCAAATATAACTGAGTGGATAAATACCAGCTGTCCAAAGTGTGGCGGCAAGGCAGTAAGAGAAACCGATACTATGCCTCAGTGGGCAGGCTCCTCCTGGTACTTCCTGCGCTACTGCGACCCCCACAATGA
>JAZLDA010000057.1:0-6908 GCA_045614505.1 Acutalibacteraceae bacterium | reverse complement strand
ATGTGCATAAAAAAGAATGTTCATAACGGTCAAGTCCGTTATGAACATTCAACATGGCTGGGGTGGCAGGATTCGAACCTACGAATGCAGCAGTCAAAGTGCTGTGTCTTACCGCTTGACGACACCCCAAAATATTAAGTTATAAAAAAACCCTTTTGTCTGTGGCAAAAGGGTTTAGTGGGGTGGATAATGGGATTCGAACCCACGGCCTCCAGAGCCACAATCTGGCGCGCTAACCAACTGCGCCATATCCACCAGACACAAGCAGTATTATAGCAAAGATAAATAGATTTGTCAACATTTTTTTTAAATTTCAAAATCTTCTTTGCTATATTCGTTTTTTACATTTATTCTTGTGGGTTGGCGTTTTAGTGCATCGTATTTATAATATCGGCAGGAGCCGTCAGGGTCATTAAAACCGCGCTTTTTACACAATATTTCACTGCCAAAGCTAAGCTTTGTTGAATAACGACAATACTTACAGGCAGGTGGAATTTTCTTATTGAAAATTGAAGGCATAAAATATCCCCTTATGAGTTTTTTCTAATTCTAACACATTTACTGAATTTAGTCAATCTTATTGATTAGTTATATCTTTAAGGAATTTTCCTGTAGAGCGTGATGATATGGAAAACAAAAAAACGAGCAAAGAAAGCATGAACACCACCAAAAAGGGGATATCGTCCACTATTGTGGGTTCGGGAATAACATACGTATTTGAAATAACAGGGCTGACATACGGGAAAATAACGAAGCTTAGTTTCAGTAATGAGCTGGATATAGCTACGCTTATAATTCGAGATAAAATAATCGACAGCGCCCTGCTATGTAAATTATTTGCAACTGATAATACCTGAAAAATTACACATATACCACCCCAAGAGAGTACTGCATTGGTGATATAGATATTATCGCTGTTATAAACTGCGCCCGTAACCTCAAATATATAGAGAAAATACTTAGAAAAAGCGTTTCCTAAAATTACAGTAAAAATTTCAGAAATTGCTGAGAATAAGATTACATAAGCACAAATATTAATGACCGAATCGGCACTCTGTTTAACAGAATTTGTAACTGCTTTTACAACTTTTACGTTACTTGCAAACCTGCTGATATCTATAGTCAATCCGCCATTTATTATAAATAAAATCAAATTAGCCGCGATTTGACAAATGTAAAGCCTTATTCCTATAAGAGTGTCGGAAAACATCTGTGTACCGACAATGTTTATAATAAATGCAGGTCCTGCACATATCATTGTTGGGAGTACTTTTCTTGCACTGTTTTCCTTTAATTGCCCGTTCTGTACCATTGTACTGAGTAGTTTTGCTCCTACAGGATAACCGGATATCATAGAGAGAAAAAATAAAAACAGCGAAATAGTTTTTTGGGGAGCAAGTGCTGTTGCTCCTATATTTATTATTAGAAGTGTAATGCAAAAAATAGGAAATAGACTTGGTATAACACTTTTACCGCACAGAACTATTGAATTATAAATTGCGTTTTTAACTTGCGTGGAATATGTTACTAAAGCAGTTATTATCGCAACGCAGAGTATGAGTATTACTAATTTCGATGTTTTTTTCAACTTTCTCACCCACTTATAATATGAATTCCGTGAGCTTCTTTTTCATATAAAATATAAAAAAGGCAGGGGAGAATTAATATGAGTAAAAAAGAAAGAATTTCAAGGTTGTTTGAAGCCTCGCAAATTGGTGATACACGAATAGAGATAATAGGTGATAAAAGAATATTCATAGAAGGCTGCTACGGAATACACGAATATACGCAGGAAAGCATTAAAATTAATATGCCTAAAGGAACACTGCTCATTATGGGTGCAAACCTCGAAATCTGCTTTATGCAGGAAAGAGGTATAACCGTTGAGGGCAAAATTATTTCACTTGAATTCGAAGGTGGTGCGGTATGAATATTATAAGCAGATTTTTTTTGTATTTTTTTGGCACACTGACCCTGAAACTTAATGGTGAGTACTGCGAGAGACTGCTTAATGTTATGGCTTCCAATCACGTATCGTTTTGGAAGCCTATGAGAAAAAAAGACGATTTTTATATAACTGTGCTGAGAAAGGATATAAAAAAAATCAGGACACTCAGAAGAAACACGGGAGTAAGGATAAAAATAATTAAAAGAAGCGGATTTCCGCTTGTTCTTAACAAATATAAGCGTAGATATGGGTTAATCTTGGGCGTAATTATTTTTGTTGCTGCAATTAATTTTCTTTCTGGAAGAATGTGGATTATAAAGGTTAATGGCAATATTAATGTTACAGACGGTGAAATTAATGCTTTTTTTGAAAACTGCGGAATTGGCCGAGGAGTTGCAATGAGCAGTATCAATTCTGATATTTTGAAGCAACAGCTCATTTTGTCCTTCGAAAATATCGCCTGGGCTTCAGTTAATAAGCAAGGAAGCGTAATAGAAGTAAATATCACCGAATTCACTCAGGAAGCGCAAAATGAAATACCTTGTAATATTGTCTCACAATATGACGCAGTAATTAAAAGTGTAAATGTAAGAAAGGGAAGCGTTAATGTAAAAATCGGTGACACGGTGAGCAAAAATCAAATACTTGTATCAGGTATAGTGGGTTACGGCGCAGGAAATAGCTTTGTGCACTCAAGCGGTGAAATTATTGCTGAGATACGATTTAGAGAGAAGATAATAATTGATAAAGTTCAGGAGCATTCCGCTCCTACGGGAAGAATATTAAAACGAAACGCGCTGGATATTATGGGAATTAAAGTTCCTTTGTATTTAGGCGGTGTGAACGGCGATTTCGATTTAAAAAAATCTTATAAATATGTTAATATATTGGGCGGAGAAATCCCGATAATAATGTATGAGACTAAATATTCTTTTTTAAATAGAACCTATACAGAAATATCGAATGCTGAAGCGCAAGCCATTTCAAAAGACAAACTGATGTCTGAGCTTAAAGAGGGCGGCGCTACAGATATTAATGCTGTAATTTACAGCGCAAGCGAAAATGAAGAGCAATATGTATTCGAATATAATGTAATTTGTCTTATGGACGTAGGAAAAGAAGCACCGATTCAATTTGAATAAAATAAATAAAAAAATATAGAAAATAATGTAGAAATCGGCTTATTTTTATGTTATAATTTTAAAAAATAAGTATAGGAGACAGAATGTTGTTTGCTAAAACAATGGATATTGAAAGAGTTGAAGATATTGTAGGTGTCTTCGGCGATTTTGACGGTAATATTAAGAGAATTAATAATGAATTTACTGTTCGCATAACGCAGCACGGCTCAACTCTCACTATAGTTGGTGAGCCGGAGGATGTAATGAGAGCCGAAAGACTTATAAATACCTTGATTGTTATGATAAAAAAAGGTGAGCAAATTAATGACCAGAATCTTAGCTATGCTATTTCTCTGGTGAATGAAAATGCAGAACAATCGATTTCTGCAGTTACCGATGCTGACTGTGTTTGCATCACCTCACGTGGCAAGCCTATTAAACCAAAAACTGTTGGCCAGTCAAAATATCTTGATGCTATCAGTAAAAATACAATAACAATCGGAGTGGGTCCTGCTGGTACCGGTAAGACCTATCTTGCTGTTGCAATGGCTGTCAGGGCGTTTCGTAATCACGAAATAGCTAAAATTATTTTGACTCGCCCTGCTGTAGAAGCGGGTGAAAAGCTCGGCTTTCTTCCCGGCGATTTACAGCAAAAAGTAGACCCTTATCTTAGACCGTTATATGATGGACTTTTTGATATGATGGGAGCTGAAAGCTTCCAAAAATGTCAGGAGCGCGGTGATATTGAAGTAGTACCTCTTGCCTATATGCGCGGCAGAACTCTGGATAACAGTTTTATCATTTTAGATGAGGCGCAGAATACCACTAGTGAGCAAATGAAAATGTTTCTTACCCGTTTGGGTTTTAATTCAAAAGCAATTGTGACGGGAGATGTTACACAAACCGATTTGCCCGACGGCAAGCAATCCGGTCTTAAGGAAGTTATAAAAATACTGAAAAATATCGATGATATTGCAATCATAAAGTTAAGCGATAAGGATATTGTCAGACATCGTCTTGTGCAAAAAATTATCACTGCTTATGAGAAATACGAAGAAACGAGGAATCGTAATGAAAAGCATTAAGGTAAACATTTATGATAAGCAAAAGGCTTATAAGCTGCCTACCGGTATAAGACTTTTAGTTCGGCAGGCGTGTAAAGCCACTTTAGCATACGAGAATTTCGCTGAGCCGGCTGAGGTAGATGTAACCTTTGTTGATGATGAGCAAATCAAGGATTTAAATAGAGAACACAGAGAAATTGACGATTCCACTGATGTTTTGTCATTCCCTCTCGGTGAAGATGGCAATTTCGACGTTAACCCTGAGACAGGAGCATATCTATTAGGTGATATTGTTATTTCAACCGAGCATGCTTATTATCAGTCCGAGCTTTACGGACATACCCTGCGCCGTGAAGTTGCCTTTCTTACCGTTCATTCAATGCTTCATCTTTTGGGCTATGACCATGTAAACGGCGGTCTTGAAGAAATGCAGATGAGAGAAAAACAGGAAGATATTCTTAAAGAACTCGGTCTTGCGTTCGTTAACTAAGGTGTACTTATGGAGAAACAAAAATCAGCATTTATTGCAATTTTAGGCAGGCCAAATGTAGGCAAGTCTTCACTGATGAATCGAATTATCGGACAAAAAATTGCTATTGTCTCAGACAAGCCTCAGACAACACGAACCCGCATTATGGGTGTGTTGACAAAAAATGAAAATCAACTTGTTTTTGTTGATACTCCAGGTTTTCACCGCCCTCATAATCTTTTGGGTGAGCAAATGATAAAGGCTGTGGGTAGTGGAATGTCAGATGTTGAGGCGGCTGTTTTAGTTATTGATGCCGCTCCGAAATTTAAGTCTGATTCTTTTGAAATTCCTCCTGCCGAAGCGGCTCTTGTCGAGGAACTCAAAAGAAGAAAACTTAAAACTATTTTGGTAATAAATAAAATTGATTTATTGGAAAGTAAAGAGGCTATTCTCGATATTATTGATAAATACAAGGATGTTTATCCTTTTGAAACCGTTATTCCGCTTTCTGCCAAAAACGGTGACGGTGTGGAAATTCTTGTAAGGGAATGTCTTGAGTATACAACCGACTCTCCGCATTATTTTGCTGCTGATGATATTACTGATCAACCTGACCAAACTATGGTTTCGGAAATCATACGCGAAAAAATGCTGAGAACCTTACAGAAGGAAATTCCTCACGGAGTTGCTGTCTGTCTTGAACGCTTTTATGAGCGCGACAATTCAGCTGGCGAACCTATTTTAGAGGTTGAGGCAACAATTTATTGTGAAAAAGAATCACACAAAGGAATTATCATTGGCAAAGGTGGAGCAATGCTGAAAAAAATCGGCACGCTCTCTCGCGGTGATATTGAGAAATTTTTCGGTATAAAAGCCTCTGTAAAGCTCTGGGTAAAGGTTAAGGAAGATTGGCGTAACCGCCAAGGAATCATCCACACCTTCGGATTGGATTAAACTTCCGTTTATATTATTCTCTCCACAGGTAAAACTTAAAGCGGAGGGAATAGTTATGGTAAATAAAGAAAGTTTGTGGAAGCAGTTTACTCTTAGCGGAAAAGTTAATGATTATCTTGCATATTGCTCGATAAAGGAAGGAACAGACTTTGGTAACCAAGAAAGAACGAATGACATCGGATGCGTTGGTAGTAAGAGAAATGAATGTAGGGGAGAACGATAAACTCCTCACACTTCTTACGCGCGATTTTGGAATCGTTAAAGCATTTTCTTCGGGCTCCAAGAAAATTTCAAACAAAAAATTTTCAGCTTCATCATTGCTTTCTTACGCCAACTATTCCTTCATTAAGGTTGGCGATACATATAAGATTTACGAGACACAGCCCATTAAGAGCTTTTTTGATGTAGGCAGTGACATTTATATGCTGAGTATTGCACAGTATTTTTGTGAGCTTGCGCAAGTAATTTCACCTATAGAAGCTCCTGCCCATGACTATCTACGCCTATTTTTAAACTCTCTTCATTATGTTGTTATTGAAAAGAAAAATCCCGAGCTTATTAAGGCGATTACGGAACTACGCGCTGCAGCTATTTCGGGATATATGCCGGCTCTTGTTGCATGCGATACATGTGCCGTTTATGAAGAGGACATTATGTATTTTAATCTTAATAACGGCAAGCTTCTATGTGAAAATTGCAAAGGTAACGACCCTAATTTGATTCCCATAGACCGCACCGTGCTCAGCGCGATGCGGCATATTGTTTTTTCTGAATTTAATAATATTTATCGCTTTGAGATTCCAAAGGAAAGTGCTAACTATTTATCTGCGCTCACCGGTAAATATATTTCCGCTCAGACGGAGCACCGATTTAAGACTCTTGAATTTTTAGAACAAATAAGGATGTAATACTGTGTACGATATTTCAAAATACTCCAAAACTCTTGAACTTGATAAAATACTATTGCTTCTTGCAGATGAAACCACTATGGAAGAGGCTGCTATTGCCGCAACTTCTATTGTACCATCCAATGATAACGCAGAAGTTAGGCGGCTGTTAAAACAGACCGAAGATGCCTACATTCTTACTGCAAAATTCTCTGTGCCATCCTTCGGCCATACCCAGGGAGTGACTTCTGTTTTAGCACGTGCCGAGGCAGGCGGTGTGCTGACAATGAAGGAGTTACTTATCGTCAGTGAAGTGCTGAGAATTATCCGTTCGGTGAAGAATTGGAGAGAAAATTGCTCTGCAGACACCGTGACTGCTCTTGATGAATTTTTCGGTGCTCTTTATCCTAACAGATACTTTGAGGATAAGATTAATTCGTGCGTTAAGAGTGAGGATGAGATGAA
>JAZLDA010000056.1:0-53664 GCA_045614505.1 Acutalibacteraceae bacterium | reverse complement strand
AAGGATTTGCACCCTGCATAATTACTTAACCTAACGCCCATCACCGAAGTGGTCTTTGAGTGAGATTCTTTACGTTGAATAATCTTTCCACCAAAGGCATAATAAGTGGTAATCTACCCGTCACCATAGCGTCTACCTATTCCGCCACCGAATGATAAAATGATTATTTTATGGGGTTACTTCTTTAAGCCATTTAAACCATAAAAACCTTTTTTCTTTATAATAAGTTATTCCATCATCTGTGATTAAAACAATATCATAATTTCTTGGATATAAAATATTAATAGTTGTTGCCATGCTTTCCTCCTAAAATAGTTTTATTGGGTTACGGCTTCATATATGGAGTATTCCACCATAACGTACCTACCATTCTATCTTTTAGAATATTGTAATTATGTTCGTTAAAAATTTCTTTGAGAATATCGCCATTTGTTTTAGGATTTTCCAAACAAGCATTACTCTCACGGAGATTTATCGCCGTTGTTAATTTCCCTTTGCCAAAATTGTTAACATTAGTAAACATATCATTTTTCTTTGTATGAATGATGTCATTATCCCATTCTCTCTGTAAATCTTGCTCTGATAGCATATTCTACTCCGTTTCTCTCCTAAAATGGTTATTCCTCTAATTCCCAAACATACTGTGCCTTACCACCACTAACATAACATTTCTGAACCCATACGCCATCCGATTGTGGTGCTGACGGTATCGGTATAATATCTTCCGATTGCCCCATATACTGACGCTCTGCCCCCACAGGACACGGAATAGTTCTATCGTCTATGTATTCCTCGGTAGTAGCACCAACTAAAGACATAGGGTCTGCAAATGGTGTGGATTGCTCTGTTGTAGATGTAGTTAATGGATAAATCGTATTAGTCATGTCTGTGATAACAGTAGAATCGTTTTCGTCACCACTTTGATATGACCTAATGTCATAATTCCTTGTAATCTTTCCATTACTCTCTTTAACATCTCCATCCGCAACAATCTCGTTGTTTACAAGTTTGAAAAGTCCACGGAGTTCATCGTTGCCGAGGTCTACTACATAGCTGGAATAAGGTTCGTAGGTGGTGGCAGATGTTCCATATTCAATCTGTAAGTTAGATATTGTTACCGCTGAATTAATAGCAATCTTAACACAAACATATCCATTTCTCGGTACTGTAAATGTTCCGCCACTTGTACCCGAAAAAGCAATCTCGCCTGTCGGTGTTAATGTGCTATCATCAATCATATCAATAAACATACTTGTGCTTACAGATGCCGTGAATGATATAACATATGTGCCTTTTAACAAATACAGCTTTTTTGCGGATGCCTGTGTCCGTCCTGTATTACCCGAATAAATATCAAAGTTATATGCCGTTTCAATTTTTGATATGGTATTGCCGCTAACCGACATATTAGCGTTCTGAATAACATCTGCAATATTAAACAGATTCTTCCCCACAATCTTCTTTCCGCTTGTCTTGCTTGAAACAAGGTAATTGCCATAAGCCGTATATTTGTCGATAGGGAAACCTGCATTTCGCATTAGCGTTATGCCACCATTGTTTGCAAGATTATACAGGCTATCCGCCATATTAGAACCGAAGTCCAATGTTAAATCCGATATATAAAATTCTTTGATATTGTTAGAATCTGTATCATTTGATACATTATAAATAATAATATCACCATCGGCATCATCACTTTCAGCCGCTATAATTCCTTGAAATGTTTGATAGCTTGACGATAATGCCGTGGATGGCAAAACCGTCAACAGATTACCCGTTGAACCACTCTTATACCATACAATAGATATGTTATGTAGATAAGATGAATTATGTTTTGCCGTTATGCTGAAAAAGTATTTATGTCCTGCAATCTTGCTAACTGTGCGTTTAATGTAAGAAGCACCACTTGTTGATACTCTTGCCACCGTTGCAACGTTACCCGATACAGTAAATGTGCTATTGCTTGCCGTCCATCCGCTACTATCCGCAAAATTACCATTCTGCACTAACTGATTCCACGCATAACTCGCACCAATCAGCTTTTCTCGCACATAGCCGCTAAAGCCTGTCGGATTTAAGGTCTGTCGGGTGAGGAACGGAGTTTTATCAGTAGTTAAAACAGTATTATTACCATAATTTCTATAAACAGGCGTTTCAACATTATCTATCTTGATATTGCCATTAGTAGTTGAAGCTTCGGTCTTTGTAGCATTAGCATCTTTAAGATTTGCTATGTCCCCACTCGGTAAAGCAATCTTTGTAATATCATAGGTTGCCATAAGCACACCCCCTTATTAAGATACTGTAATAGTAGCTTCCGAACCGCTAAAACTTGCCGAAAGGCTTGTGCTTGAACCTGTGAATGTAGGTTGCTGTGATACTGTACCTGTAGCAACTGTTACGGAAGAACTTGTAGGGATAGCACCCGCACTGATTGTAAGAGTTTCATTTGCAACCGTGTATGTAGGCATAGAACCTGCATCTGTCATGCTGTTAACCGATGTAGTAGCAAGCTGCACGTCAGCATTAGAACCCTGTGGCGTACAAGTGCCAGAAACAGAACCCGTAGGCGTATATGTTCCACTTGCACTATTCTTATAAGCCAAAGTGCCAAGTCCAGAAAGAGTACCAAAACTCTGCCACTTTCCGAGTGAATTAAAGATAAACTCTGTGCTGTCAGAACTTAAAGTAACTACATCACCTGCTTCGGCTGTAACAGATTCACCGCCGATCACGATAGGATTTGTAGTATCACCATCTGTAAGTGGTGTAGTAGTAACGCCAAGATAGCGGTCAAAGTTCATCAACTGTGCGATTAAATCTCTTGCGTACTTGTCTTTCAATTCATAAGTGTTTCCACTCGGTAAGGTAACTTTCCATAATTCAGCCATTTTAGTAATCCTCCTTAATCAGTAAATACAAGTGTTTCGGTCAATTCGTCAGCTTCTACCTGTAAAGTTGACTTTGCATCCCATCTGTCTATATCATCTTGTGTTATGCTCATGGTAGAAAAAGGCAAATCCACAATAAATGTTGTCCCATCACCAACTTTCATTCTCGGTATCAGGGTAACATCACCCGTTTCAGGATCGGTAACAGAACGGGCATCACTGTAAACATAGATCGTATCAATAATTGATTTTCTTTGTGGTGTAGCGTTCCACTCTGCTGTGGTTTTGGTAATCACATAAACACGTCCACCGCCACCACTCTGCTGAACCTCACCCAAGAGCGATTGCATATCGTTTACAGAACCCTCAACCGGTTCAACCGCCGATACTACACCGCTTACTTCTCCTGTATTATTCATGCGTTTCGATTTCCTCTCCGATTGTGAATTTTTGGTTAGCTATGAAAGTAAAATGCTCACCGAGATTTGTTATCAGTTCCACTTCGTAATTGTACTGCTGTACTTTCCATGCCAAAGTATCTTCCGGCACAAGCGTAAGAATGGCTGTGTTCTCTTCCAGATCAATAGAGCAAGCCTTCTCAAAGTTAGGGGATTTCTGAACACGAAATACTACATCGTCACCGTCCTGTAACTCATAGTCTGTTAACGTTCCGTCAGTACCCCTTACTTTCGGGATGAACTTTAAGTATGCTGTATCACCCCTTGTTAATGTGATGTTTTGTCGCTCGATTTTTAGCATTTCTACTCTCCTTTCGGGTTATTGTTTTACGCCATCTACATATATGTTTGTTATCGATGCGTCCGTGTAGAACATATAAGTCATGGTACTTTCAACGCCAAGAATGTAATTTGGCGGAGAAACCTGATAAGTTTTATTGTTTCTTGTGATTTCAACAACACTATTGCTTCCCAATCTGGTTAATGCGGTTTTCTGTGCGTTTAAACAGTAGCTTCCACAAACATCATTCTGATCTACTATATCTGCGTTATTTATGCCTATAATACGTTGCCCTGATACAAAAGTGTAATCTTGTCCGTCATCATACATAAGGCTTTCTTCGGTAAGCGTATAAAGATTAGTCCTTGAAGATACATACATAGGCATTACATAACCGCCACCTGTATTGTACGAATATGGAATATAGAAAAATGCGTTAGCTTGATTACCACTTGCCATTGTGATACTTTTAATAAGCACTAAAATTTCATCAAGTGTTTTAGCTACCCAATTACTCTGTAAGCTTTGATACACTAACTCAACTTCCGTACTTCCAGAAGGCATGACTTGTGATTTTCGTGGCAAGTCTGATACATAACTGATTCTTGCCCTACCATCTCCGATTTTCGCCTTGTTGGATTCAGCATTTTCTGACGCTTGATCAGTGCTTTCAGTGTAGTTATCGCCTGTGGTAGTAGGAACATCATAACCAACCATTTTCTTATTCCATCGTGTGCCATTGTTAAACAAAGCCATATTAGCACAACCGCCACCGCCACCTTCGGAAACTGTAGCCTTATAAGCACCACGATAACCTGCCCCACCTGCGGACACACCTGTTCCTGTTTCACCATAACCCCAAGTATAACCGCTATTGATGTTGGAAGAATTATTACCCGAACCCTTCCAACCACCGCTATTATTTCCGGGTAGAACACCACCTTTTATCATTCCACCACCGCCACCGCCTGACATGGCTATGATTTTGTATCGGTTAGTGCTGTTAGATGCTATTTCATTCAACATTCCACTTACAGTAGTGATAGTAGTAGCCCCACCGCCATTAGCTATTGCGGTTATCTCTGTTCCGAAACGATAGTACATATTGCCATCGTAAACCTGCGCAACTACATAGGAACTTGCTCTTTCATAAATCAGTACAATCCATCCTTTTTCTTGTTCATCATCTACTACAAAGGATATGTAGCAATTTTGCAAGTCATTAAAGCCTGTACTATTGGCTTCAAGAGAACCTACACTCTGACCACCGCTATTTCTTCGATATGCAGGTAGCCATAAATGATAATATATTTTATTAGAACTGTTACGTCTTGCATAATATTGAGGTTGATAACCCCATTGTGTTTCGTCAGCCAAATGCTCAATAACTGTATCAGAGGGGAAAATCACGTCACCTAATGATTTAACCCAACTCGGTAATGTTTCGCCTGTATAAATCTGGAGATATGCGTTATTATTATCTGTCAAAGATGAAAAATCGGTCAATACAGCCGAGTTGAAAATCTGACCGTCAATATTTAGACTTATATTTCTTCGTGCCATATATCCCCCTTATATGCTTATTTCGCCACCGCAATTATAACCGTCCTGACCACCAACATTAACATAAATGGTCTGACCTTTAGCCAACTCAATTTCACAAGTTGAATACGATCCATAACCGCCACGGGCTGAAACGTTCCCCGATACCGCATTGCCACCTTGTGCGCCCCATGTTTCAAGTTTATATCGCCCTGTTTTGGGTACTACAAAAGTTTCTATGTTATCGGTCTTTTCAAAGTCTTGCGAAACAAACGGAGGTACAGGGGCTACCTCATACACAAATTCGGCACTCGCACCCTTATCGGTAAAGATCACGAAATAGTATTTAGTCCCGCTTGATTTATCTAATCCTGATACCATTACGTTATCTGACGCAAGGTTTAAATCTATAGAACGTCCATCATTCACATTTGTAGGTATCTTGTTTTTCTTATAAACCAATTTGGCAAATTCATAATTTACTCCGTCAGGAAAGTCATAAGTAACCTTAACTGTAGCCCCTAAAGTATTCTGTGTGATAAACTCATAAGCTATACTGTTTTTGGCTTTAGCATTAAAATTGACACCCGAAGCAGCACCGCTTTGAGGCTTTATATAAAGTCCAATACGCCCTTCTTTGTTGTCCTCGTCAATCCCGGCTATTAAATATAAGTCTGTGGTACTTAGCCAAAATAGAAGCCCTGTTATTTCAACAATGACATTATCGTTATTATCATATAATCCGATATATCCGTAACCATCAGCACCATATGTTAAATGCCCATAATTAAAATATATGGTCTGCCATGCCCCAAAACTTACTGTTATAACCTCGCCTGACGTATTGATATAATTGCGGAAATTGTCAGGGCTTAAAGATTCAGATATGGGATAATCTAAATCATATTTGGTTTCGTCAACCAAGCCGTTAACTTGACCGATTTGACTTATTACCACATTAGCATTTTTCCAATCGCCCATAACTATCTCCTTACTCTATACGTTCAATACTAATAATTCTCGGTGCTAAAATATCTTCGGAAGTATCAAGGACTACTACCTTTGTAAATCTCACCTTGCCGTTAGTATCATACGGGAAGATACCGTAATAATATTTCTTGTTAGCTTCAACATCGTTATCCACAAAAGCCGTAGTCTTGTAAGCATCCCTTGTAGTGCTTGTAACCAAAATTTCGCCTTGATAGATATTAACAGGGGCTACATCTTCGCTCTTGACAATGTATGTTCCCGCCCATGTGCAAGTAATGGGTTTACTATCTGCTAAATCTGTAGGGTCAGCCCATTTAATACTTGCTTCGCCCGCATCTTTATTATATTCAAGTGAAACGTCTGTAGGTTCATCTAAAAACCTTTCGTTCATGTTTCGGACAATCTCACAAAATAGTTGGTTATGATCATCATTAAGTGTACTTACACCACCCGCACCCTGACCTTTAGAACCAACGCTTTCGCTATCGCCAACGTGCCAATTATCATTGTTTACCTGAAATTTAGGTTGCTTACGCTGTCCTTTGGCTGAATATGTATCTCTAAAGCTTTGTAAACCCTTAAAATGCCGTTCCAAAATATAAGTGTAGAAATTCTTCGGGTTAGCATCAGTACCCCCGTATTGAACGTCTATTTGATCTCCGACTTCCAAACAAAGGTTTCCATCGCACTGCACATCACAAGGCTTATAACGTCTGTGATAAATAGCATCCCTTAAAACCTCTACAGCTTCCGCCGTATCAGCTTTCCAATTTGGTCTGTCAACCCTTTCAAACACAAAACTGTCGGCTATAACGTAAATACTCGGATGCTTATAGGAAGAACTGCCCTTATGAAATAGCTGATTATTATTTCTATCGTAAACATCTACATAACCGATGCCCCAAACAGTATCATCTTCGTATTCCGTAGGCAGAATCCTTATATCGTCACTGATAACCTTAACGGCAGGTTCATCGTAAGGAACTAACCATTTCTGCTCAAACTCACCAACCCGGTTTATATGTCCGAAACATCCACGAAGTTCTAACAGTTTTGACATGAAGAATCCGAATGTGATAACGTCACTTTCAATCGTTTTGCCGATCAAGTAATCATCATTAAGACTTCCGTCATTATCCAAAAGCTTCAAAGTTATCGGATAATCGCCACCATCAGGATCATTAAGCCATTCAAACAGGCTTTCTCTTAATGCCTGTACTGAAAAATAACCGCCATCCTTAAATGTTTCGTTGTACCATGCTGTAATATCGTAATCCCAAAGGAAATAGTTATCATCAGCACCCTGTACTTCACGCATACGCCTGTCAGCCGTATATTTATCGGAAGTGCAAGTATAAACGCCTATCTGGAAAAGTGTGTCTGAATTGCCATCGAAATACATATAGATAGCTATTTTCGTATTCCTTAAATTCGGAAATTCGCTTTTATTCTGCATAACAAATGAAATCTGTGCTGATTCCATCAAGCCAAATGTAAGATTTTCTTCCGAACATAAGGATTCGTCAAGCGTAAAAGATTCTGTCTGTAAATGCTCTGTCTTAATCACGAAATCTGCATCCGTGATTAAAGGTTCTTCGTTAGAAACGGGAGTAACCGTTGCATTGGCATTTACGATTATATAATCTTTTTCTAAATGGGATTTTCTGAAATAATCCTCATAAGCATAATCAACCATTTCAAGCCCCCTTTAGTCCGCTGCTGTAGTTACTCCACCAATAAATGCCAAACGGCAAGAATCGTATCTTATTTCACTTGCAGAAGCAAGGTACATCTGCGGTTTAAAGTCCGCCATGTACCCCCTCTGCGTTACATAATCGTCAATTTCGGGGATATACGCTGTGATGTTACATTCTCTGGCGTATTCCTTGCCCGTAATAAACTGTGCGCTTATACTGCTCATAAGCGATGCAAACTGTGTATGATTTAACTGATTAACAGTTTCAAACTCGACTTTTAAGGCTTTAAGCTTTACAGCATCCCTATGCAAGTAACCCTTTGCATCCGTCCACGGGTCATAATCCTGCATATTGTAGTATGCGTAGTAGCTGTCAGCCTTAATCATCGATAAAGGAATCGTGTACTCTCCGATTTTGATTAGATAACCACTATATGCCATATCTAACTCCTTTAAATAAATGCACTTCTATGTGTACGTCTGCGGTATGTTTCATTCTGTTCCCTAACTACCTTGAATATGTTGTAAGGATCGCCCTCTACCCGGAATATAACTTCCGTAGTGTTATTCAAAGCACCGCTATTAAGCATCTGATCATAAAGTGCATTATTGTTACCGCTATATTGCGTAGAACTACCGTTATTTGTCCTATTTCCGTTGCCAAGATCAAGTGAAGGAATGTTAATTCTGTAGTCAGAAAATGCAAGCTGCATCTTCTTTAGCATATCGTCCATTGCGCTTACAACCTCTGGCGTATCTTCTTCTATACCAAGTGCTACGCCTTCTGGTATGTATTCAGCCAAATCACGATATTTCTTTGAAGGTGAACTAATCCTTGTTTCGGTAACTAACGGTGTTTCTATGCCGTATTTTTCCATGAAGCTTACAGATTGTGCTACAACTCCTGTGCCACTATAAACGCCACCTGCTACACCGAGGTCTACATTTAAACCTATGCCCTGTGCTTCTTTGATAATGTCCGTTTTAAGTGAATCGATTGCACCAAGAATGTTTCCACCATTCTCAATAACATCCCCAAGATTAGTCAAGGATTTGTTGATAGAATCAGGCAGTTTATCGTTGAATAACTCTGACAACGATTCTGTAAGTCCCTTAATATCGTTCTTTGTCATTCTTGCATGGTTAGCAACGCCACTTTCAAGCGTATAGAAAGCCTGATCTATCTTCGTTACAACACCGTTAGGATTCCACAACAGTTCGCCGTTTCCGGCAAGCGTAGCATTTTCAAATGCGCTTTCCATCTGTACCCTTAACTGTGCCATTAGATTGATAAGTTCGGGTGAATTATCAATGATTGCCTGTTTAATCGCATCCATCGTACCCTGTACTTCATCAGGCACTTTGCCTTCTTCCAGACCTGCAAAGGAATTGTTGATACTGTTAAACATATCGTTCATATCACGCTTTGTAACAGTATGTCCGTCCTGTATCTTCTTGTCTACATTAGACATTGTGTTTTTAACAGCGTTAGGAAGTTTAGGAGAATTAATGGTTTTTGCAATCTCATCGTTAGCATCTTTCACATCCTTGTTAGCATCAGTAAGGTTTTCATTTACTGCGCTTTCAAGTTCGCCTGTATAATATGCTATTGTTTCTTGCAAATCTCTATAGTCAGCCGCTATAATATCAAGTTCTTCTTTTGCTACATCTCTGTTAGCCTTTAACTGCCTAACGTTCTTACGCCCTAATTTGTCTACGGCTTGAAGCAGATTGTAGTAATCTTCATAGTAATTTTCGTTATATTTTGTTTGGTTATATAACGCATCCTCAAATGATGATCCGGCTTCAAGTTCCTTAATAGTTTCCCAAGAAAGACCAAGATTATTAAGCTGTACTGTGTAATCAGCGTATTCTTTTGCAGCTTCGTCATATGAATTTTGCAGTTGTTCAAGTTCTGGCTTTACTTCATACTGACGTGTTGTAACTTCGGTAAGAATATCCTTGATAGAATCCATTTTGATTTGATATTTCTGCGATTCTATAAGTTTATCAAGTTCTTCTCTTGTACCTTTGTATGCACCTGATACTTTATCTATCTGATCAGCTAATTCAGGCATAACCTTTATCAGTTCGTCAGAATAGTATTTTAGTAAGTTCTTTTCACCATCGGTAAGCTTGTCATAATTAAGTGACAGGTTATAAACCTTATCAGCTAAATCGTCTATCTGCAAGAACTGTGTATCAATCTCACCCTGTTTAAGAGTAATATTTGTCACAACATCTATTGTATTTAAGTGGGAATCTTCTACCCATTCATACTGCTGTCTTGCAAGTTCTTCTTCAAGATTCTTTTCGGGTTTTGTTAAATCCGCTGCAATAAGATTTACAGCTAATGCAATGCCGGATGAAACTAAAAAGCCTAACGGTCCTAATGACAAGCCAACAGCCGACATAACGGAAGTAAAACCTGCACCAACAAGCAAACTTGATATAGCACTTTTAGCAAGGCTTTGGAAACTAAAATCAGCGTAAGCACTTGCCTTAATATCCTTGATATTATCAATCGTCATACTAACGCCTAATCCGATTGATATAGCACCAAGACCTGCTTTTGCAAGGGCAGCTTTTGTGATTCCCTTTTTCTTTAATGTTGTGGCTATTTTCTTTGCAAGGATGCCTGTTACTGTTTCGCCAATGCCTGTGAATTTCAAGAGTGCAAATGCTGTAATCAATGCCGTTTCAAACGGTGCTACACTAAATGCACCCGTCCAAGTATCAAAAGCCGCCTGTATAGCTTCCCAAACTAAACGTGCTACGCTTGCAAGGATTTCGCCCCACTTAATGCCTTCAAAGAAATCACCGATTTTCTTTCCTAATGCGCTCCAATCAACAGCATCGATAGCGTCACTAAAGAAATTGAATATTGATATAACAAGGTCTGAAATATCGCTACCTGCCTGAAAGAAATCGCCCACATGGAAATCTTCAACTATCTTTTTGATAGGTTCAAGTGCAAAGCCTATCTTTTCGGCTATTTCCTGTGCTTTACTCTGCATTTGTGCAAATGCCTGATCCCAAACACGCTCATATTCAGCCGTGGCAGCTACAATCTGTTCGGTTAAGTCTATCTGGTCTGATAAACCGCTTCCTGCCTTGCTATTGTCACCACCGATAACCTTTAACTCGTCAAAATCACGGATTCCCTTTTTGGTTTCCTTCATTGCCTTGTTAAGATCGTCAACAGCTTCGGTATCTTCTTCCATTGTGTCGGAGAAACCTTTGCCAAATTCGTCAAGCGTCAATTCGATGCCTAACAAACCTGCTATGTCAACAAGAAGGTTTTTAAAGGCTATTGACAAGCCATTAATCCACGGCAATACTCTCTGCATTATAGGAATGAACAACTGACCGAGTACAGTTCCTAATTCAGCAAAGTTGTTTTTCAACATTCTTAACTGATTAGCCGGAGAATTAATAGTATTTGCTAAATCGCCCCATGCAACCTTGCTCTGATCCAGAATGGCAAGCAAACGTAACTGTGCCTTTTCAGCCTGTGTCATTTCTGATACAGCTTTTTCCACACCGTTTGCATAAGCATACTGTTCAAGTGTGGCAGCAGTTAAATCAATACCATACTTGTATAATGCCCTTGCCTGTCCTGTTAATGCTGATTGTAAGTTGGCAGAAACCTGTTCATAATCAACATTACGAAGTGAACCCATATCAGCCGCCAACATACTAAATGCTTTAGCGGTAGCCGTGGAAACTTCCTGTGCCTGTCCCATAGCATTTGTAATACTTGCTATAGATGCCTGATATTGAGTTATTTCTGTGAGATTTAAGCCAAGATTTTTAGCATTAGTAGTTTTGATAAGCCTATCTTCAAGATCAAGTTCAAGACCTGACATTTGCTTCATCTTACGCTTCATTTCAGAAGTGAAAGCTTCGGCGTATTCATCAGCACTACCAATACCTGCTTTATGGAATGTATCTGTACCTATCTTCTCTGCTACTACGTCAAAGTAGTTATATGCTTCAAGATAATCGGCAGCATCAGTAAAAGCTTTCTTTAAGCCCGAAGCTGCCCTCATAGCTATCCAGAACTGTGCATAAACCTTGCCAATAGCACTTGCAAGATTAAAGGACTTCTTTGTAGCCCTTGTAGCAGCACTTCCGTAACGATCAAGTGATGTACCGATAGAGTTAGCTGCTGTACCTATCTTGCTACCTGACGAAGCCAGATTAGCAAGGCTGTTAGTAAATTCTATTACGCTTTTATTTACTTCCGGCAAGGATGAAAACGTTAAGAATAAATGCGATAATGCTTTTTCAAGCTGTGGTATGTTTACAATGGCAGTAGTTATGCTCTTTCCACCTAACTTACCTATTGCCAGAATAAGCTGTTTAAGGCTATCTGTGATAGAAAATACGCCTGTCAGATTGCCTAAAGATGTTCTTAATGTATTAAGTGAAACTGAAAGGCTATCTAACCCTGCTGTATTAACTGCTGTAAGGGCAGTTATGTTATTTGCTATTCTGGAATAATCCCACTTTGACGTAGAACCATTCATGTTAATTATAGCTGCATTAAGATATGTCAAGCCTGTTGCAAGGTCATGTAACTTGCCTGTTTCAATCTTTGCTATACTTACAGACAGGGCATCAAGCCTTTGTGCTAATTTGTTAATGGCTGACGATGCCTGTTGAGATTCAGTGTTTATTTGTAGGGTTAAGGTTTCTAAATCAGCCATTTTATATCCCTCCGTTTATCGATGCTCCCGTTGCCAATTTTTAGCCCATGTATCAAGCGTTGCGAAGAGTAACCGGTTATTATCTTTTAATGCACGTTTGTTAGCTTCTTCTTCCGATTCTAATTTGCGCATAAAAGGTTCTTTAACATACTCAGAACGTGCCTTATGTCCGGCAAGGTTATGCTCAACCGCTACCGCTACGGCATTTTCTATATACATTCCTAATTCCCAATTGCTCTGATCATCTAAACGCTTGCGGATTTTCTGTGCTTCAAACACATACTCAACCTCACAAGGGCAAGCTTCCATGACTTCCTGTTTTGTTAAGCCAAGTGCCACATACATCGGAAGCAGTTTTTTATAGAAAATCTCTGTGTACGTCAGACTTTCTTCTGATTCTTCTTCGCTCTCGCTGTAATCGTCTGAATCGCCTTCTCCGATTGCTTGAGAAGATCGCCGAAAAAACCCTCTGCTAATAACTCCTGCGCAACCAAACCAAATATAGACATAAGTCCGTGGTTTTCATCATCTGTACCTTCATCAAGGTAATCATCAAGAAGATTGCCTACAACTTCAAGTGAAGCTACCGGGTTAAACTTCTTGAAACCTTCAAACAGGAGTTCTCTTGTCACCTGAAACATTTTACGGGTAAAGTTCATGTCTTTCTGTACTTCCTTATCCTGTAAGATGCCCATAATGTCCGATGTGCGATCAAGTAAGTCTGTATCACAAAAACTGTTATATCCAAATTTAATCTTGTATTCTTTGTCTTTGATTTTTAATGTTGTCATATTATTTTTACCTTCCCTTCCAACATACAAACTAAAAAATGATAAAAAAAAGGAAGGGGCAGGTTTCCCCGCCCTTCCCAATGTCAAGGGGTGTCTATGAAGCAAAGCTGTCTATCAGCTTAATGCAACCTTTGTATCCATTCCCTTCGGGTCTACAATGACAAGAGGGAACTCAACTGTCATAAGACCATTCTGTGCCATTTCAGGCATAGGTATTGCTTCGGGGGGCTGTGCCACTACGAAGAAAGCCTTTGTAAGATTAGGTGCGATAACCTCAAACCACATATTAAGGTTAGATGCCTTTGCGGTCTGGTATGCGGAAATAAGGTTAGTCCACTCTGTTTCAGTTTCATCTGTGAAGTTTACAGTTACCGTCCATGTACCACCTGTTTCACCACGTCCTGCGACCGTCTTTGTAACGTAATCCTCTAATGCGGATGCGTCTATAGTAGCGGGGTTAACGGTGATTCCACCAATGTTGTTGATACGATGAAGCTGTGTGAATGTCTGGGGTTTAACACCTGCGTAACCTGCAGCTTCAACGCCGTAGCCCATAGTAACACCAAGAGTTGATAACAAATCTGTTAGCGTAAGGCTTTTTATCCTTACTTCTGCATCATTACAATGCAGTTCAGCATATCTATTCACCATGACCTCTGCGGTCATATCGTCCGATGGGGAAGCCTCGTGGAAGTGTTATATTCTTTGGTATCTCAACCAAAGGTTCAACTTCTATGCGTTGCCGTTGACTACGCCTTTGACGTAGCCTTCACTGTCTGATTGCGGTTGCAAACCGTTTTCCAGTTTCTTTCTTCCCTAAATCCTGTAGTCTACTTGACGATTTCACTACAGGGGGCTTCGTAATAACTACGCATTTGTCACGTTATTACGCTACTCTACCCATGATTGTAGCATCTGCCATGTTAATATTCCTCCTTTTGAGTATTAAAAAAGCAAGTCAAATGGCTTGCTTATAAATTGATCTCTTCATTTCCGCCGATCACTCTTCTAAAGCGGGAAATCGAAGTATATGTATCATTTGTTTCTCTTGTGAACTCGCCCCTTGTAACCATGTTAAAGCGTAGTTGCTTGAAATTATCGGTAACAGCACTCTGGACTTTACGAAGTCCGCCTAATCCCTGTTCCTTGCTCATTATGATATGTACTTCAAATGTCGCAAGCATGGCATTAACAGTTGTATTATTAAGGTCACTACCCATTTCAGGGCTATCCAACATCTGAATATATACCGTAGGGAACGAAGGTTCATCATTAAGCTTCTGCTGTTGAGTAACATTCAGTTTCGGATAGGTACTTAATAACGCTGTATTTAATCTGGTCTTAACGATTGTAAAGATTTTGCTTTCAATCGTATAAACCCAATCATTACTATCAGCCATTGCCAAATACCTCCCTTGCTGTTCGTTCTACCTGTGTGATAATCTCAATTACTGCATTGTGCATCGGTCTTGTAGGTGTAACACCACTTGTAACGTGCCATTGCCAATTCAAATCCATGTAAGCCCATGAACCTTGAAAAGCGTGTGTCTGTTCTGGAAACGAACCCCTACCAATTTTAGTTCCATCGGATAAAGTATTTGTCCTATTTCCGTCAGAACCTTCCCAGACAACCGCATGACTACCCGAACCAAACTCTGCCATAAGTAAAGGACTAACATACGCCCAAACGTGCATCCCGTAATATAGCCATTCTGACAAAATCTGTTGAGTTTCCCTTGCAACTATTGTTGTGGTGTTATCAGATTCTTCCTTGATAAAAGCTATGTACTGACCAAACACCTGATTGACATTTGACATGGCAACCTGTATTCCCTTATCCGCAAGCCTATTTCTGAAATCCTGTATATTGTTACGGAATCCAACTTCAAAGCTTCGCAAATCGTCAGCCATCTGCTTTAATGATTGAGAAGTAAGTCTTGCCTTTAATCTCACGATCTCACCCTCTTTTTAAGGATAGCCTTTAGAGTATTAAGGCTTTTCTTGACCGCAATAACTGAAAAATCAGCAGTATTGCCATCATTTGTACTAAAGGGCGGTTCATTTGAGAACCAAATAAGGCTTGTTTCCGTTATCGGAAGCGTTAAGTCATTTGTTACCACAACAGCATCATAAGCAGTTCTATCTACACCAAACTCAACATCAGTGCTTTCATTCCCGGTAAAGGAAATGTTAGCCATAAACGGTACAGGTGATTCATAGCTTTGTACGAAATCGCCATCATCAATGTAAACTTCTTTTCCGTCTACAGTAATCTTTCCCGTTTCTGTTGCTGCCGTTCTTGCAACCGCAAGGGCATAGTATAAAGTCTGTTTATTTCTGTTCAAGCAACGCATACCCTCACGCTCCTTCTAACTTGTCAAGCCTTTGTAAAATATGTTTCATTTCAGTTTGCAGTTTGACCTGTTCGGTCTTGATCTCATCGTAGTTCTTCCGCATATCACGGATTTCCTTCTTAATCTCTTCCGCAAACTTTTCAAAATTATTGCTTAAAGCGTCTATTTTCTCTTCAAGCCTTGTAAGCTTTTCGGTACGGCTTTCCACTTCACTATCGTCAGCCCTCTTCTTGCTCTTTATGCCGAAAAAGACCGCTGCGGAAACGGAAATAACCGAAATAAGCGTAGAAAGTGCTATCGTAATGTCCGGCATACCGTCACCCCCTTAAAGGATTTTGACGAATGGATGAACGTCCGACAGAATCTTATCTCGCTCTGTCCAACTTCTGTTTATGGAATTTTCAGAATGTTGGGATTGCCCCTCTGCCCCCATCTGGTTGTAATCATATAAAGCAAGGCGGGTTATGGTTGAGTAGTATCTTACTCCAAGTTCATTAAGGATTTTAGCATCCGTATAATGCGAATTTCCATATTCCCGCCTTCCCATTACATCCAGAATGGCTACTTTGACTTTGGCATTAAGGGCTACGGAATTGAAGTTATCTTCGCTGTTAAGCTGTGAACTCAAATCCTGTACTATTTGTTCCTGTAATCCCGTAATGTCAACCATCGTCATTCTCCTTTTGCTTATTTCCCCTTTGTAGATTTAGCCTTTGCTGTGGTTTTCTTCTCGACAGGCTTTTCAGCCTTCTTTTCAACCTCAACAGGCTTTTCTTCTACTATGGGTTCTGCTTTTATGGGTTTAACCTCTGTCTGGGTTTCCTCAATGGGAACTTCCTCGCCGGGGTAATACTTTCTGCCGTTGTATTTTACAGTGTATTCATATTTAGCCATGACTACACTCCTTTCCGGCATTAGTAAGCCTTGATAACGTAGGTTTCATCCATTCTCTCGTATGAAGGAAGAACGATCTCGGAAACAGTAGTCTTTGTATGAACGGGGTCGCTTGTGGTAGTAACTGTTACAGCGATACCTGTGTTAACAAGTGCTGTATCATAGTTAGGATCACCCATAAGTGTACGCTCGTCAGGTGTAGTACCAAACCAAGTATTTCCAAGTGCGCCATCCGGGATAAGTGCGCAATATCCATCAGCAAAGAACTTCTGGGTTACGCCGGATTCATTCTTGTACTGCTTTGTATAAACGATAATGGTTACACCAAGTTCGGTAAGGAACAGTTCCTTAACCTTTGCATCAGTGATCATTACGTTAGCAGTAACGTTCTGTGCAAGGATATAGTTCTTAACGGAAGGACAAGCCTTAACCTTATTAAAGGTATCTCTTGACATGATAGCGATTGAAGGTCTTGTGCCTGTAAGTGCTTCAACAGCGTCCTGTGCGTCCTGAATATCCTTTACAGGATCAGCGGTAGAACTAATTGCTGCTGTGTCCCATTTAGCAGTGCTTTCAAGTGCTTCAAAGTTATTGCTTGCGTAGGTATTGCCTATGTCATAGTTGTAAGCGTATGTAGCACCGTTAGCAGAAATGCTGATTTTAGGGTGTCCGTCAGAAGGTGTAAGAAGCTGCATGATCATTCTTTCAGGAACAACTCTTGCACCGTCTACAAGTGTGTTTGTATCGTCATAGATGCGGTTAAGCACATCCTGTGCGTAGGGATCGGATGATTCCTTAACACGAAGAATCTCCTGCTCGTCTACTTCCTTAACAATCATGCTCTCCTTGAAGAAAGCCATTTCGGTTTCCTCAATCTTGATACCCTCACGGCTACGGATGGTAGATACGGTATCAAATGCCGAAGGAGCGAGTGATACAGGAAGTCCTTTTGAAGTCTTGATCCACTTTAAATCAAGACCCATCTTCTTCTTTGCGGGGAAAAGTGCCTCGCCAAGATAAGGAATTTTATTACTTGCTGCTTCTGTGTAAGCAAGTGCTACAGCTTTAGCTGAATAAGCATCTCTTAATCTCATTCTTATGTCCTCTCTTTCTCAATTATTCAAAGCAAATAAGGGGTAAAGCAGCCTTAACGTACTCTGTGATAACGCTAACATTATCAACCTTCGGGCAATTAGCAGTATTAACTGCTGCAAATGCCTTGATCAGTGAACCGTTAGGGTTGTCAACATAAACATCGTTAAGAAGGATGCCTACAGCGTCACTTGTGTAAACTCCGCCGTACTCGGTATCTTCTGCTACTTCGCCATCAGCGTTGATGGGTGTACCTGCGGGAATAACATCAGTATAAGCAAACTCTGTGCTTGCGATTGTTACAGGTACAAGATACTCACCGCCCAATTTTCTTTTGAGAATTTCAGGGGTCATAGCAACTGCATTTTCTGAAAATTTCATAACAGTTTTTCCTCTCTTTCGTAAGATTATTTAAGGTATGATGCCAAAGCATCGTTTGAAGCCTTATTGTTAGCCGCTACGCTCTTTGCGTAGTTTTCAGCAAACGTTTCGGCTTCTGTCTTTGTTTCGCCACTGTCATTACCACTACTGCCTGTTCCACCGGGATTTCCGGCTTTCCCTGCAAGTTCAGTTTCCTTCTCTGTGGCGGCTTTCTTCTCTCTTGCGGATATAACCTGACCAAGAGTTTCAAAATTCAGTTCTCCGTTCTCCCCAAACAGGTTCTTTGCATCGTCACCAACAATGCCAAGTTCGGCTAACTTCTTTTCGGTTTCCATAGCCTTTAAACTCTTTTCAAGTTCGGCTATACGGCTATTAGCCTGTTCGGTAAGTTTGTTAGCCTTCTCGACTTCGGTCAAACCCTTATTGTTGAGTTCGTCTAACTGTGCCTGTAATGCGCTGACTTTCTCGGCTTCTTTGCTCAATCTGTCAGCACGTTCCTTTTCGGTCTTTACAGCCCCGTTGACCTGATTCAGATAGTTTGTTACGATCTCGTCACTCGGTTCTGCGATTCCGAAAGCTACTAAATTTGCTTTAGCCTGTTCTCTTGTCATGGCTATGTCCTTCCTATCCCACGGTTTTTAACGCTGTTCTCCGTCAGCATCGGGATTTTCCATTTAACGCATGGATGCTTATTTTTATTTGCAAGAAAAAGCTTTATTAGCTTTATCTGTTGCATCATTTTCAAATAGCCAAACAAAACCGTAAGCAGAACGCTTGTAATTCTTTTTGCGTTTCTTATCAGTTCTTGCATTGGCTTTACAAGCAGATATTATGTTCCCCACATCACACCTATTCTCTTTAGCCGCTTCCGATGCACTGTTATAAATAGCCAAAGTGGCGGGAACATACCCCGCCATGCGTTACTTTCCGTATTTTTGTAATAAAAAAGAGCCATTTCGGCTCTAATTAGCTATAGACACATACGCATCTGCAATTATTAATTTCTTCTGGATAATCAAATCCGTTAAGTTCATCGCACGGATAAAGCATTTCTGCGTTTCCGACCTGAAAGAACTCTTCGATACCAATAGTCATTCCATCAAGAACGGCATGAGTTTCACGAACTTTCGGGTCTTTTTGGGTAATCCAAGTCTTTTGCGTATACCCATTCCCTATAGCGTCCTGTAAGTCATCATAGTTAGCTGAATTATTTGTTTCAGCTTCGGCTATGTTTACGGAACGCCCGATAGAAGTATAAAACTCATTGTCTATGTTCTGCAATGTGTTATCAACTATCGTTTCCGCAAGCCTGTCTATATGTGCCATGTTTGGTATCAGGTCATATCTATCGCAGATGCGGATGTACTCGTTGCGTATATCGTCTATATACTTTTCCCGTAAGGCTTCGCCTGTAAGCATTAACAAAAATAAGTTGTGGAAGAATCGCTGAAAATCATTCGCTACTTTTATCCGCAACTCAATTTCTTCATCCGGCAAGTCCATTTCGGAAAAATACTGTTCTATTTCTCTTGTGGCTGATAATGCGTCAATTTCTGAACGGATGCGCTTTAATTCATCAAACTGTCTTATCGCCATTTAATATCTTTTCTGCTATCGGTATCTGTCCTTCAAGCCCTTTAGCCTTGATAGCATCATCAAGATACTTTGCATCAAGATAAGGCTTGCTCTGTATATATGTTTTTTCAGCATCCGCCCATAAGCCTGTAACCTTGATAGCAACTAAAGGATGTATGCCTGTCCTTAACAGGATTTCAAGTGCTTCTGCCTTGACAAGCAAGTTATCTGTAGGACTATGAACAAGATGTACGTCAAAGTCTAACTCCGTTAACGGGCAATCGATCTTTGCCTGTCTTAACAGGCTTAACGCAACCATGTTCAAACGCTTATCAGAAACAGTAACAAACGGGTCTTTCAACGCAGCTCTCTGTCTTGCCATATCCCACCCGTTTCTCAAACTGACGGCACCTTGTGTATCTCCTCCGGTATTGCCTTCCCTGTTAGGTATGCCAAGTATAGACATTGCGTTTTCCCACAAGTCCTTTTTGGCTATCTGCGTACCTTCCTGATTCAGTTCGTTAGCCATGATCTCTACATCGGCTTTGTTCTGACCATTGTTAGACTTAACAACAACAGCCCCGTTCTGTTTCATGGCAAGGTATGATTCTTCGTCAACCTCACAGTTAACAAACTTCATCCATGATTGAACCTTCTGTGCCACATCATCGGTTCGGTTACTCTGTATCTCGTTGATAGCATCCAGAATAGTGATAACAAGTTCTATGTCCGAAAGCCTTGCAGCGTTGTTAGGATATTCTATTACCGGGATTCCACCGAATACATGGGGTCTTACCAAATCCACCTTGCCATTCTTGATAACGTATTCGTTATACTCCGAAAAGCATTGGAAGAACTGTTCGCCCTGTTCATCTTTCAAACGCATAACTGCAAGTAAAGGCTCTTTAGTCATGCTTGAATAAACAATAACAGTGTTCATAGGGTCTAAACTAATTATCCTGTAAGGAACTAAACCCTTCTTGCGCTGAATAGCCTTATAACCTGTACCGATAGCAGATGTGAACTCGCCACACTCAATATCCGCAACGGTTTTGTTGGCGTTCCTGTTATATTCGTTAAGGGTATCTACGCCCTTGTTGATTTTATCATCATTCCTTGTTGCTACGCACTGTACGGGTTCACCATATGTCTGTGCGTTTTTGAAACTGACAATCTCAAAAGCGTGGTTCTCAACTACAGGATTGTTAATATCATCCCTAACAGTCTTTGTCCTGTAAAGTGCGGGCTGATCACCCTTGTAATAATCATACAGGTAACGGATAGCTACGCTATTCCAATTTAAAGCAGTTACGCCCTTTGAGTAGATATTAAGAATGTTCGCAGAAGTAACTTCTTCGTAGTCAGCATATGCAATTTTCCGTCCGTACACACCCTGTACGATCTCATTAAACTTCCGTCTGTTCATCGTTTCCTCCCGGTTCAGGGCATAAAAAAAGGGCTTCCGCTACGGAAACCCTATTGCCTACTTGTCCTATCATACCAAATTTAACACATAGGTAGTGAACTTGTCAAGTAATATTTTCAAAATTTTTTAAAATCTTGCAAATGTTACGTTTAGATTGCTTCTGGGCTTTCGCTACTTCGTTAAGTGACATTCCTCTGCAATATTTCTTTACGAATACAGGCTTTGCCTTCTGCGGTACTTTCGCTACGGATAGTATCAGCGATACCCTTGATAACGTATTGTGATAGTTCATTTCAGCAAGTTCATCTTCTAACTCTATCACTTTCAGCATTATCTTTGCGTTACGATCCTTTGTTCCGCCAATAATCCTGCCACCCTGATTAACATTCATAGGCTTTGTAGTGCTTGTAGCTGCCGTAAGAAGTGTCAATATCCGGTCTTTTATATCTTCTATCGCCTTTTCTTCGTCTGCCACCAAGTAATAATCATCCCTAATACCCATACTGTTTCCTCCTAAACGGATTAAGTACCGCTTCTACCTTCGCATTAGACCATGTGCCTTCCTGATAGTACGCCAGACTTGCCATACTGTCAGCTGCATCTTGATGTTTGTGTTTCTGGTTAGCTTTATAGTTAAAACTGAAAAGATTAGTCATAAACATAGAGTATTCCTTGCTCCGACAGGTAGAATCCCTGAAATAATACTCCCGGATAGAACCCGCCTTGTCAAAAATACGCTGTGCTTTACGCTTGTCAGTGGGTGCATACTCGGATTTAAGATTGATCTTGTACCCTAACCGTAACAACTCTTCGTTTACTTCATCCTTGTAACCTTCTCCACCTTGATTCGCTTCAAAATAACCGCCTGTTGCCCGATGCTCGATAATCTTCGTGATAACCTTCGGTTTTGTATACTTCTTCTCCGAATTGTCAAATACTACATCGTCAATATACGTTGAACCATCTTCGTAGACATATGCTATCGGCATAGACAGGTAATCTCCACCGCCTAAAGCCACGTCACACGCAAATATGACTTTTAAAGGCTCTTGTGCAGGAAGTATGCCGTTGTAATATCTCATTTCTTCGGTTTTAAACGTTGCCCCTTCTCTTTCTACCGGTTCCTGCATATACTGTGCGTTCCACGATGCAAGATCACCGATGTTCTCCAGATTGGCTCTGATCTCCCTAAATTCTTTCGTGGAATATCCTACACCATAGTCATAGTCAAAGTTGGATTCATCGTTTTCATCCATAGCAGGGATTTTGACTATCTTACAGCGTTTATCATAATGCCCCGATTGAACAAACTCATGTCTGGTACAGAATATGTCATTTAAAGACCATAGTGTTCCGATACACAGCATCTTACAGCCCATCTTCCTACGGGATAATACGTTGTTGGCAAAGAATAACTGCTTTTTCTTTAGCAATTCCGGATTTAGGACTTCGTTTATACCTTCATGGGGATCGTCTACGATAAGCCACCCTTTAGCATCAAACTGTCCGTTTAGTCCGGCTTCCATACCACGCCCTGACAGGGTAGCATACTTTTTACGCCTTCCCATGTTCATTCTGTGGCTCTCGCTATCGGTATGCACTATCTTCTCATTCGGGAAAATCTCTTCGTAACAGTAAGTAGGATCACGGATAAGTTCTACAACACCATCAACAAATGCTCCGCCAAGAGTATTAGCGTAAGTAACATACAGGTTCGATAATTCGTCATTGCGTCCACAATGCCATGCTACAGCAAAGGTTACTATCTGTGATTTCCCGATACGGGGCGGACAATGCAGGTATAACTCGTCTAATTCATCATCTTCTAACGCCTGTATATCATCCGCAAATGCTTTAAGCCTTTTTCGGCGTGGCTCATAAAATCGCTCTTTTCGTGGTCTGTATCGCTCCATACACAAGCAGAACGCATCGAGATCGTATTTAGCTTCCTGCCGTAATACGTTGTAATACTTCTGTATGATCGTGTAACCCTTCTGCTCCGCCTGTGAATGTTCTTCTAACTGCTCAAATGTACCTTTTGCCACACGGGTAATGTAATCCCTTATGACAGCTTTAGCTTTCTCACATACCAAAACAGTAAATTTATCGTCTTTATTGCTGTCTGCTATCTCTACAGCCAGACACATAGCATCTACCAACTGATCATCTGCGCCGTTTAAGCGTTGGTAGTGTTCGTACTCCTTCAATTTCTCCGCTATCTCTTTGTTCGTCATATCTGCTCCTGATTATAGACATTTCTGCTGTCTTTTTTCCATGTGCTACCCATATCAACAGCCATCTGCGAAATACTACCGGTGCTATGCCTAGCTTTTTCGCTCCTTTTTCTATCATAGACCAATCCGGGTTACGTCCTATCCGGTCAAGGTCCATCTCCAAAGCTGCATCTTCCCATTCCCGGACAGTAAATTCAAGTTTGCGATACCCTTGCATTGCTCTTCTCCTTTGTAAAATATTTACAGGATTTACAATAAAGCGTAGGTGTAGGCATATATGCAACCATATTGCAATGCTTATTGCAACATACATCGTCATACATCCACCTGCATTGCGTAGTGTCAGTGATCGTTTCTCTAAAACTGCCATCCGGTAATTTCTCTAAATGTCTTGCCATTTTATCTCCTTCTCTAATAGCCTTGTGAGTGTCAGGAATGCCCCTAATTTCCATTTTCAGGGTATCGGTAGTATGTTTATGCCTTTTAGGTCTAAAACCCTGTTTACAGGCAGATTTAGTAATGGGGTTAAGGGTGAAACCCTTATATAATAGAGTTATATATATATCTATATCCTTTTATACTGTAGTAAAGTGGTATATCATTCTCTGTAGTATAGTTATGTGCTTTATATCCTTATTCTATGTAGTAGTGTTATGCACAGTATTCTTTTTTACAGCAGTATAGTTATGGTCAGTATTCTCTTTAACCCTACTGTAAACCCTAATATGGGTATTCTTTATAGTTATGCCTATGTTAGCAGTAATACCTTTATTATTTCCGTCTGTACTAGGCATATATATACTATCCCTTTGGAGTATAGGTATATGATTGGGGTTATTCTTTGTTTTTTAGGTAGGTAGGGGGTTAAGAAGGGCGGGTTGGCAGCTGCCTGTAAACCCCTAGGGGACCCAGAAGCCGGACGAAACACCCAGAACACGTACGGGGGCAAATTGTGGGCTTGTTGTGTGGTATTATTTCGCTAAACTCCAGTTTTACGAAGTATTCCAGAACACCCAGAAACAGCGAAAACCCCCATAATATAAAGGTTATCGGGTTTTTTGATCCCCTGTAAGAACTTCTTAATTGTGTATTGTTTGCCGTCAATTTTCCTTTTGTTCGTCTGGGATAGACGTTAAGGCGGCCCCCGTCAATAAATTTGGCAATATATCCGTGTTGCCTTGTTGTATTCTTTCTGTTTCTCTATTGTTTCTGTAAAATACCCTTAACAGGCTGTTAGAACTGTTTAGCATTGTAAAATCGTCTAATTCTGTTATATCTTCGTGTATTTTCTTTAAAAGTGGACTTGAACCCGAGTTTAGCCAATTCACTAACATTTCTTTAGTTATCCCACTATATAATAGAAATGTATCTAGAGTATAACTAACAGAATAATAATTACATAGCATTTTAAATACATCGTAACATAATTCTACTTTTTGTGTATTATATCTAGATGTATAAACATTATCCCTTAATAACATAGTATTGCTTTTGAATACCCTGTTATTAATTGCTTGACATATTAGGATAAATTGCTTTTTAGTAAATTTGGGATATGTCTTTTTATTGTCTGTTATTTCGTTGTATGTGATTTTATAATCCTGTATAATCTTTTCAACTTCTTGTAAGATGTAAAAGAAATATCTTTCTTGATTGTTTAAAATTTCGTTGTTTCCATCTTCGACAATTTCCACAAATAACAACCCCCTTTTTAGTATTAATAAATATATATTAATTAATATCTTGTTTAATAACTCCAGATAGAGAAAACAAAAAACAGCCTGTAATATATCAAGCTGTTTTCTCTTCCTTTGTGTCGGTTTTGGGTGTTCTGGGTTATCCCCTGTTAAAGATCAAGGGGGCAGCCGTCCTTTTTTGCTAGTGTTAAAAAATAATCCGCAAGGCTTTTAAACCCCTGTTTTTCGTAGTGTTGTCGTATCGTTTCCCGTGTTCCCTTTTTAGATACAAAAGCAATTCTATCATAATTTGCCCTTGCATAGTCATTTTGCCTTTTTAACTGTTTATCCCTTCTTGCCCTTAATAACTCTAATTCTTTTTTATCGTCCATAAAAACCCCCGTTTGTTTTCCTGTATGTGTCAATATATTTTTGTATTTATTTTACAATATCATACCACAATATTTTTTGTCAATACATTTTTTACTATGTTTTTAAATACTTTTTATTTGTGCATTTTGCATATTGACACATACATTTTTTAATACGTTTTTGTATACATTTAACAATATTGAAAAAAGTATTGTAAAACGTATTGACACATACTCTTTTATATGATATATTATAGACACAGTAAAACAAATATTTAATAGGAAGGGGGAAAAAATATGTTGTTATGTTCTTATTGTATACAAGCTATTAAATCCCACGGGGAAAAAATCCTTGTCGGGGATCAAGAATTTACTTGTGAAGAAGCGGAAGAACAGAAAATCACTTGTGATTTTTGCGGAGAATATGACGATTTTTACGATTGCGAAATCAAATAAAAAGGGGGTGAAGAAATGACAATAGAAAGAGTTAAACAGGCGGCCGCTGCCCGTGGGATTTTCTTTGACGGGGTTAAAAAGTGGCAAAATAATTTTGTTGGCTACGGGTATTTTTGTTACACTCCGTACGGTTGCGGATTTATACAGGCAGACACACTACAGGGAATGTATAAAAACATTATGAAGTATAAGAAAGTAAAGTAATTACACCACTACACCACAAACAAACAACACAGAAAAGGGGAAAAAAATTATGACATGGAATAGCAAATATTTTTTCGGTAACAAAATTTCAGATTATGGGTTACAGAATAACCGCATAGACTACAGAACACTTTCACAGGCTTTTCAAGCAATACTTAACAACGATTTAATGTCAACACTTGAAACACAAGGCTTTTACTTTGAACAGGTTAACGGAATTATTGACAATTCCGAAGAAATCGAAGAGAAGGAAAACGAACTTGAAGAAATCGAAAACAGGCTTGAAGAGTTAGAAAACGACTTTGACAACGATATTTTTGAAGAGTTAACACAGCAAAAAGAAACTTTAGAAAGAGAAATTGAAGAACTACAAGAAGAAGAGAACGGCGGGGAAATCTTCCAATATTACATTCTTGACGATAACGGGGCAAGAATTTTACAGGATTATACAAACGAAATTGTATTCTATAATGAAGAATTAGACTTGTATATCTGGGGTGTTACTCACTACGGCACTAGCTGGGATTATGTGTTAACCGATATTAGGGTTAAACTTGACGAAGAAGAAAAAGAAAACTAATAAAAGCTTGAAATATTAACCGCTGTTTTGGACTTTTAACGGGGATCATTACCCCGTAGCGGTTTACCCCATACAGGGGAAACAAAACCACAAACAAACAATAAAAAAGGGGGTGTTGATATGACACAAGAAAAAAACAAAATACAAGCTTTAACAAATAAGGCAAGTTTTTGGGAAGATGTACGCCAGATAATCGGCTTTTATGATGGTAAAATCTGGAAAGATTATCAAATAAAAGAACTTCAAAGAATAGCGGATGCACGTTACGAAGAATTATAAAAAATCACAGGCAGCACGAACAAAAAAAGGGGGCAGAACATGAACATAATAATTGAATTTGAGAACGGGGGCAGCCCGTACACAGTAACAACAAACAAAGGATTATTTGACATTATAAAAAAGTATCAGATTGACGTTATAACAATAGAACACTACACCATAACAGGCAGAAACAGAAAACCGGCAGGAATGACAACATACAATTTTATTAAAGAAACTTTACGGGCTTTTATAATAGAATGGTCGTTACTGTTTAATGAATATACTTGTTTTTGGTCGGACGTGATGGAATGGGGCAATTTTTTTGAAGAGTACGGCAACAAGTACGGATTAACAAAAGAACTAAAAGAAAACGGGATCATTTAAGGGGGTATAATATGAAAATTCAAACATATATAGCTTTTATTTTGGACGCAAACAAAAACAAAATGGATTTTGAACGGTTTTCTTGTGCAAGGGTTGAAACGGTCAAAAGGCAAATGCAAGAGCTTTTTAAAAGTGCTTTGTATCGTGTTTGCACAAAGGGGGCCGTATCTGTAGCAATTTACAGAACGCCAGACGGACGCAACGAAGAAAAAAAACCGTGCTGCTGTTTTGACATTTGAAAACAAAACCCCCGTTTGGGGGTTGCTGTTTCTTTAGATTTAATATAATATAATACAAAGGGGGTTTTTTAATGAAACTAAAAAACAGATACATACAATATAAAAACATAATTTGCAGGCTTGATTTAAACCCGCATTTTATAACTAATCATTATAAATATAATCTTGTTATCATGTTAGATAAAAAAGCCTTCCGCTTTTTGTCATATTGCAACACAAAAAAAGAAGCTCAAGAAATAATCAAAGAAAACTACAAATATTTATAAAGGGGGTTTAACTATGAATTATATTTTAATGGAAGTAACACAAGACGGGAATACATGGGGACTTTTAACAACGCAAAATATAACATATGCTTTACAGGTTGCAAACGATATTATATTACAAAATTCTAATATTATTCAAATATGGGAAACGGAAGAAGATCCCGACACGTTTATATCTGCCAACATTATTTTTTCAAGGAACACCAACACGGGGAAAAGTTTTACATTACAGCGTTGGAGTGATGGCAAATACGAAATAAAAGACAACACCACAAACGAATATATTTCAAGCAAAACACAGGCGGGGTTTTTGTGGGTGAATGATTATACATACAGCAAGCATTTTACTATTGCACAAGCGGAAAATATAATAATAGAATTGACAAAATAAAACACAGGCGGAAGAACTCCGCCTTTTTGACGTGTGGGCCGGTTTTGGCGGTTTTCGGGTGTTCAATTCTCCGCCACACTTTTATATAATTTAATATCAAGATGTAAAAGACGGTTGCAACCCGTTTTTGTTTTGTTGCCCTTTTTCCCGTTGGCGTTTACAGGGGGTTTTATATCCTGTTTGCGGTATTCTCCAGACGGAGAACACAAACGGGGGTTTTATAGGGTTTTGAAGCTTTACAGGGGGAAACCATACCCAAAACCCACACGGGCAGCACTTGCATTTTTTCGGAAGGGATAAAAACAAAACAAGGGGGATTTATACCCGTAAGCTATTAAAAGCCGTTTAACGGGTGTTTTTCTCCGTTGTGGGGGTTTATACCACTTTATTATATAACAGGCTTTAACGGGCATTTTATGACGTTTTACGGGGTTTTATATTTCTGGAGTATATGCAAATATCTATTATATATCTAGCAGATACACCCATATATAAAGCCGTATTTTGACATTTTAGGCGGGTTTTATTGTTGTATGGTGAAATATACCGCTTTACGCAAAAAAACGGTTTACGGGCATTTTATGACGTTGGGGGCAAAGTCCTATAAAAGCCGGTTTTGAAGCCCTACAGGGGGCCGGAGCATCTGGAACACCCACACGGCAATTATGAACAAAATGTGAAATTAGGGGTGTTTATCGTGATAAACCTCGGCAAAAAAAATTTTCCGGTTTTTCAGCCACAAAACCCCATATAGGGGGGGTATCAAATACGGGCATTATAAATTTTGAGAAAAAATTTTTAATAAATTTTCAGCTTGATCTTATCCAGACCATCTCCTGCAGCTTCCATAGTTATAGTATGGAATAACGGTAAATTTCGGTATAAATTCGGGGTAAAAATGCCAGAAAAAAATTTCCAAAATTTTCAGCTACAGAAACCGGATATAGGGGGGTATCAAAATATTTGCATTATATTTTTTTAGCCTTGCAAATGTAAGGCACTTATGGTAGACTATTTCTAGAATTGATGTTTTTTCATCTTTTCTATTGTTTGTGAGTGGTTGAAAAGGCATAGTCCGATGGACTATGTTTTTTCTTTTTGCAAAAAAATAAGACCACATTGCTGTGATCTCACCACTAACTATCAAGAGGAAACCTTCATACGGCGTAAATAAGCCATTCCTCTCTCCTGTTTGGTTACACTTTGATTACAGTAATCAATTCCATGTCTGGAAACCCTTGAAAAATAAAGGTTTGTAACGCACCTAATGGGATTCGAACTGAATCTCTAAACGCCAAAACCCTTGTAAATTAAGGCTTTGTAGCGATTTTACAGTGCCTTTACACTTGATTACACTTTTTCTAACTTCTCTTTAATATCCGCTACCTGCTCATTGCTAAAGTAGTAGAATGTCTTTGTGGTGAGAATTTCGGTATGCCCCATCTGCTTTGTAATAACCTTTTCGGGAACTTTTGCATTTAGCAATTTTGTAGCGTATGTTTTCCTTATTTTATGGAAGCTTCTAAACGGTATCTGAACAACCCGACATAAAGTTTCGATTTTGTTCGACAACCAAGCTGCCTTAATACGCTTTCCATCCCGTAAAAAGATATAGTCATTTTGTTCGCCTGTATAAGCATACAGTTTATGGAGAATGTCTTTAGCTTCTTCCGTCAAAACTACTTGCCGGATTCCGTCACGCCCTTTGGTAAAGTTTCTCACTTCTTCGATCCACTCTCCATGCTCACCTTTATATTTTATCTCTGTACGCTGTACTATAAGTACATCGTTATTCCAATCTGACCATCGAAGGGCTGACACTTCACCAACCCTTAACCCTGTCACAAATGCTAATTCGACACCCAAACTTAACATATCGGGATTGTCTGCTATATACTGCCTTATTCTGGATTCTTCATCTTTAGCAAAGACTTGATCTTCGTCCTTGATCTGCTTATGCTCAAAAATCTTGCTTGACAACTGTAATTCCGCAAGAAATAGACTTATTCTAAAATCTGTATAATCATGCTTTCGGGCATATACTAAAGTTCCGCTTATAATGGTTCGCATATTGCCCCAATTTTTAGCTGTCAGATGTTCGCTTGCTATCTTTTGCTTGATAAAGGATTCCAGATAAAGTTCGTCAATACTCTTAATTTCTTTTTTTTCAAGTTCCGTACCATGAATATAACGCTTATAATCAGCTTTATATCGGTCATATGTCTGTTTCTGGATTTCCCCAAACTCTAATTTTTGAGAAACCCAACAATCAAAACATTCCTTGAACTTGATTTTAGGGTCTTTCATTATTTCTATAATTGCATCTTCTAAAGCCACCCTATCTGCTTTTGCTATCAACCTCCGTTTCCCGGCTACATCTACATAAGCTTTCCACCTGCCATCTGTAGCCTTCCATATTTTTGTTTGGTCAAGAATTTTTTGTCTGTTCATTTTTTCGTATTCTTGCCGTATGAAGGTGAAGTCAATTATATTACTGTTTTCTAAAAATTGCAAGAGGGCATTTGCATCATCCATGCGAAACACCCCTTTCACTTTGTCTTAACCGCTTATTTCGGCTATCTCTGGCGTTTTTATCCAGACAAATATAGCATCTAACCTTGTTAGGGGCAGTTTTCCTGACCCCACAATCCACACATAAGCCTTGTTCTTTGCGTTCCTTATACTTGTTCCTGTTCCTTACCTTGTTTTGCTCATTTAAAACATCCCTATGCTTATGATAATATTCGAAATTATATTCATTTTTAACAGCTTTACACTCTAAACAACTCTTTTCCCCATAATACAGCTTATTACGTCTGCATACCGGGCAAATCTTTATACTTAAAAAGAATAATCTATCTTCTCTTGTTCTCGGCATTTCTATCTACAGGGGCAAACCTCGGTTTAATGTGCGCACAATTCCCCTTTACCCCTTTCATAGTTTAAATTCTGTTATATGCGTAATCATACTTCCTTACACATGGATATGAACACATATATATCTGTGATCCTGTATTAGCTTTTGACAAATATCTTTTATAAGTCCATTGCTTTGCATCGTTAATAACAACTCTTTTATTGCAGATCGGGCAAGTATATATAGAAAAACCACCGCTGCACTCTGGTTTATTAACCTTTTTTGTTGCTTGCCTAATCCTTTTTATCTCTTCAAGTGTCAGTTCCATCTTCTTCACCTACCATCTTATCGCCACAATAAGGGCAATATTGATAATCACAATAAGTTCTGTCGGTATTACCATTAACCCGGCAATAACTGATCTTACCACAAGTAGAACATCTGAATTTTTGAGTTTTACGCCTGTTTTCAAATCTGATCCATCTACCCATAAGCATCACACCTCAATTTCTTCATTCCAATAGTTCTTGATCGCCCGTTCAATATTCTTAACCGTAAAATGACAATGACTTATGCCGTGAAATTTAAACGCTAACGGGCATTTATAACAATCAAGGGCATATTCTTCACATATTGCCTTTTTCTGTTCATCTGTCAGCAGCTTACGTTGTGTTTTCATTTGCTACCTTCCTTATCCTCACTTTCTGCCTTACAAATCACATAAGATTGCAATAACTGTATATTCTGTGCAATGCTATCTCTAATAGATTGAAATACACACGCATCTATATGCTGATTGTTGTTGCATAACCTTTCAAATTCCGCTCCTGCGTATACTCGTGCCGTATCTAAACTATCCAACAATTCTCTAACATCGTATGCGTTCATTCCTTATCCTCGCTTTCCTTTGGCTCATATGGTTCGGGTAACGGCATCCATGCTAAAAGCCCTTTCTCTCCCACTTCCCACTCTTCATGATTTTCTTTTATTTTAAAAAATTTTTTCTTATCGTGGTATACCGCAACCCTTACTACCTTATCTCCGTTATAATTCACAATGGTTACTAAAACTCGTTGAAAATCTTCTGGCAACCTCTCACTAACAGGAATCCAACAATGTCCTTTGGGAAGTGATGTACCATTATCAATAGCATCTGCAAGTATCTGTATATCCTCTTTATATGTTATACCAAATGCTATTCTGCTTTTTACTTCTTTTGGTATATCAATTACAATCTGCATACAATCACTTCCTTACCACCATGTGCAAAATAAACTTATCCCCAAACAGCAGCCTTAACATATCGAACTTTTCCTTTGCCTTTTCCTCGTCACAATCCGGCAACTCGATCTTGCCCCAATACAAACCGTACTTATCATCCGAACTTCTTTTCTTTGATATATAAATAATGTAGTTATCCATTACTCAACACCTCCCATTTTAGCTGCTTCGCTATCGTTCACGATTGAGATTGATATTACCGTGTAACCTGCATCATCCAGATTATCAAACATAGCTTTTAGCAAATCAAAATCCCAATCAACAAGCTGTAACGTAGCTTCTTTTGTATTCCAATCTCTGCCTACTTCTCTACCATAATGGTATTTAATCTTTACTGTCATGCTCTACCTCCTTATCTTTTGCCCAATGCCGACATGAAGTTTCCATGACCTCGAAGTAGTTTAAATGCCTGTCACCCTCAATCTCGCAATGGCACTCTATGTCGGCATAATCATTCTGTGTCCGCTTACAATGTCGGCAGTTACAACAGACTTTTCCGTTTTCAGCACTCATTCACTCACCCCCTTATTTCCGCTATATGCCTGTCAATAATAGCCAAGCAATCCTTAACGCCATTATCAGATATTTCACTTTTGTTTCGCCAATTACCGATTGTTAAGATTTCGGATTCCAGATTGCTCCATGCTTTAAGACTATTGATCGCCATTGTATATGCCATGCACCACTCATGTTTAGATGGAGCTTTAGAAAGCCCATTTGCCATGATTTGATAAGCTTCATCTGTTGTCAGATTAACTCTCTCAACCTCTATCATCCTGTCACCACCTTATCTTCAAACAGTTTGCAAGCCTTATTTGCCGGATTTTTCCACATCGAAACCTTTGTTAAGAACTCCTTGTTCGGATGAACACACAATCTGCCAATAGAACATCTTTCATTAGACAGCCACTTGCAATCCCTACAGCACTTGCAAGTAGCAGGTTTGCGTTTCGGTTCTACTCTTGAAATCTCGATCATGGTTTATACCTCACTTTATATTCCAAACCCTAATAGCGTCCTGTGCTGTCCGCCCTAAATTTGCTGATTGACTACCTTCTCGCAAGAAATTGTAGTAGTACATAGGCATTTCCCATATATCCCATTTAGGGTTATGCTTAACCAATTCTTGATGGAAGTAGTAATCGGGGTCTGGATGCACGTTAGGGAACTTGAAATGCTCTAAAAACCGCCTACGCCAACATTTATTAGTACAATGTGGAAACAGTACACCGTTACGCCCTGAAATCGGACTAACTACGCCTATATGTTTCCAAACCATATCGAAACAAATTGCATCAGATTTATTGTTTATGATCCTGTTAGCTAATTGCTGAAATACAAACTCATGTAACCACCAATCATCCGCATCTATGAATAGAATCCAATCGCCTGTAGTATTCTCAATCCCTACATTTCTTGCTAACCCTTCGTTATGTAAATCAACCTCAATTACCCTTGCCCCATAGGATTCAGCCACTTCCTTTGTCTTGTCTGTGCAAGCATCACAAACAACCAAACATTCAAAGTTCTTGTAACTCTGGCTATAGATACTTTCAAGGCACTTACCAATTCTTGTTTCTTCATTATGTGCCGGAATGATCACACTAAATGTCATTTATCTGTCCCCCTATTTAATACCAAATGCTTTTTTAGTTCCTTCAAAAGTTCTGTGCATTTCGTGGCTTATGCTACCTTCACGCAAATAGTTATAATAAACAATTGGGAAGTCCCATAAAACCTGTGTATGCTCTTTAGCCATCATCAGTTTATGAAAGTCTAAATCTGATACCGAATATACCCCAGAAAACCTTGTATTGCCTATGTAACTACGTTTCCAAGCCTTGCACCAAGCAGCTATATGCAGTTCACCAAATCGGGTTAAAGGTTTTGCGTAACATACGCCATGCCATATAAAAGAACATACCAATAAATCGGGATTGTTCTCGGCTTTTAGTTTTTTATCGATTCCTTCAAACACAAATTCGTGAAGGAAGTTATCATCGTGATCAAGAAATAAAACATACTCACCTTGTGCCACATCCAGACCTGCATTACGGGTTAATCCGTCACGCCCAAAATCAACTTCTATCGTCTTTGCCCCATAGCTTTCAGCAATAGCCTTCGTGTTATCAGTACACCTATCGCAGACTACAATAAGTTCAAAATCCTGTAGGCTTTGGTTTCTGATACTTTCAAGTCCCTTGGCTATGAATTTCTCTGAATTATGTGCCGGAATTATTACTGAAAATCTCATTTTCTTTTACCTTCCTTTTTAGGTTCTTCGGCATAACGCCATTTATATCCGGCAGATGTAAGTTGCCTTCCCCTACAAGCCGAAATAATATTTGAGTATTTAACTCCAAAATATTCTGACGCATCCTTTAGCGAATCCCATTTTTTTATCCTTCGTCCTCTTAAATCCATTTGGATAACAGCCCTACTCCTTGATTTTGCCCTTCGCACAACTACTGTGCCGTATGAATTATTATATTTGTAAGTACACCATTCAAGATTATCAGCATTGTTATTTAGTCTGTTTTCGTCTTTATGGTTTATACACGGATAATTGTGTGGATTCTCTATAAAAGCGGCACAAACTAATCTATGCACCCTATGTTGTTTTATAATGCCATTTTTGCAAAGGCTAACGTTTAAATATCTGGTATTGTAAACAGGTATTAGTATTCTTTCTCGATAGGTTCTCCCGCCTTTTCCTATTGTTTTCAATCTTTTAACTCTGCCCTTGTTACTGACTTGATAATAGCCTTCGTACCCTTTTACATCTCTCCATTCTTCTTCCATTTCATCGCCCCCCGTAGCTGCTTCAATTCCTTTAACCACTCTGATATTTGCTTATAGTGCTTTCTTTTATCCCCGTTGCACTTATCACTTGCCATTAACTCAAACTCAAATATGGCATCATCAATCGTCATTTCGTCCATGTTTTTACCCCTGTATATTAAAGATATATGTGTCCTCTACCCTTCATGTGTTCGTTAGTCCATTCAATAGCTTCTCGATATGTAATTCCGTTATTCTTGAATACGTCCAATAAGGCATAGAATTTAGGGTGAGTTTCTTTTAACTTTATAAATCTGCTCTCGTTTTTCTTTTCACAATGCGCACCAAAACCGCATAAAACACATCCTGTCCTTTGGCAACCCGTACATTTGTATTTCTTTGTTTCATCGTAAAGCCCAAAATCACCAAGTGTCATTTGCCCTTCAAGTTCATCACCGTAGTCCACAACTACATCACCATAAACCGAACATATCTTTAAATCATTTTCAACGATATACTGTAAAACATCCTGTTCCGTCCAGAAACTTAAAGGATTAGATGTAGGGATTTTTAAGTTAAATCCGTTACATCCGTTACGCATCCAAACAGTCTGTCTTAACTTACTTTCTTCTGCCATTTGTGCTGTCATAGGTACTCTTCCTGTTTGTCTATGATATGAATGAACAGGGGATTTTTTCATAATCTTACAACACATATCTGAAATCTCAAATGGAGCATCCAGATAGAATTTGTATCTGCTGCGATCATATATCTGTGAATACTCGCCTGTTTCAACGCCTTTTACTTTATGCGGAAACTTACCACACAACATTTTCAATCTAACAGGAGCATCTTCGGCATCTATAATCTCGTTAGGGATAATCCCCTTCAACAAGTCCTGATAGGGTTCGGCTTTCTCTGCCCCTTGCCTTCTCGGTATTCCCAACAAATCCGCTATTCCCCAAGCAGACCGAAAGATTATGCTGTCTGTCTGTCTGTCTGTCTGTCTGTACGGTGGTCGCATCATTCTCATACTTTGTCAAGCATTTTTTTAAATACTTTCGGGATTCTACTACCGTTCCTGACACTTCCTTTGAAATCATCGGAAACCCATACTTATCGCAAACCTGTGCAAAACTGATTTTGGGTTTTAGGATTGTCACATTATCAAAGGTCTGCACAAACTGTTTAAGTTCTGGATATTGAGTAGGCACATCTACAAATACTGCAGGAACATCAGTATAACCACAAACGTTACGAACTATATCTAAAAGCACTGTACTATCCTTGCCACCGCTAAAACTAATATAAGCACCATCTTCTCCAAACTCATGTACCCACTGCCTAATGCGTTCTCTGGTAAGGGCTACTTTGACTTTTAAGGGTAATGCTTGTTTTTGCTTTAAATCCGCTAATGTTCTTTCGCTCATTTCCCCTTACCTCTTTTCCAAGCTTCAATAAAATCGTCAAAATACTTCGGATTGTCACTTGTACGCTCAATACAGGATGAACAAACTGTTAATCTACTACCATCTTCAAGTTCAAACCCAACCCCGTTAGGCGTTCCATCTGATCTGTTTCCCGGCACGAATGTAGCTTCGCACATATCACATTTCAGTATCATTTACTCACCACCTTTATCAGTATTTTCCTCAAATCTTTAACAGCTTGTCTTGCTTGCTCTAAAGTCATTTCATAAGATGGAATATCATACCATTCAACTTCCTTCTCGTTTTCATTCTTCAAAATTTGCGTCAAATGATTATTCAAGTCCCTTGCACATTCAAGGCAGAAAAGTAGTTTTTCATCATCTTTTATGATAATTCCAACAACATTTTTGCCGTCAGAATATAACTCTTTTTCACACTTGCTACAGTAACAGCGTGTTCTCATTTCTATCCCCTTCCTCCGGGGCATCCACAACGGACACCCCGGCTTTAAGCAATGCCCCATATTTGTTTTGTGTGTGATATAATATTAGATTCATAAGGTTAGACGGGACGATTGCTTTTATTTCTTACCCTTGCGGGTTAAGATCGTTATTCTTCAAGTTCTTTGCTCAACGGAATCCAAATACCCAAATCCTCATATACGCTCTGCTGTAAATCTTTCCAATTCACATAGCCTTCGGCAAGGCAAGGAACCTTTAGATTCCATCGATTTATAAACTGTTCGCACTGCTCTTTATCAAAATCAAATTCATCATGCAAAGTTGCCAAAGTGTCGATAAGTAAGCATTTAGTGATGTTATCACGCTCTGTTTTAACAAACACATCTACATCTGCTTTATTGAGTTTCAAGGGCATTTCCCGAATACCTCTACGCTCTAATTCCCTTGTGGCATCTACAAGCCCCATCTGTTCAACAAGTTTTATAGCCCACAAAGCACCACTAAACCTTGCCTGTTCTTCCTTTGAAAGCTTACTCATGTAGCAGCCACCTCACCGATCTTTCCAACGTACCTATATCTAAAATAATGACATCTGTCACCATATTTATTAACGTTCTTTATCAATTCCGTAGAGAACATATGTCCTTCTTTTTGTAACTCACATATTCTGGCGGATAATTGTGTGCATCCTACATGGACTACAGCTTCATAAGCGGTTATCCCGTTATTCTCACGCATATACTGTAAAACTCTATCTCTTTGAGTTATTTTCCTCTCTTTCTGCTTTACTTCTTCCATGTGATCACTCCTTCCCTTTTAACCATCCAAGTTCCATTTGCAAATCCTTACGATTTTCTCTTGTTTCTTTATCTCTTACGCATATCTCCGGCAAGTGCATCGGGAATGACATTCTGCTTATTCTGTCAGCAGTTCTTTCATTAAGTGGTAACTGATCCTGTGCTACATTTGATGTAAACAATGTCATACGGCTGTGAACCATGCGATAATCAATCAGTTTGTAAACAATATCCTCATACATTTCAGACCGTATGTTTTTCTGACCAATATCATCTATGACTAAAAGCTTGCACTCATAAAGAAGCTTCATGGGGTTACGCTTATATTCATCAAATGAATTTTTGTCCCCTGACAATGCTATATCTACCAACTGTGCAGCGTTTACAAATCTTGTCTTGATTGCCCTTGCATACATCAGTTCATTACAGATACAGCTTGCAAGGAATGTCTTTCCAGAACCTTTAGTAGTTGAGTAAATATAAAGCCCCATATTTTTGCTTTCCCACTTATCAAATTCTTCTATAAAGGCTTTAACACCCCTTTGAGTGCCTACTGTATTAGTCAAAGTCCCATCATCCTTGATATAGATTTCCCAATCAAAATCGGTAATCCTTTTATCGTAGAACGTCATAGGAATATCAGCAGATTTTTTAACTTCTTTCGCTCTTCCCATAAGTCCGCCTTGACAATAGGGGCATTTCTTTGAAACCCATGTGGTAAAGTCAGGACGTTCACCATAGATGTACGGCAATCCGTTTTCGTGGCAGTAATCAGACATTTTCTGCTGAAACATATATAGTCCGGTACCGTTGCAATACTCACACGCTGTCGAAGATTCCAATGTCTGCGTCTTTGATTGCTTTTCGTTGTCGCTCATTTATCTCCTGTTCCTCTCTCTTGCGTCTGGTAGCATCATTCTCAACTTCGTTAAGATAGCTTTCAAAATGACTTGCTCTAAACAAGGTTTCAGGTCTTAAATACTTAACCATTATGGGATCATCGCCCCATTCCCTTTTTTTGTTATCAATAACTTTCTTAAAGTCATCAACTGTGTGTCCTTCTTCTAACCGGGCTTTGATCTTTTCATTTGTGGATTTTGATTTTGTAGTGTATCTTGTCCCTAAAACATCATTTAGGTAGTTAATTACCTTGCTAATTTCTTCCGAAAAACTCTTTTTTTCGGCATTGTCGGATTTTTCTCCCGACAATATATTATTAATATTACCTATACTATCCTTACCTATACTTACCTGTGTCGACGGCTCGTCCACGGAACGTATACAATCCGTTTCATTACTGCCTTTTACCCTGTAAGATTTATTTTCATCAAACTCTAAAAGCTCTTTTTGCTCTTTGTAAGGCGTTTCGTTGTATGTGTCCTTGCGAATGTAGTTGTGGATATACCAATGTTTGATAACCACAACACCGTTATCAAAAGGGATAATGAACTTCTTTAATGCCAAAATGCTTAAATCGTCTGGCGTTGCCCCTACCATTCGCATTATTTTTTTAGGGCTATTAACAAATCCATCATCATCTGCTCTCATAGCAAGGTCATAATATAAAAGCCTTGCCGACATAGGCATATCCAGAAACGCATCGCTATCGATTATCGTTTTTGCGAACATCCTTCTTTCCGCCACAACGATCACCCTCTTTCGACTTCTTTAGCCATAGCAAAGTATGGTCTGCCTTCGATTTCGATATGGTACGATAGACCGCTACGCAATGTTACTGTTCCGGTCTTACCATAATCGGGATGATCCGTTTTGGGCTTACCATTAATCCAATTAACCGGTTTATAAATCACTTTATCGCCCTTATTCACTATAAGTACCCTCCAAAATTTTAGTGATGATTTTTGCGGATTCTTCCGGTGTGCAGAATACAAACTTGCATCCATACTTCTTTTCCATTGTGATACAGCATTTACCTACCCATTCGCCTTTAGCACAATTAGGGTAAAGCTGCTTGCCACCCCTAAAGATAAATGCTCTGGGATTTTTCCAACTAAACAAGCCTTGAATATCGTGTATGTCCGTATTCCAGATTGTCTTTTTGCTGTTTAAATAGCCACCTTTGTTCTCTACCACTATGTAAAGTTTTATCCCGTTGTTCTGTGCTAATATCAATTCATCACGGAATCTTTCATGCTCACTCTGAATGTCCTGCACCAACTCCTGTATGGCACATTTTGTATCTACTGCTACGCTATATGTTCCGAGAAAATCCATTTTTTTTAGTTCCATTCCCCGTTTGGTTTTGCGGACTATCACATCTGCTATCTTTTCATTTTCAAGCACATAATCACCAACAGGAAGCGGAACACGGACTACTTCAATACCATTTTTAGTCCACCACTCATTTTTTATGTTATGTTTTCCGACTTTGTTTCCTTTGTCCTCATATATTCTCATTTTGATACCCCTGTAGCTAACAGGAACGGCTCATATTTCGTTTTTATTTTGCTGTCCGATAAAATACTCATCTCCGATATAAACCGTCCTTAAAAGCCAAATTTCAGATTAGTCCAAAGCAGAAAAATCGATGCCCTGATATTCTGTTTCTTCCAGACCGGAAGTGTCTAATTCTATCTGTCTTATTTCATCCGAAATAGTATTAGCTTCCTGATCACCTTTAGTATCTACAAAAAACAACTGTAAAACCCTGAACATTGTATGCTCAAACCATTTTCCGCCTTTCTGATACTTCAAGTGTTCGGCTCTAGCAGATATACCTATCTTCTTGCCTTTGTTAAGCCACTTCTCGCAAGTTTCAGCTATCGAACCTACCGCTTTCATGGGTAATACATCATAAGTCTGTTTAGATTGTGTATGCGCCCTGTCTACTGCAAGATTGAAATAAGCTGTAACTACAATGTTGTCCCCGATCTTATCTCTACGGGTTCTCACGTCATTAACTAAACGCCCGATAAAATTACAAGAGTTCATAAGTCTATCACCAATCCTTTTTCAGATATAAAAATGTTTGCTTGTGAAGTTATTTCAGTAATCTTGTCTGTGAAAAGCGTCTTATCTGAATTATGTTCGCTCATATGTCCGACTATGACGTTCTTCAAGGTTTTATCCCGGTCTGTAACCTTTATAAACTCACAAGCTGTCTTTAATTCCATATGCCCGTTCATAACATGACGTTTCTTCATTTCGTTGTCATGCTCTGTAAAGCTTTCATCTGCATAGTCAATTCCTATCAGCAGGTTTTCCATGCCTGAAAACCGCCACTTGCAAAACTCACAATCGGTCAAGTATAAAAGTTTCGGGTTTTCCGTATTGTGCATGATTATGTAGCCATAAACAGGACATTCAGAACCATCTGCGTTACTATGTGCAAAACGCCCGTCTTTATCTGTTAAAGCAAAGTACCTGATAAAGAAGTTGCCGAAATTTGCATCTGACACTTTGTTCTTATATGGGGTTATTACCGGGATTCCCATTCTCCTTAAATCTGTTTCGCTTTTGCTGTGATCCATATGTGCATGGGTAATCAAGCAGCCTACAATATCAGATACCCGAAAATCTATACCCGCCTTAATCTCTTTTATGGGAATCCCGCAATCCAGAAGTAAGATTTTCCCATCTCCGTCAATCAAGGCATAACAATTACCGTTACTGCCTGTAGCTAAACACTTTAATTTCAACTCTTTTCCTCCTGTCTGTCCTATAAATTACCCACCAACCCTACCCACCAAGACCTCATGGAGAAAATGGGATTTATTTAAAAGGCATCTCTTCTTCGGGAATTTCCTTAACTTCAACCGCTTTTGCATCGATAACATCTTCAAAATCTACGCTATTAGCTGATTCCTGCACCTGATTGTTTCTGATTTCAGCGGGATCAGTTTCAATATCCGTATCAGCTTCAAAAATCTGTTTCTGTTCGGGATTCTCAAAATCTATCTCGATCTTCTTGCAAAGCCTACGGATAACGGTTTTCTTCTGCATTTCGCCTGTAAACTCTTTCCAAGCACCTGCATTACCCATCTTTGATTTCTTCCTAACGGCTTCAAGTTCTTCCATGTTCATAGTTTCAACGGCTATATCACCGTTTTCAAACTCACAAACTGCGAAAGCACCGATTACAGGAAGGTTAGAAAAAGGATTAGGCTTAAAGGTTACATACTTCTGGTTCTTCTCTATGCCCGATTCAAATAAATCGCCTTCCCTAACAAGTTCTGCATAGATGTTCTTAACAGGCTTGATTGCATACTTCTTAACCAACTTCTGCGCCCCAATGTAGGAAGTCTGATACTGCAACTGATTTCCATAAGCCACAAGGTAAGCTTCCTTGTTGAAGAAATCCAAACCAAGTAATGCACCCCTTGTTAATCCGGCTAATATCTGTGTCTGACCATACTTTGCAAGTTCCGGTTTTTCGTTTAACAGGCTTAAAGCGTTCTGCACGAAACGTGCCTTATTAAACTCTTTAGGTAATGCCGTTGATATTCCATCAAGCTTTTCCGTAAGAACTAAACTAAAGTTCTTTTTAGATTCGGGTGCCGTCCTTTTGGTTTCGGCTACTGCGTTTGCCATAACTCATCCTCCTTTAATCTATGACCATTAATAAAATCATCTGTGTTGATACCAATAATGATTGCTGACTTGAAGAATCCAAGCACTCCGCCCCATCAAGCCAGATAGGTAAATGCTGATCGTAAAACTTCTGCAAGCTATTGCAAATGTCGATTTTTGCTCTAACCTGCATCGCTGTATTGAGTGCGGCCCCAAGTTCTTTATTAGCAACAAAACATTCGCAAGTAGTAACCCAATCACCATTTTTCTGTTGCTTAAAGAATGACCACTTGACTATATCGAAATGCTTGTTGATTTCGTCCGTAAGAAGTAAGTTCTTCTCACGCTCAACTCTATCAAGCTGAAAAAGTATCTTTTCGGCATCTGCTCTGTTCTGTTCGTATTCAGCCTGTTTAACTCTTAATTCAGCTATTTTTTCATCAATCATGGCATTTGTATTTGCCTGATTAAGTTTCAACTCAACATCCTTTAACTGCTGCCTTAAATCAACTTCCTGTAAATCAAGATTAGGGATATAAGTCTGTTTAACCTCTTCAATCTTTGCATTTACGTCAATTAATTCCTGCTCCTTGATCTTTACATCGTCTGTAGGCTCATCTACCGGAATAATCTTGTATGCTTCATACTTGTTTTTGGCATCCGTATATACGTCCTGAATGGACTTGCCATCTTTTTTAGCCTTTTCAATATCAGCTTCAAGGACTTTTAGTCTGTTTTCATAACTTTCAATAACGGATTTAGCAGCTTCAATCTCGTCAACAGCTTTCTTGATCTTCTTTGACTTTTCATTCTCAAAGTTCTGTCTTAATGCCTGAACGTTTTTGTCCGGTAATCTCTGACCACAAGTAGGACAAATCTCCGACTTTTCGTCAAATGTCATTTCCTGTATGATCTTCATAGCAATGTTAAGGGTGTCGATAGAACGTATTTCTGCTTCTAATTTGGTTTGAATAGCAGTTTTCTCTGCCTGTAAATCCTTATATCTTTTAGCAGCCCGGTCTAAATCTGTACGGCTATCTTCAAACGTCTTTTTTAACTTGTTTAAAGTTTCCTGTTTAGTGGCAGACATTGTGTTCTTCAAACCGGACACTTCCATCTGTAAGTTCAAAGCCTTTTCTCTTAAAATCCCAAGATTCTTCTCGGTTTCAAGGTTTGCCTTGCGGTTAGTATCAATACCTGCTAACTTATCGTTTAAATCGTTTTTAAGGATTTCAAGAGCAGAAAACTCATATTCTATCTTTGAAAGTTCCAGACCTTCTATTTTTGCCTGTAATATCTCGCCTTTTACTCCGTAAACTTCGTTAATACGTTTTAAGGTTGCTTTCTGTGTAGCTTTGATCTCCGCAACCGAATATTTTTCAAGCAGTTCAGCAGTTTCCGTAACATCGCCCATTCTCTGTGCTATATCAAGGTCTGTTAACTCGCCCGACATTTCAAACAGTATCTTTCGCTGATCCTCTTTCTTTAAAGACAAGAAAGCTGACGTATGCGATAACTCCTGAAACTTTTCTAAATCAACATTAAGTTCTGTAAGTTTCTTATTCACATCACGTTCTGCCATAGGAACGTCATTGTAATAGTAGTTATTAGTCATAGCTACTTTTCTGGTATCACCGGATTCCGTGACCTTGCGTGTCTGTGTCTTTTTAAGCCTGTTCTCTCGTCCGTCTACGATAAAGATGATCTCAACTTCGGGAGTACATTCAGCTACTTCAAGTGGAAATATGGGCGGATTAGAATGTAATTCACTATCTGTATTAGTTAACGCCCAAAAGAAAGCATCCATAATAGTTGTTTTACCGCTTGCGTTCTTGCCGGAAATCTTCGTTAATGTTTCATCAAAATCAACAGTTCTTTCTCGGATGCCTTTGAAATTCTTAATATTCATTCTTTTAAGAATAAAATTCATGTTTTGCCCCTTCCTATTTGCCATATCTACATATGACTTTTATATTGCCTGTTTGCTTATGCTGAATTTTAAAGTAAGCACCATACTTGCCTTCGCTGTCTAAACATTCACCCAAGAATGAATAATCTTCCGGGTTTATATGCTGCCTTTTCAGCACTTCTTTTTCGTTTCGGAATAATCTTCTACCTTGCTTCATGTATGAAAATTCCCTCTTCCTTACTTGCTATCCAAAGCCATGCTATTGATAAAAGCACGATGCAGAAACCGCCAACGGATAACCAAGCCTGTGCTGATAAGCCCTGCCCTAACGGGGCTTCGGAAAACATTAAGATCACACCAACAACCATAGCTACTAATGCTAAAACACGCTGTGCGTACACTAAAATCTTCATAATTACTCCTTCCTTATCCATAGCAGAACCATTCTCCGTTTACCTTTTCAAATAACTTGCCTTGTTTGAATGTAGCTTGAAATATTACGTCTTTCGGTACGTCTGGCGTTCCGTTTTCGTATATATCCCTTGCCATGTCATAACACTCTTGTGGGATTTCTTTTGTAAAAAAGAATTTCGTAGTTGAATATTGCCCCTTCGCATATAAAACCCCTTTAACAGTTTTCTCACCGTTCAAGTGTAACCAAGTATCAGCCCGATTAACCCTGTTCATTACAACTGCCCCTGTTAGGTAAGCCGCGCGTTTATCAGCGTCCGTATGCCAGTTTTCCCAATAAATAACTTCCGCTAAAAGATTTATGCTTTCCCTATCAAGTTCCCAAGCAGCTATTATCTTTTCCCTCATGGCTTTATGCTTTTTTGCTATCGCCTGTGCAAGTTTCTCTAATTCTGGATCACGATACTTCGCTGATACCGTTACATTCCCCAAAAGCATCAAGAATAGTGCCATTACTAATAAAACTTTTTTCACTTCTGTTTCCTCTTTCTTGCGTTTATTTCGCTTGTCCGTATCTTTTTTGCTTATACGGAAGCTAATATTTTGTGTTTGTTTTGCATTTACGCAAGTTCACGATAAAAAAATATAGACCCGATTTCCTCATAAGTCAGATGTAGTGTGTCTGCAAGCTTCTCTATAGTATCATAAGAGGGCTTTTGCTTACCGTTACACACATTTGACAGGGTAATCTTGTCTATACCTGTTTCGTTGGCAAGTTGAACAAAGCTGTCATTATTAGCATTAATCATAGCAATCCTGAAAGCTTTAGTATCTACATTTCGCATACTAATTTCTCCTTTCTGGTAGACTTGTGTATTTCTTGCATGAACACATAATAGCACACTCGCAAAAATAATGCAAGTATTTTTTTGAATTTTTTTTGCATACATATAAAGTTTTTATAGACAAAGGACGATATATGTGGTACAAATAAAGAAAAAAGGAGTATTACTATAATGGTTATCAACGGTAATGAAATAAAGAGATTACGAACTACAAGGGGGCTTACATTAAAAGATGTAGCCGCCAGATTAGATGTCACAGAAGGAACTGTATCAAGATATGAGAACGGAGAAATAAAAAGAGTATCACCTAAAGTAATGTTAGGTTATGCTAAACTATTTAACGTTCCGATAAGTGCATTATATGAAAATGCTGAAACGGAATGGGTTATGGCTTTAGAAGAAGCCGGACTACATGATCCTCGTGTAGCAGGATTCATAGAATATCTGGAAGAGCAAGCACAAAAAGAAGCCAAAGAGAATATAACTTTAACAAATGAAGAAATTGAACTTGTTGTATCTTATCGAAAGTGCGATGATAAAACAAAACAGTTAGTAGACTTTGCACTCGGTTTAAACAATGAACAGAAAGGGGAATAACTTATGGCAAAATTCTTAAAAGCATTATCATTTATCACATTAGTATTAGGTAGTATCGGTTCAATCATTATGGCAATAGCCTTTAGCAAAACCGAAAAGATTGTTTCAACTATCTATGATACAAGTTCAAAAACACAAATAAACGGTGGGTTGCTGTTCGGTATTCTTGTAGGGGGCATTCTTGTAACCCTGATCTCGTTTGCAGTTCTTAATGGTTTAGGAAGCATTTTAGAGAAAATGGAATATCACGATAAGAAACTTGTGGAAATCAATAGCATACTTGAAAAAAGAAAAGGGCAACCCTAAAAGGGCTGTCCTTGTTTTTATTATTCCATTATATCATTTTTGCACCGCAATTAGGACAGTAATTTGGTTTTTCCATGCACCACCAATCTTCTGTACCTCCAATAAAATAATATGCTTTTTTCTCACATTTGGAACATACATAATCGTGTCTTTGAAATTTTAAATCAATTTCATCAGCATTATCAATCCATTGAGTTGTAGTTCTTTTTGTATTTGCACAATCTAATTTTACTTCTTTTTCTAAAAGATCAAGCACATAGTTTGGAGCATCTCTTCTCGCATTTTCAGATGATGCCTCCCAAGCTTCTATAGTTCGTTTAGGTATATTATACTTTTCTGCAAAAGCAGCTTGTGTAAGTCCTGACATTTTTCTGATTTCATATGCTCTGTTATTTTTTGTTTCACTCATTGTTCAAGCCCTCGTTTCTTAAATACTTATTAAGTGATTCCTTGTCAAAACATAACTCCTTTGGAATAATTATTTTAGCATCTACTTTACTATTCTTCCTTACAACAGACCAACTATCTTTGTTTTCTTTGATTTCCCAAAAATCTAATTTGTCATTCATAATATGATCCTCCTACTTGATTTTTTTTAGAATCTATGTTAAAGTAGGACTTACGGAGAAGCCTTATCGACTTCTCCTGCCTGAAAACTTAGGTTTTCTTTGCCTTGCTCGGCTTTGGCTTTTTAAGTCTTATTGTAACGCTTACGCTTGCTACGGCTTCGTTACTCTTTACGGCTTTTTCCAAATCCTTCAAGGCTTTTTCTATTTCCTTCATTTGTTCACCTCCTTCCCTTAACTTGATTATATTATACCACACTTTGTGTGGTATGTCAACACTTTTTTTATATTTTATCATAAAAAAATGGCAACCCCAAACAAGGTTGCCTTAACTTTTTTACTGTATCTTTTTAATACATTCTTCGATAGCCATACGCTCGCTTTCGCTCATGGTATCATCCATAAGGGTTTCAAGCTTCTGTACCATCTTCTTACGGGATGCGTCACGGCTATATCCGTTCTCACGGCTTGTATATCTACCCATAGAATCCCTCATACGTCTTGCGCCTGAATTTCCATAATAGTTTCCGCTTGTCATGTAGGGTCTATTGTAGTTCCATCCGCCTTCACGGGAATACTCGCCTGAATACTCACCCGAATACTCGCCAGAATATCCATCAGGGTACTCTTCCATAGCGATAACTGTCTTGATTGACTTAACCATATGTGCAAGATGATCAAGATACTTCGCATCATCAGCGGTTAAGCGTTCACTGTCTTTTGACAGTTTCTTATTGCTTTCAGCTATTGATTCCATAGCCTTTTCACACAATTTATGCAGTTCTTCTATATTTTTCATGGTATGCTCTCCTTTCTACGCTACTCTTTCAACTGTGATTGAAGCGTTACGTCTTACAAGAATTGAAGGTGCGGGCGTTGTAGCCGCATCATCTTCTGTTCCGTCAACATAACGTGCCGATACTGTTACGCAACATCCAGAAGGTACGGTTATAATCGCTGTAGTGTTAATATGTCCGTACTCTTCTAATGCCTGTGGTGTAAATATAGCCACACTTTCAGGAACTACTGCGCCATCTATGGCTATTCCCAAAGCGATTGCGGTTAATTCACCATCTGCGGGAACTGTTATGTTTCCCTGTAACGTTACTCTGTATCTGGCAAAGCTGTTAGGAGTGCTGCCCTTTAGATTAAGAATCCCCGGTGCAATCGGGATAACAAGTCCCTTATTGCAAGGAATAGAAACAGTGTTAAAAGGAATGGTATTATTAAGTGCTACCAAACTATCACTTGCTGTTAAATATTCTGCCATAGCAAATACCCCCTATTAATTATAGAAAGTATTGCCGGAGCAACCACAACCACCTGCTACGTTCTGTGAACAAGTAAAAATAGGTGTACGTCCATAAACGGGCGTTGAAGGAACGGGACAACTTGAAAGCCTGTTGTAAAGCTGATCTACTTCATTAGCAAAGCCCTGTGCGATAAAAGCGTTCTGTGCTGTCTGTGAAGCTGCAAGGTCTTTCATGGCAAGTGATTGACGAAGGTTAGCAATTTCATCGTTTTTAGCGTCAATCTTGTCCTGACATAACTGATCCTTAATACTCTGGATGCCACCATTAATAGCATTAAGAACAGCCTGTGTATTCTGTGTGTCATTAGTTCTTGTAGCACACTCTTCTGCTGCTACAGTGTACTTTAAGTCAGCAGTAGCTGCCCTGTTGTCACAACAACACTGTGCTAAACTGCTCTGTAATCCCGAAAAAGCCTGACTATTGGCTGTTTGTGCCGCAAAGCTTCTTTCAAGATCGGCAATCTGATTAGTATATAACTGTGAAGCTATAGCGTTCTGTGCGCCGTTAATACTTGCGTTTACACCTGCGAAACCGCCACAAAGTGCGGTCTGAACATCGCCAAAACCACTTGTAATGCTGTTCTGAATACCCTGAATGTTGGAATTAAGCATCTGGTCACGGAAACCATCATTGATATTCTGTGAATTGTTTAGCCACGGATAAATACCGAAACCGCCATCCATCATAGCCATTCCGGCACCACCGCCAAAGCCACCAAATCCCCAACCGCCACCTGCGAACAGAAGCAGTAAAAGAATCCCAAATGTTATCGTAAGGGCTTTTTATCCCCTACATCTTACACTTACTTATTCGTGTAAGTTCAGCATATCTTTTCAATCGGTTTCCATGACTTAAAACATCTAACATCAGTAATAGTTTCTTCCGAAACATTATATCTTTTAGCCAAAACTTCACGCTTAATTTCAGGATGATTACGAATATAGTTCACTTTCCGCCATGTTAGTTTTGACCAACTACATTTCTCACCCATAGTATGTAAATCATTAGCAATAGCGTGTTTTCTGTTTTCGATATTTGTAACCCATTCCAAATTATTTACGCTATTGTTTTGCTTGTTGCCATCAATATGATTTACTTGTGGCTTATTTTCGGGATTAGGTATATACATTTCTGCTACGATTCTATGAACAAAAAACATTCGCCGTCCATTTTCAGTATGCAACCCAAAGCGTAAATATCCTTTTCCATTAGGTTGAAGTTTTAACGCTTTCCCGTTATGCTTATTGATTACCTGTCCGTCCATTGTTATAGTGTAGTCCGACAAGGTATATCTAATGTGTTTTCTGTTAGTTTGATTAGCCATGTTTACCTCACCTTTTTCTTTTAATTATATCATAAAAGGGGGTAAAATTCAACGATTGTTGCGGTCTCGTGGGTAGATTATATCTTTTCACTACCTATGCGTTGCCCCTGACTATACTCAGTATAGCCTTCGGTTCGGATTGGCATTTCAGCTTTCCCGCTTAATACCGCAATTTAAAGATGGCAGATTTTGTTTACCATCCGTCCTGACCGAAACCGCCAAAACCACCGTTGCCGCCACCATACATAGGTGAAACAGGCATTACCATTGAACTACCATTTTCTTCGAGTGCCATAATAAAATCCTCCTTTAGATTTTGTAAGGTCAGCGAGTATCACTTTTGATACCCGGTTTATATAAAAAGCCTTGCGCACCGACTTTTTACATCATGTTATTATTTTTCTTCATTTGTGCAAGCTGCTGATTCGCCCTGTTATACATATCCTGTGAAACCTGTCCGCTATTCATAAGATATTCTATTACCGCATTAGGGTCTTGCATATTTACATTTTGGGGTATTTTAAACCTACGGGAAAGCAACGCCATAGGGTTTTGTTTAAACTGATTCATTATCTGAAATGGATTCATGCTTTATCTCCTTCCCCAAGTGCTTGTTTAAGTGTGTTTAATTCCTTCTGTAATGCCCCAAATTCGTCTTTTGTGACATAGGCTGACAAATCCATAGGCTTATCATTTTGAGGGGCATTTACGGGCGTTTCCTGTTTACGTTCTACCATATCAAAGATTTTGAATATCGGGGCTTCAAACTGTGAGTTAACAGTTTTGGTGTAAAGCACCATAGGTTTGTTTTCATCTTTGAAAATCACGGTATGACCGATAGCCACAATATAGTTCCTTGCGTCCTGTTCGCTTGAAACAGAAACAATCATGTTATCCTGTATAGGGTTATTCTGCATATTCAGATTAGCCACATAAGGATTCTGATACTGATAAGGGTTTCGATAACTTTCGTACATGATTAATCCTCCAGACTAAAATAATATAACGGGGTAATTTCAGCACTGTTCCATGTATCAAACCAATCACCATGAATTACACAAACAGCGTGTGTTCCGCTTCCGACTATGAATGTGCCTTCGGGATGATCTATACAGAATTGTCTTAACGTATAGCACATAGGACAAGAATCAGGTAATATATGCCGTTTGTAGCCCTTGTCAACAAGATACTGCCCCCACACACCATTCGCATTAGGCATTTCCTTTTCGATATATCCTTCAACCAAAAGATCGATATATACATCTTCCCAAGACCTGCTGTCAGCTAATGAAATAGCCCGTATCACGCAATCATCTGTTATTAACTTGTGTGGATTAGGGTTCGCAAATACATACATTCTTTTACCTCCGTTTTCTAAATCATAGCAAAAAAAATAAAGCCCACCCTATGAAAAATCGGTGAGCTTTATAGGAGAAAATGCTATAAAATTGTCAAACTGTGGAAAATTATTGTATTTTTTGTGCTTTTAAGTCCCACCACAAAACATCGTTGTCTGTGATCGCTGCCGTTACAAAGGGGAGTTTTGAAATAGGCGTAATGCCATCACCATACTTAAAGCGTGGAACACTAACATCATTGTCGGTACGATAGTCCGAAACAACATACCATTTATCCTTAACGGAAATCCTATCAGGCAATTCAGCCCATTCTTTCGTTGTATGGCTTTCCGGGAAGAACGGACTATTCTCTAAAACTGTTTTGAGAACACTCAACAGATAATTAAGTGTCGGATGTAAAGCGTCATAAGTAGCGTTAGAAGGCTTAAAGGCTTTAGTCTTTTCGGAAGCCCTTTCTTCCAGAACAGCCGTAACCTTTGCCCTAACGCTTTTCATTGTAGTAGATACTGTGCTATCACAAATGTTTAACTTCATGCTTAATTCAATGTTAGTCTTACCTTTGGCTTTTAGTAAAAAACATTCTCTTTCACACTCGGTAAAGTTTGCACGTTCTAATATATATTCGATTTCCTTCTTTGTAAATGCCGAAATCTTCAATCTAATTGCCCCTTCCTTTTATATCACACTGCTTTACGTCTTTTGCCTTTGCGTGAAATCTCGCATAACTAATGTGTTCCATTTTTGCCGAAGTACATCAGTGTCACGATCATAACTAAACTGTTTGGGTATTCGATGCAGAATTTCATCAAGCGGGATATTGCTCATGTCAAGCGGTAATCTGTAGCCGTTATATCCGTTCTTAATGTATTTCTCAAAAACAGGAATATCGGAAACCAAACAAGGCGTACCAACTGATAAGGCTTCATGCACTGAATAACAGAAACCCTCATTGTCTGAAAGCTGTACTACATAATCCGCATCGGACATATAGTCAAGTACTACTTCGTTAGGTTGCGCACCCATATTTAAAAAGCCTGTATAGGGCGTAACAGGGCATCTACCATCTGTAAATAGTAGCCACTGAAATCTTACGCCTTTATCCGTCAGCATTTTGCATAGCTGCATCATCCTATCCCAACCTTTAGTCCTGTGAATACGGGTAGCTGATACAAACTTGTAAACCTTTTTAGGGCTGTAGTTAGCAAGGAATGGTTCAATACCAACACAATTAATGCCAAATTTTTCACGCATACCATTTGCTGACGTATCGGACACGGCTATGTATCTGTAATCGGTCTGTAGCGTCTTTAAATGCCCTATTTCGGCGTAATCACAATGCAGTAGCATAAATCTATCCCTTGCATGGATATTGCCCTTAAAATCGTTATCCTGATAGTTGTGAAGATATATGTCGCAATCGTACTGTCTGTCTTTATCGTAAATGTCGCACTTTGCAAATTGCATCAAATCTTCCAAAATGCCATTGTCAAAGGTCTGGCATAGTATGGTTATGTTATAATCCATACGCATATTAGCTACAAAGTTTCTAACCCATGTGTATATGCCTGTCTTACCCAATAACCCTGCTGTAAAAATTATGATCCGTTTCATTTAACCTTCCCATATAAACCCAAGCTTCTCGGCTGTTTTCTTGCCGATTGTACCTGTTTCATATTTTAAACCATTGTCATGTTTAAAGTTCTTACTTGCGATCTCGGTATTCTTGCCAAATACACCATCGATTGTACCGGGGTTATAACCCTTTTCAACAAGTAATGTCTGTGCTTCCTTTACATCGTCACCCTTCATATAGGGGTCTGTAAGTTTTAATTCCCTACGAAGAATAGGCTTGCCGTCTATGTCTATCCACCAATCAGGTCTTGCTATTTTAGTCCATTCACGCTTGAACAGGTTTGTCATAACCACGCCATATGCAGTTCCACGGGCTTCTATGACCATATCATCACCGATTGCATAACCTACATGACCTAAACTGTCCGTAAACACAAAATCGCCCGCCCTAACACTTTGCAAGGTATAAACCTTTTCAGGAATAGCGTTATACATATCCGCTGCTGTCATATCGTATTTAAAAATGCCGCCGTTGTCGATTAGCCACTTCATGCCAAGACCTGAACAATCATAGGCTAAAAGTGACATAATATCTACACCTGCATCTAACTTTTTCTTTAACAGGGTAAGCACATTCTGGACTAATTTGTAATCGTTCTTTTCCATAGCACAAAGCCTGTCAAGTAGATCAACAAACTTATGCCCCTGTGCGCCCAAAACATACATCATGCCAAGCATAGATACAAGGTAAGACTTGAAATCCGCAAATTTAGCTGTTGTTTTCGCCATTCTGTTCTCCCTTCTGCTTGTTATAAGCACTTGTAGAAACGCCTATCAGCGTACCGATTAAAGTACCTAAAGCTGACATAATGGTAGTTATTACGTTTACTGTTCTGGGATCAACATTTAATACACCTAATACTACCGACAGAAACGTTACGACAGCCGGAATACATATCAAGGCGATCCATTTGAGTACATCGTAAATCTCATTTTTAAGCTGAATCATAAAATCACTCCTTCCTTTAATAAAATTCATTCGGGCAAGGATTTGCACCCTGCATAATTACTTAACCTAACGCCCATCACCGAAGTGGTCTTTGAGTGAGATTCTTTACGTTGAATAATCTTTCCACCAAAGGCATAATAAGTGGTAATCTACCCGTCACCATAGCGTCTACC
>JAZLDA010000055.1:0-2068 GCA_045614505.1 Acutalibacteraceae bacterium | reverse complement strand
CCGAAGTATTTTATTGCGAAGTTTTTCCATGCGCTCATGTAAACCCCATGTGCGATGTTCTTCATTACTCAAACGCTTTGCAATTTGTTGGAACTTTTCCTCTCGCTCGTCATCGTCTTGGATAAAAATATAATCCAAATAACATTGATGACACCAATAATTGCGAATTTCCCGCACCTCTTCCAAATAGGCATAATCATCCTCTGACAGGTCGGGTTTACCGTTACTATAATCAAGTTTTTTTAACTTCTTAATCATAGTGCCAAGATTTTCTTTCTCAAGAGAATCAAAGTTTCCGTTAAAATCACCTGGATGCATAGCGGAATAGATAAGCTTTAAATCATGCTCAGTAAGTTGCACCTGCTGTATCAATTCACTATGTATTAGTTTGAACAAATCTCTTGTCATGGAGATGTCACTTCCTTTTTTAAAGCAGTATGACAGTATATCACAAGAGATTTATTTAGTCAAGAAAAAGAATGATGGCTCAAAAGGAAGTTATGCAGCAAAATAACTTCACTAATGAGCCACCAGCACAAAAAGGATAATGAAAAAAGAGTATTGTACATGTACGTTCTTGCCACAAGTATACCATAAAAAGGTATATTATGTCAAGAAAAATAGAGTTGGCTCATCAGTATGAGCACACCGGCCGGTTGTGTGCTACCAATGAGCCAACCCTGTATTGACCATTAATAGGTTTATAAAATTATATCATAAAATTTTAGTTTTGTCAATAAATAGAAATAAAAATAGGCAGAGAAGCCGTTAAAACGCAAGAATAGTCGGAGATGACTTAAAAGCACGGAGGTAAATATGGCAGATTTAAAATCATTACTTGGTGACAAGTATAAGGACGGAATGACTATCGAGGATATTTTAGCCCTTGAGGTCGATGAACCTAAAGCAGATACGGTGGCTTACGAAAGCCTGAAAAAGAGGTTTGACGAAGTTGCCAGTGAAGCGGCGGGTTACAAAAAACAGTTGAGAGCACATATGTCAGAGGCTGAGCAAAAAGCCGCAGAAGAAGCGGAAAAGTTTGCTGAAATTGTTGCCGAGCGTGACAAATTGAAGGCAGAAAAAGCAATCGCAGAAAATGCTAAGGGTTTGATTGCCATCGGATATGATGAAAAACTTGCAACGGAAGTAGCAACAGCGCTTTTAACTGGAGACACCGAAACTGTAATTCACGCACAGGCAAAATTTGTGGACGCACAAAAAAAGGCGGTGCTAGCAGAGGCGGTGAAAAACACTCCTATTCCACCGGCTTCGGGTTCAGGTGGTGTGGAAATGACAAAAGAAGCCTTGAGAAAATTATCGCCTATAGAGAGGCTTGAATTTGCTCAAAAGAACCCAGAACAGTATAAACAAATATATGGAGGTAGCTAAACATGGCACATGTTATTTACGATAACTTCTACCTATCAAACGAGGTAGAAGACCAGTATAATTCTCACCTTGATTTGCAGCCTTTTTGTACCGTAGATAATTCCCTTGAAGGAGTTCCCGGCATGAAGAGAAGAATTAACGTTTACTCTGCTACTGATGGTACTCAGAAGCTTGCAATGGGTGAAGGTAACACCAAGAGCATTGAAGTAAGTTATGAAAATAAGGAGTATGAAATCCTTCTTGCTCAGAACAGATTTGAATACTACGATGAGCAGGCAATGATAGACCCTATGCTTGTTCCTGTTGGTACAAGACATATGGGTACAGACCTTTTCAATACAGTCAATGCGGAAATTTATGCCGAGTTTAATAAGGCAACTTTAACTACTGCACCTACTTCTTTCGACTTTGCAGCATTTGTTGATGCTCAGGCCGTACTTAACCTTGAAAACCTTGAGAGTGTAAGCATATTCGGTTTCGTTTCTCCTGCTGATATGGCTTCCCTTAGAAAGGCTTTAAAGGATGACCTTAAGTATGTTGAAGCATTCTCCAAGAGCGGTTACGTAGGCACTGTAGCAGGTATAAATCTCTACACTAAGAAGGATGCCGTTCCCGGTACTGTAATAATCGGTACAAAGGAAGCGGTAACACTTTTCAATAAGAAGGGTGTTGAGGTTGA
>JAZLDA010000054.1:0-47114 GCA_045614505.1 Acutalibacteraceae bacterium | reverse complement strand
GCGGCAAACATAGCAAATGAGGAACAGAAAACCTTCTTGCCTGTTGCGGCAATACCTGCGGCAATGCTTACCATATTCTGTTCTGCAATACCGCAATCATAGAAGCGCTCAGGGTATTTTTTCTTGAACACAATTGTCTTGGTTGCCTCTGCAAGGTCGGCGTCCAAAACAATAAAATCATCATATTTTTCACCAAGCTTCAAAAGACCTGCACCGTAGCCGTCTCTTGTAGCTTTTTTAATTACATCAGCCATAATATTCTCCTCTTCCCGTTATTTCAGCGACTCGGCAATGGCATTAAGGTCACTGAGCGCAACCTCATATTCCTCGTCAGAAGGAGCCTTGCCGTGCCAGCCCACGCTGTTTTCCATATAGGAAACGCCTTTGCCCTTAACGGTATTTGCAATAATACAGAAAGGTTTATCGGAAGCCTTTGCTTTTGCCAGAGCTTCCTCAATAGCATCGAAATCGTGGCCGTCAATAACGGCAACCTCCCAACCAAACGCCTCGAACTTCTTATCCAGCGGATGAGGGCTGTTTACCTCATCGCATGTACCGTCAATCTGAAGGTTATTAAAGTCAACAAAGGCGGTGAGATTACTGAGTCCCTTGTTGGCAGCAAACATAGCTGCCTCCCAAACCTGACCTTCTTCACATTCACCGTCACCGAGTATGGTAAATACACGGTAGTTGTCACCGAAGTGCTTAGCAGAAAGAGCCATACCTACAGCGGCGGATATACCCTGACCCAGAGAGCCGGAGGACATATCAACACCCGGAATATGCTTCATATCGGGGTGACCCTGCAAACGGGAATCAATTTTGCGCAAAGTATTAAGCTCCTCTACAGGAAAAAATCCGCGATTTGCAAGCACAGAATATAATACAGGAGCAGCGTGGCCTTTAGAGAGCACAAAACGGTCTCTATCAGCTTTTTTTGGCTCCTTTGGGTCAATGTTCATCTCTTTAAAATAGAGATATGTGAGAATATCCGCACTGGAAAGCGAACCGCCCGGATGGCCGGCCTTAGCGCTGTGCACACCCTCAATAATGCCGATTCTTACATCGTTAGCAATGCGCTGAAGTTCTTTTTTTGTAACAGCGTCCATTTTACGCATCCTTTCATCTCGGCACACATTAAATGTTTGCCGTCTTTAAATATTCAATAAAGTCGGCAACGGCTCCGTCGCGGCAATCGCATCCGACAAAATCAACAAGTTGTTTAATTTCCTCGGGACTGTCCGAGGGGCAGGCGGAAATATCTGCCGCCTGTAGCATTTTAGTATCGTTGGAATAATCTCCGATAGCAAAGGTTTTACCCTTCGGCACACCGAGTATTTTACTGAGTTCACTCAAAGCAAAACCCTTGTGAGCGCCGCCGGGAAGCTGTTCATATCCGTGAAAATCCACACCGTCAATAGCAAAACCTGCCCGAGTGTATTCACAGCTCACGCTACCGAACTGACGAATATATTCTTCAATTTTTTCTTCCGGGAAACCATAATCGTAAAAGCACATTGCCTTATTCCAATTCAAATTCCGAATTTGCTCAAAGCTCACGGTTTTGGGTTTTAAAAGTTCGTATTCACAGTGAATTCGGCAGGACTCGCTGGGATTTAACAGATAAACATCCTTACCGCAGTAAACCTCGACGCCAAGCTCAGGTATTCTTTCAATAAGTCCTTTGAAAAAATATTTATCTGCCTGCTCAAGGTTTTTCTCCATCACTGCCTTATTCTTTGTGTAATCATATATCACCGCACCGTTACACACAATAGCGTGGGTAAGGTTTTGAAATTTACAGACAATATGTTCTATAGCCGCAGTGCATCTTCCGGTAGCTATACAAAAAGTACCTCCGAGAGAAACAAACTCCTGAACAGCAGCTATATTTTTCGGGTTTATATATCCCATTTCCATAAGTGTTCCGTCAATATCCGAAACCAAGAGACAGTCTTTAAACTTCATTATTAAAATTTTTCTCCAAAAATTCAGTGAAATATTTCGGCAAATCGCTTGTAAACTCTATATACTCACGGGTGTGAGGATGAATAAATCCGATTTTTCTGGCATGGAGACACTGTCCGGCAAGTTCTTTTATTATCTTTTTAGGACCGTAAACACTATCCCCCGCAAGAGGGTATCCGATATAGGACATATGCACCCTTATCTGATGGGTACGTCCTGTTTCAAGTCTCAACCTTAAATGAGTAAATTTATCTGCTCGGGAAAGCACTTTAAAATGCGTAGTAGCATCTCTGCCGCCAACCGCAACAACCGCCATTTCCTTACGTTTCAAGGGGTGTCTGCCGATGGGAGCATTTATTGTACCGCTGTCTTTTTTTATATTACCATATACAACGGCTTCATATTCGCGGGTGAAGGAGTGTTCTTTAATTTGTTCGGCTAAAAAATGATGAGCTTCATCATTTTTTGCCACAATAAGCAAGCCGCTTGTGTCCTTATCAATACGGTGGACAATACCGGGGCGCATAACGCCGCCTATCCCGGAAAGAGAACTTCCGCAATGGAAAAGGAGCGCATTTACAAGGGTACCGTCTTCATTTCCTGCGGCGGGGTGCACCACCATTCCCTTAGGCTTATTTACTATAAGCAGCCAGTCGTCCTCATAAAGAATATCCAGCGGAATATCCTGAGGCTCAGCCTTGTCAGATACAGGGTCGGGAATTGTTATCTCTACCCTGTTGCCGTTTTTTAGTTTGGTATTTTTGACAGCAGCCTTGCCGTCAACCGTAACAAATCCCTCGGAAATAAGCTTTGCGGCATAAGACCGAGTAATTTCCGCCTTTTGAGAGGCGAAAATATCAATACGCCGCGATTCATTTTCCTCGCAGATAAATTCCGCTTTATACATTACTGTCCGCCTTGCGCTTTTTTGTTTCCTGTATTATATCCATTAGGAAATAAAGTACCATAAGACATGCACCGATAACTATAGTACAGTCGGCAACGTTAAACATAGGGAACTCCATAAACTCAAGGTGGATAAAGTCAACTACTTCACCGCCTCGGAAAATGCGGTCAATGAGATTACCTGTTCCGCCTGAAAGCACTAAAGTGATTGCCCAGAAGAGCAGTTTATTTTTGAGTCCGTATTTTAAAAGCAAAGCCACACAGATTATCATAATGATAATGGTGACAGACAGCAGAAGCCAGGTATGACCCTCCATAAAGCCCCATGCGGCGCCGCCGTTATTGGTGCGCCAGAAACCGATAAATCCGGGAATAAAATCCATACCCGGACCTGTCATAGGCACATAAAGCTCTGCAAGATATTTTGTGTATTGATCAGCAACGAGCATAATGATGCCCACTGCTACAGCGATAATATAGCTTATCAAATTATTTCCTCCTTTGGGAAATATTTTACTATACGTATTTTTTGTAGTTTAAAATTATTCTGCCCTTTTTAGTATGCTCAGTTGCTCCCGAGAGAACAAACCTGCCCACTCCCTTAACCGAGATTTTTGCAAACTGTGACGGACAGAGGGTGGTTTTATCTGAGACTACGGAGTTTACCGAAACTCGTTTTTCGAGAATTACTTCTTTAGCCTTTTCCCTTGAAGTATTGAGCAATGCCGCAACCACGCAGTCAAGCCTTAAAGAAGCAATAGTGGAAGTGAATTCTTTAAGCTCACCAAAACAAGGCAAGGGCGCATTAAACCCCGGTGTAACGGCAACTCCCACACCGCCCACCTTTTCGATTTGTCCGGAAATGTAGGACGAAACACTGTTGGAGACAAAAACAACGGTTCTTCCCTCTTCACAGAGAATGTCCCCCACCGTTTCTCTCACTATGCCCAGCGACATAAGAGTACCGAGAAAATCACGGTGAGTCAGCTTATCGCATTTTCGGTAGGTAAAAGTAAAGGCGTTAACAAGACCTGTTTCCTCAGGGCTATTACACCAATCGGGCATAGCAATAAAATACACACGCTCAGCGTCCTCATAGCCGCCGAAAAATGTGTATTTACTGTTTTTAACTTCGGGCAAGGCAGAAACAAAGGAAGCTTCTGCAGGACTTAAGAACCCTACAGCCTTGAACATACCTGTAGTGTCACACAGTCGAAGAGCGTCCCGTACCTTAGCGGCAAGAAGCTGTTCTTCCATTAATTAGTAAATGGAGCTTGAACTGTAATCGCTGTACTCTTCAATAACGGTATCACCGTTAACATCAACGTCACAAGGAGCAATAACAAATGTGTTGTTGGCAGCCTTTCTCAGAGTGCCGTTTTTAGCATAGGCAACACCGCTTAAGAAGTCAATAATACGGCGGGATAAGTCTCTGTCAGCCTTTTCAAGATTTAATACAATAGTTTTCTTTGCGCAGTAGTGGTCAGCAATGCCTGTTACATCCTCAAAACGTTCGGGCTTAACAAGAACAAGCTGCATATTTCCGCTTGTGAAAGGCACGGTTTTTGAGCGAGTGGCGCGGGCTTCCTTTTTAACTGCTTCCTTCTTAGGCTGTTCAATCTCAACCTCTTCGGTTTCAACCACATCCTCATCATAATCATCGTCGGAAACGTTCATAATGTTTTTGATTCCATCCCAAAATTTCATTTTTATATCTCCTTTAAATTAATTATAATTTCGTCTTCCGAAAAGAAGAGTACCGATTCTGACTTCGGTTGAGCCGCACTCTATGGCTGTCTCATAGTCTCCTGACATACCCATAGACAAAATCTCCATAGATACATTATCTATGTTTTTGTCTCTAATGTCAATAAACAGTTGCTTCATTTTCAAAAAATATTTTCTTATTTCCTCGCTGTTCTCACAAACAGGGGGAATTGCCATAAGTCCTTTAATCCTTATTCCGGCAATTTTTGAAATAGTTTCTATGTTTTCTCCGATTTGGTCTATTTTGAAGCCTGACTTACTTTCTTCATTGCCGATATTCACTTCAAGGAGAATATCCATACATTTATCTGTTTTTTCAGCCTGTTTGCCAATCGTTTCAGCAAGACGCAGACTATCTACAGATTCAATAAGCGAAACTCTGTTTACAATGTCCTTTACCTTGTTGGTCTGAAGATGTCCTATAAAATGCTTTATCACATTTTTGCTTACCTCGTTTTCCTTTGAAACAAGCTCCTGCACTCTGTTGTCGCCTATAACACTTATTCCCTGCTCTATTGCATAGTTTATAAGATCAGGAGACACGGTTTTAACAGCAGCAAGCAGAGTTATATCTTCAGGCTTTCTTCCGCTTTTTTTCGCCGCAACGGCAATTTTCTCTTTAATTTCACTGTAGTTTTGATCAAAAACCTCAGTTAATGATTTTTCCGTCATACAGGTTTTTCCCCTTTACAACAATTTTATCGTATAGCCTCAGCTCAGTATTTTCACTGGCATCTGCCTTTTCGCATATTACATAATCTTCGGTCTGATAGAGAACCTTTACCTTAACAAACTTCAGTTCCATACCCGAAACGATATACACACCCGTCTGATTGTCACTGACTCTAAGCGCACCTCTTTCTACCTTAAGACCTTCATACTGACCGTTTATAACGGTCATAGCGCCTGTGCGCATAGTAGCAAGCTCGGCATTCATTTCCTGACATGAGAAAAGTATAACTGCGCGTTCCCTGTCCTCTGACAGATTTATCTGCTCTACCACAACATTAATATACGGATTGCTTTTAAGCTGGGTCTTTATAGTTACGGTATCCCCCGCTTTATAGGAAAGAGACTGATTTGCCGTCATACTTGCGGCAATATACCAGGTATAGTCGGAAACAATTTTTCCGATTTTACCGTTTACTTTACTTTCATCAGCGGTAACCGTGTCCATATACTCGGGAGTAAAACGGTCAAGCTCCTCTGTGCTGAGCACAGTTTCAAAGCCGTCCACCTGAGATACAAAGAAGCCGGAAGAAACAGCGGTGATTTCATCAATAGGTTGTGACAGAGAGTTCTCAAGAGAGGAAAGTTCGCCTTTCAGAGTATTTAATTGCTCTGTATAATCAATGCTGTTACCTATTACCATTTCTTTGCGGTTCATCATGGTAAGCAGCTCATCCTCGTTTTCTCTGGCAGAAGAAAAATCTCCGCTAGCCGACAAAAAAAGCATATCACCCAGAGTATCTGTGATTTTACCGCTGAGCAAATCCACGTCAACTGCCGCAAGGTCATTGTAGCTCTGAATGGTCTCGATATCGGAAATCTGCTTTTTGATTTCTTCGATTTTGCTTACTGCAAGTGAATCCTTCTCACTGCTGTATACATCTGCAATGGTACCGTTTTTCGCAATTCTTTCGCCATCAGACACCTTAAGATGCATAACGCCGCCGTTGCTTTTCTCAATTGGAATTTCGTTTCTTATTATCATTCCGGTAAAGGAAATACCGTCAGTTTCGCTGATAAACTGCGCCGATTCAGTGGTGATAGAGCTATAGAAAGCGGAATATATCTGATGAATCAGAAACACTGCCAAAAGAATTATTGCCGCGTATCTTACAAAACGGTTCTTGAGCATTTATAACTTCCTTTCTATAATTTCTACAGCCTTTTTAAAAACATCGTCACTGTCGTTATACAGCCAGTTTATTCGACTGTCTCTGCGAAACCAGGTAAGCTGGCGTTTTGCGTATCGTCTGGTCTCTCGTTTTAATTTTTCTTTTGCTTCTTCTAAAGTACAGTTACCGCAGAAATATTCACCGAATTCCTTGTGGCCTATTGCCTGAGCGGCGGTAACACCCTTATTGCTCATTAATTTTGCTTCCTCGAGAATGCCATTTTCTATCATCAGATCAACTCTTTTGTTAATCCGCTCATAGAGTTTTTCTCTGTCAAGATAGGTAATCCCCAGCATTATTTCATCATAGGGCTTACCATTCTTGCGGGAAAGCTCATTTTGCTGTGAAATTGTAATACCGGTTGTCTCGAAAACTTCAAGGGCTCTCACAATTCTGCGTTTATCAGAGGCACTGAGCCTCTCTGCGGTTTGTTTATCAATTTTTCGCAGGCGGCAAAGCATTTCTTCTCCGCCAAGACCTTCGTATTCAGCCTCAAGCCTTTTTCTTATTTTTTCGTCCGGCTTTTGTTCACAAAACTCTATTCCGTCAACAAGTGAATTAATATAAAGTCCCGTGCCTCCCACTATAATGGGAAGCTTTCCCCTATTTACTATATCGCTTATCTTTTCTTTGGCAAGAGCAACATAGTCGGCAACACAGAAGCTCTCATCGGGCTCTAAAAACTCAACAAGATGATGAACCGCCTGCTTTCTTTCTTCCTTTGTGGGTGCGGCGGAAGCTATAGACATACCTTTATATATCTGCATAGAATCAGCCGACACTATTTCACCGCCGAAATGCTGTGCAAGGGCGATTCCCAGACTTGTTTTGCCCGAAGCGGTAGGCCCTGCAACAACTACGACCTTGGGTTTTTGTGTAATAAAACTCATTGTATCCGTCCAAACTGTTTTTCCAAATCGTATTTTTTGATTTCAAATGCAACCGGTCTGCCGTGAGGACAGTAGAAAATATCATCTCGGCTGAGCACCTCGGCGGCAAGCCTGAGCATTTCTTCATTGGAAGTTTTAAAGCCTGCCTTTATAGCCGCTTTGCAGGCAACGGTGTGGTAAAGATTCTCGAGTTTTTCAACCTCAATCGCACCACTATTTTCCAGACTGTATGCAACCTCCAAAAAAAGCGAAGCAACATCCTCTCCCACAAGGGACGCCGGAACACCGCGGACGATAACGGTATTATTACCAAAATCCTCAGCTTCAAAGCCGCTTTTATTCAGCAGCTCAGCAGAGCTTATAAATGCGTTGTACTGCTGGGCAGAAAGCTTGACGGTGACAGGAAGCAGCAGTTCCTGACACTCGTTTGTCTCACTTTTTTTAAGCTTTTCAAATATAATTCTTTCGTGGGAAGCGTGCTTATCAATAAAGAAAACACTGTTGCCCTTTTCCACAATAATATAGGTGGAAAACGCTTCGCCTATAAGCCGTAATTCCGGAATCACCGAAACGGCTTCTTCTGTTTCTTTTATTTCAGGAAGTTTATCCTCTTTTACTAAAACAGGCTTAGCCTCGGTTTTTTCATCGGTTTTTTCAATTATTTTTTCTGCAGGCTTTTCATCTAAATCTGCATTTTTAAAGTTTATATAAGAAGGCGAGGCCTTTACTACAGGATAAAAATCGTCATTCTTTTCCCGAATTTGAGGTTTAATCTCACTAATGGCGGTTTGTTTATACTGTTCTACATTCATTCTGTCAAATGCCTTGAATGCGGGATTAGGTTTAATATTGATTTTAGGCCGTTCCTCGCCTGCAGCCAGAGCGTTTTTAACGGTGAAATAAACTGCGTCAAATATAGCTTTATCATCGGAAAAACGCACCTCGGTTTTAGCAGGGTGAACGTTGACATCCACCGTTTCGGGGTTGACGGTAATATTCAGTACACAGGCAGGAAACTTTCCTACCATCACTGAATTTTTATATGCCGCTTCCAGCGCCGAAATGGCAGTAGCACAGCGAATAAGTCTGCCGTTTAAAAAGAAATACTGCGAAGTCCTTTTCGGTCTGCAATAAACAGGCTTACATATAAAGCCCTCTACACTGACGGTTTTGTTATTTCCCTTTGCAGGAATGAGGGTTGAAGAAAATTCTCTACCCAGCACGGAATAAATAACCGAAGCAAGTTTTCCGTCACCCGAAGTTGTAATAACGGTTTTTCCGTCTCTTATAAAACGAAATGCAATTTCGGGATGTGAAAGGGCAATTTTCTCAACAAGGTCTGCAACCACGTTTGCTTCACTTGTATCTTTGTGCAAAAACTTCATTCTTGCAGGGGTATTAAAAAACAGGTCTCTCACAATTATAGTAGTGCCGTCAGGACAGCCTGCCTCTTCACAAACGATTTCCTCTCCGCCCTCTATAACATAACGGGTACCAAGCCGGTCTTCCTCGGTTTTGGTGAGCATTTCCACCTTAGCAACCGAAGAAATGGCTGCAAGCGCTTCACCGCGAAAACCTAAAGTGTTAATACCGTCAAGGTCGGATTCTTTTACTATTTTGCTTGTAGCATGACGAAGAAAAGCGGTGGGAACATCGCTGTGTTTTATTCCGCAACCGTTGTCGGTTACTCGCATATAAAGGATACCGCCGCCGCGAATCTCCACGGTTATGTCGGTAGCACCCGCATCTATGGCATTTTCAACAATTTCCTTTATAACCGAAGCAGGCTTTTCAACCACCTCACCGGCGGCTATTTTTTCAGCTATATTCTTCGGCAACACATTAATCTTCGGCATATAAAACCTCTTTATTTAACTTTATTTGCTAAATCGTAAAGCATTCTCATAGCTTCAATGGGGGTTAAAGTGTTCACATCCACAGTTCTAAGTTCCTCCATAATATCCATAGCCTGTTGCATTTCAATAGGCAACTGGTCGGAAGGCTCGTGAACCTTTTTGTATGTAACTACTCCCTCGTTTTCGGTTTTACTCAGTATTTCTTTTGCACGCTTTATGACGCTTATGGGAATACCCGAAAGCTTTGCAACCTCAATACCGTAGCTTCTGTCTGCCCCTCCCGGAACGATTCGGCGCAGGAAGATAATATCATCTCCGCGCTTTTTAACGGCGATGTTATAGTTTTTTACACCGCTCATTTCATTTTCCATTTGGGTAAGCTCATGATAATGGGTGGCAAAAAGAGCTTTTGCCCCCATTTTCTTTTTATCTGCAACGTATTCGAGTACTGCTCTGGCTATTGACATACCGTCAAATGTGGATGTGCCTCTTCCTATTTCATCGAGAATAAGCAAGCTCTTATCGGTAGCATTTTTAATGATATTGGCAACCTCGCTCATTTCAACCATAAATGTTGACTGTCCCGAAGCCAGATCATCAGAAGCACCCACACGGGTGAAAATTGCATCACAGACACACACATTGGCGCTCTCTGCAGGAACAAAAGAGCCCATCTGCGCCATTAAAACAATTATGGCGACCTGCCTCATATATGTAGATTTACCTGCCATATTGGGACCGGTTATAATTGCGCAACGGTCATTCCCGCTGTTTAAATAAGTATCATTTGAAACAAAGGGAGTGCTTGTAAGCTTTTCAACCACGGGATGTCTGCCCGATTTAATAAGTATAGTGCCGTCATCGTTAATTTTGGGTCTGCAGTAGTTATTCTCCACAGCCACATTTGCAAGAGAGCAAAGTACGTCAAGTCTTGCAAGAGCGGCGGCAGTTCTCTGGAAACGCTCAAGGTTATTTGCAACACGCTTTCTCACTGCATCGAAAAGCTCATATTCAAGGGCAACCACCCTATCCTTTGCTCCAAGGAGTTTTCCTTCCAGAGCTTTGAGCTCCTCTGTTATAAAACGCTCAGCACCTGTGAGTGTCTGTTTTCTTATATAATCCTCGGGAACAAGGTCGAGGAAGGAATTGGTAACCTCAAGATAATAACCGAAAACCTTGTTGAATTTAACCCTCAGATTCTTTATGCCTGTTCTTTCTTTTTCTCTTGCTTCAATATCGGCGATAATTGCGGTGCCGCCGTTCATAATATCTCTGAGGGAGTCAACCTCGCTGTTATATCCGTCTCTTATCATACCGCCTTCTCTGACGAGAGCAGGAGGCTCGTCCACAATGGACATATCAATAAGCTCCTTAACATCGGTGAGCAAATCAATATCCTTGTAAACCTCTCTGAGCATACGGCTCCTTGAAGAAGCAACAAGCTCTTTAACGGCAGGAAATGCCTCAATTGTGCTTGATAATGCTCTCAGTTCTCTTGCACTGCCAGTACCGTAAACCACCTTTGACATAAGTCTCTCAATGTCACGTATACCTTTAAGTGCTTCGGTAAGCTCACCTCTCATAACCGTATCAAGATACAGCTCCTCAACGGCATTCTGACGGTTGTTTATAAGATTAAAATTCATAAGAGGCTGCTCAATCCAGGTGTGCATAAGACGCTTGCCCATTGCAGTACAGGTTTTATCCATCACCCAAAGCAGTGAGCCTTTGCGGGATTTTGTGCGCATAGTTTCAACTATTTCAAGATTTCTTACAGCAGTCATATCCAGCCTCATAAACTGACTGCCTGAATAGAATTTCACCTGATTTACCGCAATATTACCCGTAATTCCGGTTTCGTAGAGATATCTTATTACTGCTCCCAACGCACTTTGTGCGGCGCCCCCTGCGGGAATACCTAAGTTTTCGGCGCTGAGTATTCTGAAATGCTTAAAAATAAGCGGAGAGCTTACTGCTATATCAAATTCTTTTTTATCTCTTTTTGTAATAAGGCCGTCAAATTTAGCTTCAGCAGCAGACAGAAGAACAGGCTCGTCCTTGTAGGAATCAACAAGTAAAAGCTCTTTTGGTGAAAATCTGCCGATTTCATCGGAAATAAGAGAAGCAATGTCGGGTCCCGATACTTCGGTTAAAAATGCTTCTCCTGTAGAAGCGTCGGTAAAGCAGATGCCTGCAATATCATCAATAAGCGAAACAGCGCAAAGGAAGTTGTTTTTACCCTCCTCCAGCATACTGTCTTCAATAACCGTACCGGGGGTGATTATGCGGATAATATCTCTTTTAACAAGCCCCTTTGCGGTGGCAGGGTCTTCCACCTGCTCACAAATTGCAACACGGTAGCCCTTTTCCACAAGACGCTGAATATAGGTTTCGCAGGAGTGAAAAGGCACACCGCACATAGGAGCGCGCTCACTGAGACCGCAATCCTTTCCCGTAAGCACCAAATCAAGCTCACCGGAAACCGTTACCGCATCCTCAAAGAACATTTCATAAAAGTCGCCTACACGGAAAAATATAATGCAGTCCTTGTTCTGCTCTTTTATTTCAATATACTGCCGCATCATAGGAGACAGCTCTGCCATTTTTCACACCTACCAAAGTTAAATTTTAAGTTATAACCGAAATTTGCCTATTTTAATGGCAACCGGAACAAGAAGAACAGTTGCCGCCACATCCGCCCTCGGGGATTTCACAGGTTTCGGGGTCTGCACCCTCACTGCACATCTGAATGATAGCCATAACGTCACCCATCATTTTATCAACGCCGCTTTTAGCTTCGTTATACGCCTTCATAGTATCATTATTCATAATACCGTCGTATATCTCGCGAAGCTCAAGGTTGGCGGCTCTGAATTTTTTTTCATCACGTTCTTCGCTTTCGCCAAGCCTTTCAATATTCATTCTTGCAATGTTGAATTTGCCCACCAAATCCTGCAAGGCTTCATCCTTATCAAGAGCAAGTTTAGTTCTTGCATATTCAACAAATCTTTCATCTTCCTGCATTGCGCTTCCTAAATTTCTTGCTGCCTTAATAACGTCCATTTTTTATTCTCCTTTTAAATCCAACCTTGTGCCTTCAAGCACGCTCGTTACTTTTTCTACCTTAACATTTATGAATTTGCCCAAATCACTTTGGTCGCCGTCAAATTCTATAACTGCAGTGCCCACCGTGTGACCTGCCATTTTGCCTTCTTTTCTGCCGTAATCGTCACAAAGCACTCTGAAGGTCTTGCCAACTGTGTCGGCATTTATTTCTCTGCTTATTTTCTCCTGAGTCTTTAGCAGTTCGTCAAACCATTTACCCTTTTCTTCTCTGCTGACAGGGTCGTCCATAACGGCGGCGGGAGTGCCGTTTCGGGGCGAATAGATAAAGGTGAAAAGGGAAGAAAATTTCACTTCTTCAACAAGTGACAAAGTTTCTCTGAAATCTTCATAGGTTTCCCCGGGGAAGCCAACGATAATATCACTTGTCAGTGAAATATAGGGCATTCTTTCTCTTGCCGCTTTAATTACTGAAAGATACTTCTCTCTTGAGTATCTTCTGTTCATCAGTTTTAAAATCCTGTCGCTTCCGCTTTGGAAAGGTAGATGCAAATGACGGGCAACCTTCTCACAGTCCCTCATTGCATCAAGAAGCTCTTCGGTGCAGTCCTTAGGATGAGAGGTCATAAAGCGGATACGAAAGTCTCCGTCTATCTCGTTAATTTTCCGAAGAAGTCCCGCAAAATTAAGCGAGAAATCACAGCCTGCACCGTAGGAATTAACATTCTGTCCCAAAAGGGTAATGTCCTTATAGCCTTTAGCCACAAGCTCTCTTGCTTCAGCTAAAATATCATGGGGATGACGGGAACGCTCCCTGCCTCTCACATAAGGCACTATACAGTAGCTGCAGAAATTATTACAGCCGTACATAATGGGAAGCCACGCTTTATACTTTCCGTCACGGTTAACAGGTATTCCCTCAACGATTTTTTCATTCTCACCGATTTCAAAAATTCTCGGTGAGCCGCTCAGTCGTTTATAAAGAAACTCGGGCAGTCGGTACTGAACGTGGGTGCCGAAAACAAGGTCTACGTAAGGATAGCTTTTTTTCATTCTTTCCTTAACCGATTCCTGCTGAGCCATACAGCCGCATATAGCAATTACCATACCGGGGTGTCTTCTCTTGTAGTGCTTCATAGCGCCGATATTACCGTATACTCTGTCCTCGGCGTGACCGCGGACAGCACAGGTATTATAAAGAACAAAATCCGCTCCCTCAGCTTCATCAACGATTTTGTATCCCATTTCGCTGAGCATACCCTTCATACGCTCCGAATCACTGACATTCTGCTGACAGCCGTATGTGAAAATACAGGCGGTGGGAACTCTGCCGTAAACCTCATTGAGCAATGCCGGCATACGGGAAATATATACCTTTTGTTCTTCTCTGTAATCAAGTAATTCCAAAAGTTATGCTCCTTTTTACATAGATAGGTTTATTATACTATATATTTACTAAATATGCAAGGTCAAGAGCCAAAAAACTCCGCCTTTTTTTAGAAGGCGGAGTAAGGTTTATTGCATCATAAATTCAACTGTGTAGCAGGCTGAATTTTTGGATATTTCATTATTGAACTCATTATACCCCATTTCCTCGGGCAAAGTGGGGGTAGATGAGAAAAGATTTGTACCGAGTCCCAGTCTGTTTCCCTTTATATCGCAGCCCATTGCCGCAAGAGTTGTGGGGAACATATCCATAGCGGTAAAAACTCTGTTTTTAGTGGATTCAGCCTCAGCCTTTGAGTTAATAAAGCAGTTATATACGTGACGGGTGTACCCCGCTTCAACATTTCTGTTTATATAACCCGAATCCATTGTCAAATGGTCACCTGCTATAACAACGGTGGTGTTCTCATAAAACGGTTGCGCCTTTATCCACTCTACAAATTCATAGACCTGTCGGGACGAGCAGGACATAACATTTTCATACTGCTCACCGTATTGATGCTCACAGTATTCGCAAAAATATCCGTCAATATGGTGGGTGTCTACAGTAAGGGTAGTGAAAGCAAAAGGCTTGTCCCCTTTAGAGATTTCGGTTAAAACTTCCTTTGCATAGGCAAAAAGATGTTTATCCTCCATACCCCACCATACAGAATAGTCATCGGGAATAATTCCGTCTTTTCTTGCAGTATAAAGGTCGTAAATTTTGTCGATTCCGTGGTCAAGATAATATCTGTCACGATTAGCGAAAGCGGCGTCTGAGCCGAACATCAACACCTGATAATAGCCGTTTTGACGCAAAACATTGGTTATACCTGCCGCACCCTTTAAAAATCGGTCTTTACCGTAGGTGTTGTCGGCAAAATTAGAGGGAATTTTAAGCGGTATGCCCGAGGACTGCGCTACAAGAGCGCCCATTGTCCAGCTTGCGCCGTTTGCTGTTAAAAAGCCGCCTACATCCTCACTGTGAGAAAAGTTTATATTCTCCTGCGCTAAGGAGTAAAGCTCAGGAATGGCATTATAGGGCAGTGCTCCGCCCTGCTCTTTACCGAAATATGTGGTCTCCATAGACTCAAGATAAATATAAATAAGATTTTGTTTTTTTTCGGGAAATGAAATTTCAGCAGTAAGAGGGTCAACATAAACCGTGTCGTAAATCTCGGTCTGCTGTGAATTGCTCACAAGATAATCTATAAGCCTCACCTTGTCGGCGGCAACAAAAGTCATAGTAAAGCAAAGCACTAATGAGAGCACAAAAGCCGAAATACGGTTAAAGGGGAAAATTTTTATTTCCTTTTTACCGAAGAAGCTTATTTTAAGCTGTTTTTTCGGTTTTATAAAGAGCAACAATGCTATAACGGCAGTAAAAATGTAGGTTGGCAAAAGAGACTCGAGAGCAAAGTCTGCAATGAGTCCGCCCTGCACACCGCCCAGGTCGGAAAAGAGGGTATACAGAATGGAATCAAATCCCAAATCTCCGTAGGTGTTTATATACCAATTTGCCGAAAATAAGCACAAAGCTCCAATAAAAACAAGCAGACAGCTTATAATTTTTATTGCAAGAAACCTTTTTTTATTCCTTGTCTTCCTTTTCATCGCTAACCGTCACCTTTATATTTTTTGTGAGGAAAACCTCAACCAGTGCGAGAACAACAGAAACAGGCAGAGCCATAATAAGATACCGCACAGCCACATTTGGAGTCATATCGCTGTAAAGGGTAAAAAGGGGCTCACCGCCTGTTGACAAAAGGAAGGCTTTAACAGCAAAGCAAACAGCGTTTATAAGCAAAGCATTAAAGCAAAATCTGTAAACGAGCTGTCTTTTTAAAAGGCTCTTTTTTATAAGCAGTTCATAAATCCAAAGGGAAACCACTGCCGGAAAAAACAGACAAATAAATGCTATCATAATTTCCTCCTAATACTTTGTGTCCTTTTCACTGTAATTTTCAAGTACCAACAGCATATCTTCCGCCGTCGCCTTTGCACCGGGCAGGTCGTGCTCCAAGTAATTGCCGCACTCCTTTTTCTCTGTGCCGGGAATTTTGCCGGTAAAATCCTTTATAAATTCAAACGCTTCTCTCACAAGGTCAATAACCTCGGTTACGCAAACGCTGTCTCGCATAAGCAAATAAAAACCTGTCCTGCAACCCATAGGACCTACATAAATCACCTTATCACTGTACTTTGAATTTCTGGCATAGGTTGCAAAAAGGTGCTCAAAGGTATGCATGGCACCGTTCTCAAGATAGTCTCCGCCGTTGGGCTTTTTCATACGAATATCATAGGTAACAACGTCACCGTCAATTCGGGAAACATATATACCCTTTGTGAGTTTATCATGGTCAACAGAAAAGCTTGCGATTCTTTCCATTTTTATCACCTCAGTCAAACATTGCAGTAGAGAGATATCTGTCTCCCGTATCAGGCAGAAGCACAACAATATTTTTGCCGCTGTTTTCCTGCCTTTTAGCAATAGTCGTTGCGGCAGAAAGGGCGGCACCCGAAGAAATGCCCACTAAAATTCCTTTGTTTTTTGCAAGGTTTTTTGAAGCAGAAAATGCTTCTTCACCCGAAACGGTTATGATTTCGTCAATCAGGCTCCTGTCCAGTATTTCAGGCACAAAATTTGCGCCAATTCCCTGCAGAGGATGAGGGCCTGCCTCTCCCTTTGAGAGCATTGGCGAAGCAGTCGGCTCAACAGCGACAATTTTAATATCTTTATTTTTTTCTTTAAGATATTTTCCCACACCGGTAATCGTGCCGCCTGTACCCACACCTGCAACGAATATATCAACATTACCGTTAAGGTCATTATATATTTCAGGACCGGTGGTACGGTAGTGAGCCTCAACATTGGCAGGGTTAGTAAACTGCCCCGCAATAAAGCTGTTCGGGGTTTCCTTAGCTATTCTTTCGGCTTCCTCAATTGCACCTTTCATTCCCTTTTCGCCCTTTGTAAGAACAATTCGAGCACCATAAGCACTAAGCAGTTTCCTTCTTTCAACGCTCATTGTTTCGGGCATAGTGAGAATGACCTTATATCCGCGTGAAGCGGCAATAGCGGCGAGGCCTATTCCTGTGTTTCCGCTGGTGGGCTCGATTATCACGCTCCCCTGCTTAAGAATTCCGTCCTTTTCTGCCTTTTCTATCATAGAAAGGGCGGCTCTGTCCTTAACGCTTCCTGCCGGGTTTAGATATTCAAGCTTTGCAAAAACCTGAGCAGGCAGGGTCTCTTCGCAATAATCACTTACGCAGAGTAAGGGAGTATTGCCGATAAGAGAGCTTATATCACTAAAAACCTTCATTAAAATACCTCATTTCGGTACTATTTTACTTTATATTCAGGTTATATGTCAATAGAAAGGACTTTATATCCTGCATTTTCCACAACATTCTTCAAAATTTCGTCATTAATTTCTTCCTTTAAAGTAACAATTGCAGTACCGTCCTTGTGGCTTACAATAGCGCTTTCCACTTCACTCATTTCCTCCAGGATACTCTTCACTCTTGCCTCGCAGTGAGGACACATCATACCTTCGATTTTTATTGTATTTTTCATTGTTTCTTTCTCCTTTTTTGTTTTGGCTTTTCTGCTTTTTGCAGAGTAAATGTTAATTAAATTAAGCCTCAGAGCATTTATAACGACACAAAAACTCGAAAGACTCATTGCCGCCGCGCCGAACATAGGATTTAACTGCCAGCCGAGAAGTGAAATAAAAGCACCTGCGGCAAGAGGAATTCCCAAAGCATTGTAAATAAACGCCCAGAACAGATTTTGTTTTATGTTTCTGAGCACTGCTCGGCTGAGGGTTATTAGAGCAGGAATATCAGTCAGTGTACTGTTTAACAGAACTATATCGGCGGCAGAAGCGGCTATATCGGTGCCACTTGCCACTGCAACACCTATGTCGGCGGCAGTAAGGGCGGGTGCGTCGTTAATTCCGTCTCCTGCCATCAGAACTTTACCCTGCTCTTTAAGGCGCCTTATTTCCCGTTCTTTACCCTCGGGAAGCACCTCTGAAATAATTTCATCAATTCCTGCTTGTCTGCCGATTGCTCTTGCACTGCCCTCATTGTCTCCTGTGAGCATAACTACTCTTATACCCATTTTATGAAGGGTAGATACCGCTTCGGGGCTGTCGGGCTTTATGGAATCCGACACTGCAATAATGCCTAAAAATTCATCGTTTTGGCAAAAAAAGAGCGGTGTTTTTCCTGTATCCGAAAGGGCTTTTGCCTGCTCTCTTGCACTGTCTGGAACGGAGCAATAATCCTTTATAAAATCGGTTTTCCCTCCCGCTATGAGGTTATTATTAATATACGCCGTAACACCCTTTCCCGGATGAGTGGTGAAATTGACGGTCTCTTCAAGGGCAATCCCCTGCTCATTCGCCTTTTTTATAATTGCAAGAGACAAGGGATGCTCGCTCTTTTTCTCAAGGGACGCCGCAAGGTGTAAGAGCCTTTCACTGTTATCTGAAATAATATCGGTAACCTTTGGTGTTCCGCTCGTAACCGTTCCCGTTTTGTCAAGAACGACTATTTCGGTTTTTCCCGCATTCTCAAGAGTAGCGGCAGTTTTAAAGAGGATTCCTCTTTTTGCACCCACTCCGCTTCCCACCATAATGGCAACAGGTGTGGCAAGTCCCAGAGCGCAGGGGCAACTGATTACCAACACCGAAATTCCTCTTGCAAGGGCATAACCGAAGGACTGACCGGAAATCAGCCAGATTACGGTTGCAATAACGGCGACAGCAATAACAAAGGGTACAAATACCCCCGAAACCTTGTCGGCAATTCTGGCAATGGGCGCTTTAGAAGCAGCGGCATCACTGACCATTTTTATTATTTGAGACAAGGTTGTATCTTCTCCTACCCTGGTAGCTCGGCATTTTATAAAACCCGATTTGCATACACAGGCAGGAAATACGCTGTCTCCTGCAGTTTTATCCACAGGTATGCTCTCTCCCGTAATAGCAGATTCATCCACGGAGCAAATACCCTCTTCTATAACTCCGTCAACAGGAACGCTTTCTCCCGCCTTAACGGTGAAAATATCCCCCACCTTTACCTGCTCAATATTTACTACAATTTCCTCACCGGAGCGTATAACCGTTGCGGTTTTGGGGGAGAGCTTCATAAGTCCCTTTAGGGCGTCGGTGGTCCTGCCTTTGCTTTTTGCCTCCAGCATCTTACCCACAGTAATCAGAGTCAGTATCATAGCGGCAGACTCAAAATAAAGGTTATGCAGATGCGAGTGTGACAGAGACACCGTCATTGCATAAAGCTCGTAGGTGCTGTAAATAAACGCGGCAGCCGAGCCTAACGAAACAAGGGTATCCATATTGGGCGCACCCTTTATAATTCCCTTAAAGCCGTTTATAAAAAACTTCTGATTTATTACCATAACAACAGTTGTAAGAAGAAGCTGAGTAAGCCCTATGGCAATAGGATTACCGCTTAAAAATTGCGGCAAGGGAAGGTTCCACATAACATATCCCATTGAAATATACATAAGAAGTATCAGAAAAGCAAGGGAAGCAGCAAGTCGTTTTAACAGTAAAGGAGTTTCCCTGTCCTTAAGGGAGTCATCCTCACGTTTTTTCTGTCCCTGAACGCTTGCTCCGTACCCTGCATTTATAACGGCGTTTATTATTTTTTCGTCAGTCACACTGCCGCTCACAGACATAGAGTTTGTAAGTAAATTGACATCACAGCTCTCAATTCCGTCAAGACCCCTCACCGCTTTTTCAACCCTTGCACTGCAGGCTGCACAGCTCATTCCGGTAATATCAAATTTTCTCATTTCATCAGCTTCCCTAAAGTATTTATAAGCTCGTCAACTGTGTCATCTTTTCCAGCCTTTATATCATTGGCAACACAGCCTTTTATATGTGAAGACAGCAGTTCTCTGTTAAAGGAGCTCAGTGCCGCCGTAACGGCTGAAACCTGAACTAAAATATCGGTGCAATAAGCGTTTTTCTCCACCATACCCTTTATTCCTCTTATCTGCCCTTCAATGCGGCTGAGTCGGTTAATAAGAGCGGTATATTCATCATTTTCTCTGATTTTTATTTTGCAGTTACAATTATCACTCATTAGAATTCACCTCAGTTGTATTATATACCCCATAGGGGTATATGTCAATAAATTTATCATTGCAATATTTTTATATTTAATGTATTATGAATGAAAAGGAAGTGAAGATTATGAAGGAAGAATTTTCGCGCACTGCCGCCGTTATTGGCGAGGAAAATCTCCATAAATTAAAGAGCAGTAAAGTTGCGGTTTTCGGTTTGGGCGGAGTAGGCGGACACGCCGCAGAAGCTCTGGTTCGAGCAGGAGTCTGTCACCTTGACCTAATAGATTTTGACACAGTTTCCCTTTCCAACATAAACCGTCAACTCTGTGCACTTCACAGCACTGTGGGAAGGAAAAAGGTTGATGTTTTGAAAGAACGCTTTCTTGATATAAACCCAGAATCCGTCATTAATACCTTTCCTATTTTTTATGACAGTAACACTGAACAACAGTTTAATTTGTCCTCTTACGACTATATTATAGACGCCATTGACAGTGTAAAAGCTAAATTAAATTTAATAGTTAACGCAACAAATGTAAAGACTCCCATTATCAGCTCTATGGGTGCAGGAAATAAGCTTGAGGCAACCGCTTTTAAGGTCGCCGACATTTACAAAACCAGTGTCTGCCCCCTTGCAAAGGTTATCCGCACCGAGCTTAAAAAAAGAGGAATTAAAAAACTAAAATGTGTCTATTCCGAGGAACAGCCTAAGGTTCGCTTAACCCCGCCCGGAAGTCTCTCCTTTGTTCCAAGCGTCGTGGGTCTGATTATAGCCGGTGAAGTTATTAAAGAAATTATAAAATAAGACGTTGATTAAGAGCATATTGTAAATATTTCATCATTAAAATAAAATAACTCTTGCAAAAAACACTGTTCGCTATTATAATGTAATCAAAATATTATATATAGTATCGGAGGAAGACTATGAAAAAATTTTTAAGCATTATTCTCTCAGCGGTTATTATTATTTCAATGCTACTCAGTGCTGTAACGGTAAATGCCGCCACTCCTGCATCTTTTGAAACGGATTTTTCGGCTTATACCGGCACAAGTACCTTCAAAGCCGCTTATGACAGTAGCGGAAAACAAATCGATTTCACCTTCAGCAAGACTGCCGACGGCCTTCGCTATTTCCGAAAATCCGACGAGGTTTTATATAACCCCACAGGCGGTGACAGAACTCATCTTGCAGGATACAGAGTCTTCGGAGTCAGCAAAACCGGTAGTAACACATCTCTTTTTGAGGTTAGTGCAAACACCTGCTATATGGTTGAACTTTCTTATAACTGTGTAACATTAGGTGAAGGCGCCGATATCACTCTCAAAACTGCTTATAACCACCATGGCGGATACGCAGATGGTACTAATGATTACATTAATATGAAAACCGAGCCAAACGGCACCACTGATGTTGTTATAAACTCAACCGGAAGCAAAAAAATCACCGCATACTTCACCACTTCCGAGATTATTTCGAATCGTAACCGTCTTTTCATGTACATTGACACTACTCTAAATAAAGGCTTTGACCTTGACATTACCTTTACATATTTAAAGATAACTCCTCTTCCTTCTATAACCGTTGTAGACGTAAACTCAGGCAATGAGACCTTATATTACGGTGTAGCAGGCACGGCATTTTCTTTAGAGTATACACCTGCACAAGAAATTCAACTGGCAAACTCCAAAGGAGAATACGTAAGACCTGCCGTTGATTTATTCGCCGACAGCGAACTTAAAAATGCGGCAACAAGCGTCACCTTCCCCGAATCCGGAAATGCGGTATACTATATTGAAAATGAAAATGTAACCATTGAAAATCAAGTTGCTTTCTGTGGATTTGATTCTTATAATTTGCGTAATAAGCTTGCAAATACTGAAAATCAGACCGCTGGTTTCGGAACTCTTGCAACTGCTCTTGCAAATAGCGGTACAATTACCGAAGAAGACGCTTATACAGGAAGTAAATCCTTAAAGATTGTATCAAACGGCTCTACCGCTGATAATGATGTCTGCTACTACATAGGCAACGGTTATGAAATGACAGAGGGTGTAACCTATCGTCTTACCTTCCGTTACCGTGCCGCCAACAGCAACAATGCCGGCGGTGTAACCTTTATGTTTAACAGTGCAAACTCTTTCTCGGATATTCCTTCTGTTGATAACGTTTCAGAGAACTCACTAAAAATCTCTGCCGATTCTCTCAATGCCAATACGGTATGGAAGCGCGTTACCCTTTACTATACCGCAGACTTAAATCCGCGCGACAATCTTTCCGAATATACAGCAGAGGATGAAAGGCTCCTTCTTGCTCCTGTTCTTCGTGTTATTCCCGAAGACGGTAAAGCCGCAAGCATTTATGTTGATACCTGTGTAATAAGCAAAGTGGTTGAAAGCGTCGGCACTTCTGTGCTTGTGGATGAGTCAGCTGAACAAGCTGGTGCTCAGGCTATACGCTTCTTCTTCACTTATAATCTCAATGACGAAAAAATCGTAACAGATTCTGCAAGTTCTCCTGTTGCTAAGCGCGGTATTATTTATGCCGCATCCAAAGACCTATCTTCTCCCTCCTTACTGAACCTTGAAAATGCCGCAGAAAATGACAAAATTTTTGCTTTAGAAAAAACCGATTTGTCTTCCTGCTGGTCCTATAATGAAGAGGACGGAAAAACCGTATTCAGCTTTTATCTTAAAGATATTCCAGAGAGAAACCTAAACTGCCGACTTTCAGCAAGAGCTTATGTTCAGCTTGAAGACGGAACTGTTTTCTACAGCTCGGTACTTAATGAAAGCGCCAATACCGTTAAGGAAAAGGTTGAAAGAAAAGATATGTATTATGAATTTGTAGATGTGGGTAATGAGTATAAAGATTTTAATATCTATATTCCTACTACCGAAACTTCAGGTCTCTACTATACAAAGTTCCAGTTCAAATACACAAAACAGGCGCAGGCTGCAAATATAGCAGATGCACAAAAGGCAAACACCGCATACAACCAGGAAACCTACCGTATTCAAGGAGCTTCTCTGGTGAAAAAGGCAAAAGATAATGTTACCTTCACTGAAGTATATAAACTTCTGCAAAGCGGCGAGATTGAGTTTGCCGTCAAGGAAAGTGGAACCACCGATTTCATCGGCGGTTATCATGGCGATGAAATTATGAACTGGTCAAAGCTTGTTATAGACGGCAAGGAAATCGACCTTAAGGGCGAGGCTCTCGGCATCTCAACTTGTAACAGCATTGTTTTTGAAACCGATACCGTTATGTACCGCTGCGCTTCCGGAACAGCAGAAAATACTAAGGGTACAGCTGTTGCCAATCACTATTTAAAATATGTTATTGACAGTAAGAACGGTATAGTTCTTACACAAAATCTCGAGTGGTTGGTAGGCGGTTTAAAGCTTGAATCTCCTATGGTATGTATGTACACCGTTAACAGATACAGCAATAACAAGATAGTAACCGACACCATAGACTATTACAAATGGGACGGCAGCTATATAGATACGGTTGATGCATCAATTTACGGACCGAACGTAGAGGGCGGTAACAAATATTCCTCCTATGCCGGTCCCGCTTATGCCTGTGCTTACAGCAAAAAGAGCGGCATTACCGCTTATGTGGGTTATGAAAACGTTGAAGGTCTCAAGGATAAATTCAATAACTACGTGTGGATACGTCCTTACGGCGATAATAAAGTTTATTATCAGGCTAATGCCGGCTCCACAACCGTTGCAGGCGAAAAATGGGAATGGATTGACTATTTCTACTTCGATTATGCTGTTCCAAACAACTAACTAAAATAAAAAATAACTGTGATTTTAAAAAATCACAGTTATTTTTTTATACAGCTACAGCTTCCATTATATTTTGATATTTACCTTGCGGTCAATTTTAATTTCAGTTGCACTTACATTACAATCATAGGCTAAAATATTTACTCCCGACTCGCTTGCTTCTTTAAGAGCAATAGCAAATTCCTTGTGAGTATCCTCGTTGGGAGTAAAAAGAGTAACCTCCTTCATCTGAATACAAAAAAGAATATATGCTTCATATCCCTCGTTTTTTGCCCTTATAAGCTCTTTTATATGCTTGACGCCTCTGATTGTAGGCGCATCGGGAAACATTGCTACACCATTTATTTCAAGGGTAACGCCCTTAACCTCAAAAAACGCCTTTCTATCTCCATCCTCAACATAAATGTCAAAGCGTGAGTTTCCATATTGTACTTCCCTTTTAATCACCGCTTTTGATGAGAAAATATCACCTTGCTTCAAAAATTCCTCAGCAACGGCGTTAGGAATCTGAGAGTCCATATTTATAAGAAGCGGCGCTTTGCCCTCTCTTTGCTTTTCTACTACAATTAGGTCGTATTTTGTTTTTCGCGAGGGATTACACGATACACTGAGATATACAGTACACCCCGGCACAAGAAGTTCCTTGCACCGTCCGGTATTTTTCACGTGTACAGTTTCTTCTTTTCCGTCTATATTAACATTTGCAACAAATCGGTTTTGTCGGCTTATAAAAATGCCTTTTATAATCATTTCATATTTCATAGAAGTATTTTAACATAATTATAATTTCTAAGCAATCCCTATTTTGACGAAAAAGAAAGAGCCTTTCGGCTCTTTCTTAATTTCCGGCAAGATAAAGTTTTAATGCTGCAAGGTCTCCTGTGTTGATTTCTCCGTTTTCATCCATATCAGCACCTTCAGAAATTTCGCCGCTAACACCTGCAAGGTAGAGTTTCAGAACAGCAAGGTCGGTAGTATCAACTTTGCCATCACCGTCCACATCGCCTAAAATAACTTCATTTGCAGATTTTATAAACACTTTAAGTACAGGATAACCCGCTGTTGCAACATATTTGTCGCCGAGTGGCATCTTATCAAACACGTTAAGTCCCTGCATCTGAGCATCGGTAAGCTGTGTCCAAGTAGTATAAGCGGCATTATCCGGTGCAACATTTGTATAACAGTTTATTGCTGTTTTCATTGCATTTCCTGTAGAAGAACAACTCCAAAGTCTACCGTTACCATAACAATTTTCAACAACGAAGGTCGTGGGAACCATCCAGGTAGAACCCACAATTTTACTCTTAGAGTACGGACCTGAAAGATTTGCCAAAGAATAACAGTTTGAAATTTTAACATTCGGTGTAAAGAGCGTTCCGCCAATTATACCGCTGGAACTTACTCCTGTTGATTCGTAAAGCTGAGTATGAGAAACATACACGGTATTATCTGTAAAGCAACTGTCAATGAGAATATTTACATTATTATCATCACGCTTAATATTGCCCACAATACCTGCTGCATGTCCGAATATCTCAATACGAGAATTTTTAACACCTACATTAATTACATGTGTATTTTTTGTTATCTGAGGAATAAGAGCGGCATAGCTTGCAATTGATAGCTCCATGCCGTTGCCTGAGGGGTAATAAATTCCGTGAACTATATGTCCGTCGCCATCAAAATGACCTGTAAAGGTAACACCTTCTAACCAAGAAGAAGGAACATAATTTCCAACAGGCTCTGCAGTTTCCCAATTAACAAGGTTTATATCATTAAGATAAATATCATTGTTTAATTTATAATATTTACCATTACCGCCGCTAAGAATAGCAAAGGCAAGTTCCTCGCCGTTAGTAATGATATAAGGAGATTCTTCGGTTCCCTCACCTGTTAATGCATCGGCTACAAATCCCGACCATACATTATCGTCTTTTTGACACCAAGCCTTAAGTTCAGGAAAATCATTATCGGGCAAGGTATATGCGTCACTTAGTCCCGCTAATTTAGTCATAGCAGACTGACCTTTCATATCATTAACAGATACTACCGTTACCTTGTCATATGAATTCTTTTTCTCAGGAGCATAGCAGTCGGTATAGCTCTTATCACCCTGACCGTGAAGCTTCATTGTAGCATAGCAGTTTGTTATGGGACAATTCAAACCTCCCCATACTCCGCCTAAAATAGCGCCTGAAAAGGACTCTGCTTCAATGGAAGCAAAGCTATAGCAATTGGAAATTCCGCTCACAAGGCCGGATCCGTTACCTGCTCCAATAAATCCTCCAGCCTGATCGCCGTAAAGATAAACATCTTCCCCTATGTAGCAATTGCTAAAGCTGATATCAACACTTTCACTTCCGTTTGTTCCCACAAAAGCAGAAGCAGTGCCTCCAATAGCTTTAATATAGGAATTTTCAATGCCTAAATTTTCAATCTTAACACCGTTACCTGCACGCGCTATAAGACCCGCACCGATATTCCAAACACTTTCGGTGTTATTAAAATCCTCATCAATATAAAGGCCACGAATAACATGGAAGTCACCGTCTATAACACCTTTAAATACAACATTTTTGTTTGCTCCGCCGGTATACCATTCGTGAGAGTTTTCTGCAACAGATACTTCACCCTTTTCTGTATCAACCAGAATATCATTAAGCAAAATATCATTAGCAAGTTTAAAGTAAACACCGTTATTTTCATTTGTAACAGCCCAGTAAAGCTCACTGCCGTTATAAATCATATATGGGTCTTCTTCTGTGCCGCTTCCTTTTGTGGGTTTAACAGAAGTTCCATCCCACAAATTTTCAATAACAGTATATTTATCTAATGCACCGTCTTCGTAAACAATAGTATCATCATCGGGTAAAACAAGCTTTTTGAGTCCTTCAACATACTTAAAGGCAGTATCATCAACTCTGGTTACTTTTTTGCCGCCTATTGTAGCAGGAACTGTAAGTGTACCAACTGCATTTGTTACAGTACCCATATAGTGAAGAATTTCAACACCGTCACCGTCGGGAAGAACTCTCCAGTCCCCCTCAATATAAGCCTTTTCGCCTGTTACGGTTTCATGGGCAATATTACGGAGAATTACGCATTCTTCAGCAGTTAAAACGCCTTCCGGATAGAATGTGGCTGTACGGCAATCGTAACCTAAAATCTTTTCAAGCCATACGCAAGCGGCAATATATCTACCTCTATGGTTAAGGTGGTCAACACTATCGGTATAAAGTGCTCCATTTTCACAATGCTTTGCTGCATTTTGTATGCTTGATTCAGCATAATATTTTTCGGAATATCCGGGATTATATGCATCCCAATAGCCATATTCATCCTTTGCAAGCTGAATAGCTCTGCCTACGGGGATAATAGCTCTATCCTTATCAAGACCAAGCTTATCTGCAGCCTGTTCATATGCTGTCTCTATAAGCTTGAACATTTCAAGGCTGTTGTCATATACAGTAGTCCACCATTTTGTACCCATGGTAGAATCAAGTTCACTAAAGCTCCATGTCTGATGAATCATAACCTCAGCTTGCGGCTCATGCTCTGTTATAATATCATAAAGCTCAGTAAGATAAGGCTTTTCCTCTGTCCAAAAGGATGAAAAATCAGTAGCGGGACCCGGACCTTGTTGAATAGTTATATAATCATAGTCAGCTCTATCAAATACATCCTTCATCGTATTAAGATTATTTCCGCTTGTATTAACGCCATCAACATAGATTTGATATTCGGCGGCGTTTTCTTTATAAAATTTGACATGAGTATGAATGGGACAGCCTGCATAGTAAAGACTTGTTGCAGATACCTTTTTGCCCATACTCTCGGCAATTCTTGAAATGTAAAGGGTTGCATTATTACTGTAGCTGTTACCAATTGCAAGAATTCTAATAGGCTCGTCTTCTTTTGCCTTTTCTACCGCTGCTACAGGTAAACCTACGCATAAAAGCAATGCAGAAAGAACTACACAAGCAATTTTCTTTAGTGAATTTTTCATTTGTGATTCTCCTTTACGGTTTTATAACTATCCAAAGCTCCGTTGTCATAAACAATATCAGAGTTTGGTAAAATTATTTTATTTATGCCATCTATATATTTAAAGGTGGTAGCGTTAACCCGTTTGACAGCTTTGCCACAAATTTCGGCAGGAAGCTTAATAATTCCGTTTGTTGGCACACTTCCCATATAGTGAACAATTTCAACGCCGTCACCGTCAGGAAGAACCCGCCAATCACCTTCCACATAACTCTTTTCTCCGGTTACTGCTTCATGAGCAACAGCACGAAGAATAATACAGTCTTCTTCGGTCAGCACTCCTTCTGGATAATAGGTAGCTGTTCGGCAGTCGTATCCGAAAATCTTTTCAAGCCATACGCAACTTGCCAAATACCTACCTCTATGGTTTAGGTGGTCAATATCGTCGGTATAAAGAGCACGGTTTTCACAATGCTTTGCTGCCTCTTCTATACTTGCATCGGCATAATAAAGCGCTCTATAGCCTTCATTATACATATCTCTATAACCATATTCATCTTTAGCAAGCTGAATGGCAACTCCAACGGGAATAATTCCATTCTCTTTGTCAATTCCCAATTTATCGGCAGCCATTTCGTAAGCATCTTTTATAAGAAGAAACATCTCTTTGCTGTTCTTATAAGTAGTAGCCCACCACTCTGTACCCTCAGTAGCGCTTTTATTAGAAAAGCTCCAAGTCTGGTGAATCAAAATTTTTGCATTCGGCTGATGCTTTTTAATTATATCATATAGGTCGGTAAGCCAAGGTTTTTGTTTTGTCCAATAGGTTGAAAACAGAGTTGCTCTGGCAGGGGCTTGCTGAATGGTAATATAATCATAAGTTGAGAGCTTAAACACTTCCTTCATAGTGTTCAAATCAGAACCGCTTATATTAACCCAATCAACATAAAACTTATATGCCTTCGTATCGTTTTTATAAAATTGTACGTGTCGTTCTAAAGGACAACCCGCCTGATAAAGGCTTGTCGCCGAAATCTTTTTGCCCATACTTTCCGCAATTCGGGAAATGTAGTAAATAGCATTGTTGGAATAACTGTTCCCGATTGCCAAAATTTTGCAACTCATACTTTCACCCAATCTACATTAGAAATCTTCTTTATTTTATCACAACAGACTGTTTTGTAAATGCACTTATGTATAATATTTCGGTGTAATTTTGTAAATAAAAAACTCCGTGTTATTCACACAGAGCTTTAGTAATTTCACCGCAGTCTTTAAGCACCAAATCGGGCTTATCAACGCTTTTGCTAAGTATTTCCTCATCCGTTTCTCCGCTCATTACAAGAATACTGAGCACTCCTGCATTAAGGCCGCTTTTAACATCGGTGTAAATCCTGTCGCCGATAACTGCCGTGTACTCTTTTGTACTCCCTGTCATTTCCATGGCGAGAAAAGGCATAATCGGTTCTGGTTTTCCTACAAGCTCCGGACGCCTGCCTGTGCAATTATATACCATATCGCAAAAGCTTCCGCAATCGGGCACACTGCCGAATTCGGTGGGACAAACCATGTCAAGATTAGTGGCAACATACTTTATATTCTCTTTTGTAAGGAGAATTTTACATACATCATGCAGTTTATTAAATGTAAGCTCAGTATCATTACCCATAACTATAAGTGTTGTATCATCAATGTTTTCGGTTAAATTAAAGCCTTCTTTAATAAATTCATCCTTTAAAGACTGAGTTCCGCACACATAAATAGTTTCATTTGGATATTTGTTTTTAAGAAAGTACGAAGTAGCCTGAGAGGAAGTTATGAACTCGTCCTCTGTTGCCTCAATACCAAGTCTGTCAAGCTTTTTTATATAATCCTTTACACTTTTTGAGGAATTATTCGTCATATACATATATTTTTCCCCTGAGCTTTAATAGTTGCGAGCAATTCCTTTGTAAAATCGTATAACTTATCTCCCAGATAAAGTGTACCATCCATATCAAAGAGAAAGAGTTTTGTGTTTTTCAGTCTGTTCATAATAAATCCCCTCTGCTATTCTACTTATGTTCTTAATTTCCTCTTTTGAAATTTTCACACTTTTAAGCTTTGGCATTCCCCAAATATCAAAAAATCCGGGTCCTATCCAGCTTTCATAAGGTGTACTCATAAATATTCCCTGCACCGTCGAAAGACAAGCTTTACAGGGTTTCATAAAAATCACCTTCATAGGATGCTTAATAAGTGAAAAAACAACCTTTGGATAATGATTGGTTATTCCTGTAAATGTAATACCGGGGTGAACAATGCTGAGAAGCTCCTGCTTGTCCTTAAACAGTTCATAAAGAGAGAACATAAGATATCTTTTAGAATTCCCGTAAACAAGGCTTGATGCCTTTCTTTTTGAAAAATCAATGTCATTCAAATCAATTTTACTGTATCGGTGGGCAATGCTTCCCATTACCACTACCCTACCGTTTTTTTCTTTTATTTTAGGCAGTATACTACGAATAATATAATAGGGAGCAATAAAATTAATGGTGAATACATTGTCGTACCCCGAGTCACTTATTAACCGTGGTATGCTGTAGGCTCCCGCATTGTGTATGAAAATATCAATATCCTTCTTTGACAGTTCTTCGGTAGCTTCTTTAACACTTTTCATACTTGATAAATCTACCGTTATGTGAGAAATCTTTGCATTTTTGAATTCCTTTAATAATAACTCTTTTAGTGCGAGAGACTTTTCTTTATTTCTGTCCATTAAGATAAGGGTGGCGTTAAGGCGGAGCAAATACCTGCAAAGAGGCTCACCTATTCCCCCCGTAGCCCCTGTTATGGCAATTATTTTGTTATGGAGACTTTGAGTATTCTTTTTTAACCACTTTTCCAAAACAATCACCTCATTTTTAATTATATTCTATAAATAAAAAATAAGCAAGGAAACTCTCTTAAATTTCCTTGCTTTTCTCTTCATAAAATCTCCATTGTAAAAGCAAAATTACAGCAATTTTTTTCTCAGTTCTTCACCGCTCATAGCAGAAAGATACGCAGGAGCGATATCAAATACAGTCTTGCAACCGCTATTTCCCTCAGTAGACAGTCTGTAAACTGCTCTTGCATAAGCCGCAATTACGCTGGCTGTAAATTCGGGGTTAGAATCGAGCTTTAAGCTGTATTCAATAATGTGGCTGTGCTCATCATTAAAGCCCGTTTTACCGCTTCTGATAACAAAACCGCCGTGAGGAAGATTGCTGTGGTCTCTCATTAATTCTTCTTCGCTGATAAAATGCACAATAGTATCATAATCCGCAAAGTAATTAGGCATTGTTTTAATTTCTTTTTCTATTTTCTTAAGGTCTGCACCCTCTTCTGCCACAACAAAGCATTCACGCAGGTGCTTTTCTCTGGTAGAAAGGTCGGGATTTTCGCCACTTCTCACCAAAGAGAGTGCTTCTTCCTTTGGAATTGTGTACTGTCTTGCGTTCTTTACGCCTTCAATTCTTCTGATAGCGTCAGAATGTCCCTGACTTACGCCCTTGCCCCAGAAGGTATAATCCTTACCGTTGGGAAGAACGGCAGAAGCGTATAGTCTGTTTAAAGAGAACATACCCGGATCCCAGCCTGCTGAAATAAGAGCAGTTTTGCCGACACTCTTTGCTGCCTTGTCTACATTATAAAAATGCTCGGGAATTTTAGCGTGTGTGTCAAAGCTATCAACAACATTGAACATTTTAGCAAGCGCAGGGGTCTGCTCGGGCAAATCGGTAGCACTGCCGCCGCAAAGAATCATAACATCAATTTTGTCTGCCCAGTTTTCAACCTCACTGCAGTGAACAACGGGAACGTTTTCGGTTTGTATTTCAAAAGTTTTCGGGTCACGGCGAGTAAAAACAGCAACCAAAGAAAGGTCGTCGTTTTTAAGTATGGCTGCCTCTACACCGCGTCCTAAGTTACCGTAACCGTAAATACCAATACGAATCATAAAAATTACTCCTTGTTTTTAAGTACCATATTATTATATTACACAGTTTTTTTGATTTCAACAGTTTTTTGATATTATTTAAATAATGGTCAGTAAACAAAAAAACAGCCCGAAGGCTGTTTTTTAGTTTATTTATTATAAATTCTGATTTCCGGAACGGGAGAAGCAAGAGCTACGCTTGCGGCATAAATTTTAGCATCAGGATGATTCTGGAAAAGTGAGCAAGGAATCTTGCAGGTAACTGGACCGTGAAGAATCTTTCTCAGTGCTGCGGCGTTCCAATCTCTGGGCATACACATTCTGACTTTTTTAGCCATAAATGCCTCTCTCATACCAACGGTAATACAGTTTTTCGGAATACCGTCAAGGTCAGCGGCGCAGTTCATAAAGGCGTTGATTGTAAGGGTTTCTCTTGCAATCTGCAGAACTCTTGTAGGCAGATTTGCAAATTCCTCGTTGCTCATTGTCTCACCGGGCTCGGGTGGCTCGTTGAATGCAAAGTGAGCAGTAATGCCTACTCCGCCCCAAGCCATATCTAATTTACCCATTTTTCTAATATATTCTTCAATATATTCAGGCTTCTCAGGGTCGGGGAAAATTCTCTGTGCTTCGGGGATGTTAAGTTCCTCGTCAATAAGGTTATAGAAAATTCTGTCCATACCGCCGCGGAATGAAAGCGGATCGCTCTTGTCAAGATACTTAAGATCGTCGGTAAGGTATTCATCCATATTAATGAAATGGCAACGCTTAAGGCTTAATCTATACTTGTTAACAAGCCAAACGAGACGGCTGTAGGGGCCTAAAGGACCGTAAGGAACTATCATAACGGTGTCCTCGCCCTTGTCGTTGTTTTCTTTAATGGTCTCGAAAACCTCAATAGCCATCTTCCAGTAAAGGTCCTGCTCACATTCGCAAACATCAAGCTTGATGTTACTGCCTTTACCTAATTCGCTTGGGGGGATAAGATTGTACTCGGGTATCATACCAATTCTCCTTTAACATAAGTTTTTATAAGATTAAAATCTTTATCAAAAATATTGATATCGGAATCAAATCCGACCTCAATACTTCCTTTGAAACTATCTACCCCGATATATTTTGCAGGGTTCTCGGTCACGCATTTTATAAGTTCTTCTATGGGAATTCCCGTAAATTCATTAACGTTCTTAATGCTGTCACAAAGCCTTAAACAGCTTCCCGCAAGGCTGTATACACCATTATCGGAGTCAACCTCAAGTCTGTCCTTTAAAATTCTTATAGGTACTCCCGACATATTGCCCTTGCCCTCAGGAAGACCTGAAAGGGGCACATTGTCACTTATAAAAATGATTTTATTATGAGGCTTGAATTTAAAGAGAATATTTATAAACTCTTTATTTACATGGTAGCCGTCGGTAATCAATTCAGCATAAAGACTATCTTCAAAAACACCCACTCCGCTTGCGCCAAGCTCAAGGTGATTCATCCATCTCATACCGTTATACAGATGAGTAACACCCGAAAGACCTGCATCAACACAAGGCTTTACATCTTTTTCTGTGGCATTGGTGTGACCCATTGAGGCGCGGATTCCTTTTTCCTTTAGCATACTCGCAAGTGCAGCAGCTCCCTCGTTTTCGGGAGCAAAGGCAAGCACCTTTATTTTGTCTTTTGACGCCTTTATCATTTCATCCACAAAAGCAAAATCTATTTTTTCCTTTATATTTTCGGGGTTTTGCGCTCCGCACTTTTCTTTGGAAAAGAAAATCCCCTCACTATATATACCCAGCGCCTGCGCGCCGCACTTTTGATTATCAATAAACCAAGAAAGATACGCTAAATCTTTTAAAGTATCGTCGTAAGACTTTGTAAGGGTGGTAGGCAAAAAAGAAGTAATTCCGTAATGCGGCAAAAGAAGTGCAACTTCTTCACAGTTTTCGGTTACATCTTTACCGTCTCTTCCGTGAATGTGAATATCTATAAAGCCGGGAGTTATGTACATTTCACTGCAGTCAAGAACGTTATCTGCTTCACAGTTTGTTTCTCCCAGAGAAATCACTGTTTTGTCAAAAATCAAGTCAGTTTTTACAAATTTGCCGCCGAGATAAACATTTCCGTTTTTTAGAAGCGTTTTCATTGTAACTCCCCTTTCTTTGAGTTCATTATATATTTTTACAAATTTATTTAAAATGCAAAATACAAGTTTTATTTGTAAAATTCGCTCATTTATGATAGAATAATTTTGAGGTGACACTATGAAGCTTACATACTTTTCTCCCGAAAGAACAAATATAATAATTCATAGCGCATTTCCGGTGCCTATGAAAACACCCTCAAGCGTTGCACTTCGTCACAGCTCTGCATTGCTTTATGTGGTAAGAGGCGGTATCAGGTTTTTTATAGATGACAGAGAAATGATTGCGAGAGAAAGGGATATTGTTTATCTTCCAGAGGGTTGCAGTTATTCCTACAAAGCATCCCGAGAAATTTCCGCCCTTTCGGTAGAGTTTGATATTATTAAAAGCAGCAAGAACGAAAGGCTTGTTTTTGCCTCATGTCCTGTACTTGCCTGCAGTGATACCCCTGAGAAAACAGCCGAGCATTTTTCACTGATTATAAAATCCTTTGCAATAAACAGTCTTTCTTCAAAGATAGAACGCACCTGCAGTCTTTTGTCTCTACTTTCTTTTATTAACGACAGCGACCCAGAAGAGCAGTTACAAAAAGCTCAAAAAAGATTGGCTCCTGCAGTCTATCGCCTTCGTGAGGGCTACTGCGAAAAGGTTTACACAAAAGAGCTCGCCCGACTTTGTGATTTAAGTGAGTCACAATTTCGGCGTCTATTTAAAGAAACCTATGGGGTTTCACCAATTACATATAAAAACAACCTGCGAATTAAAATGGCTTGTTCTCTACTCCAGTCTGGCGCTTACAGTATTTCGGAAATATCGGATATTTTAGGCTTTGAAGATATTTATGCCTTTTCCCACGCATTTAAAAAAGCAACAGGTGTTTCACCAAGTGAATATAATAAAAAATAAGACGGAAAATTCCGTCTTATTTTTATTATTCAAATATATCCTCAAGTTCCTCAGGAAGTATTTTCATTACCTTTCTGTCATAGGTTAAAAGTCCGTTAGTTTCATCCTCAACATCGCTGACTTGAGTATAAACAGCGGCACACAAGCCCTTCTCTTTAAGCGAATTGACTTCTTTATAAAGAACTTTAAGCGCCTCTACGAATTCTTCCCTTGATTCAAATTTACCGTAGCCGTAAGTCTTTTGTGTATTAAATGAATGTTCCGGGATTTTATAGGAGAATCCGCCGAACTCCGATAAAAATATAGGTTTATCCCCTGCTTTTACTTTAAGCTTCTTAAAGTAAATATGGAGGGAATCGAAGTCATTATTCTTTGACTTAAACCAGCCGGAGGCGGAATCAATAAATCTTGAGGAATCCAATTCCTTTAATTTTAAATACATCTCATCTGCACAAAACTGACCCCAGCCCTCGTTGAAGATAGTCCACTCCACAATACAGGGATGATTATAAAGCTGTTTTACGGTTTTCTCCATACCGTCTATAAAGGCTTTTCTGCTTTCTTTATTCCTGTGCAGAAATTTATCGTTTTTCTTCACCAGTCCCACAGTAGGAAGTACTGTATCTCTTATAAAGGAATATTTACCGTTATTAACCATATCCTGAAAAACAGCCATGCCGTATTTATCACAGTAATAATAAAAGGCTTCGGGTTCAACTTTAATATGTTTACGGAGCATATTAAAACCTAACGACTTCATTTTTAATATATCCTCTTTATATTCACTGACATGGGCAGGAGTATAAATTCCGTCAGAAAAATATCCTTGGTCAAGAAGACCGTTAAAGAAGTAAGGTTTCCCGTTTAAAAGCAGTTTATTACCCTTAATGGCGAGAGTTCTCAGTGCAAAATACGACTCTATTTTATCCTCACCCGAAACTACCGTAAACTCATATAAATAAGGGTTCTCGGGCGTCCAATTCACAGGATTCTCGATAACCACCTGAGCATGTGAGCAATTTATGGGAAAGGTTTTGTTTTCTACCGTTACAGTGCCGTCGGTAATACCGTCAAAGGTGATGTGGGCCGTATTAAGCGTAACATCAATTTTTACCGATTTAATATAGTTTTCGGGCACGCTCTCAAGCCACACGCTTTGCCAGATACCCGAAACAGGGGTATACCACATTCCGCCTCTTTTTTTCTTCTGCTTGCCGTAGGGAAGAATTTTATCACTAAGTGTATCGGTAACAAATATTGTTATTTCATTGTTTTCTTCAAGATAATCGGTTATATCAAAATAAAAAGCGTCATAGCCGCCTGTATGCTCTCCTACTTCGTGTGAGTTTATAAGAACTGTGCATTTCTGGTCAACCGCACCGAAATGAAGCAGAACTTTTTCTTTTATAAAACCGTCGGGCAGAGTGAATTTTCTTTTATAGCAAAGCACATTCTCGTCAAAGACCTTGTCAACACCCGATAAAAGACTTTCGGGACAAAATGGTACAAGAATTTCGTATTTCTCATTTTCTGCATAAAACTCCCAAGTACCGTCAAGGGAGAAAAAGGAGTCCCTTTTCATCTGAGGACGGGGATAAACGCTTTTATACTCCCCTTTTAAATTTTCACCCTTAGCTGTATAGAGGTTGTTCATTCCTTTTCTCCTTCTTTAAAGCATAAAACTGAATGAATAAGATAACGGTCAGCACTGCTGCCACTATAAGGGCGGCAAGAAATATTCGTTCATCGGGCACAAAGGAAACGGTGCCGTCGTCGCCCTGTACCGTTCTTGCATTTTTAAGAACTGCCGCTCCGATAGCGGGACCTATAACCCCGGGAATGAGCACCTGTCCCACAATGCGAAGTCCCTGGAACATTCCTGCCTTATTTTCGGGTATCCTTTTTCTTATCTTTGCTCCAAAAACAGCAGAACCGCAAAGATATCCAATCATCATAAAGAGTGAACCAATAAACACCGGCAAAGTTTGTTTGAAGAAATAAAGGATAATATACCCTGACATAAGTGCAACCACGGTGGGAATTATGGCTGTCCTAAAGCCCTTTTTGTCAAAGACTCTGCCGTAAAGAGCAGTAACTATTGATGCAATAATAATAGCAGGAGCCATAATCAGTACATAATTTTCCATACCCAAAGATACATTGTAATAAAGAATAAGATAGGGCATAAAAACCTGTATAGAGATACCGAAGACAGCAAAGGCAATCAAGGTGATATAAAGCATTTTACTGTGACTGATAACTGACGGCCTGAAGCCGTAAAAAATATTACCCCAAAAGCTTTTATTATCCTCTCTCTTAACTGTGCTTTCTTTAATGAAGAAAATACCGAGTACGCCGATAACCAGCACAGTAATGCCGATAATAAGAAAAATAGAAGTCCAGCTCTCTTTTTTGTCAAGGTCAAAGCCCATAAAACCGCCAAAGACGACTATTATTGCAAGCAGAGGCATCATAGCGTTAATCCCCTCTGCCGCTCCTCTTTTTGAATCGGGAACAGATTCGGTAAGCCAAGCATTAAAGCAGGCATCATTAGCACTTGAGCCGAAAAAGGTCATAACGCAGTCCATAATAATTGTGAGACTCACACCCACACTTGCAGCTGAAACCACCGAGGGAAAAAGCGCATTTATAACATCAATTCGTATAAATGCAAAGGAAATTATGGATACACCCCAAAGAATATACCCACTTGTTATAAACAGTTTTCTCTTTCCGATTTTATCCGACAGTGCACCTATAATTATTGTAGTGAGTGTTGCCGCCACAGCAGAAGCGGTTACCATTAAAGAAATTGACTGCGCCGAAGCATTAAACATTTTGTAGATAAACACGTTAAAGTACATATTCTCCACAACCCAGGCAACCTGCCCGATAAGGCTCAATACCACCAGCACAAGATAAAAATACTTTTGAGGAGTTTTAGTATTCATAAATATCACCTTTTATATTGTAACAAAACCGCCTGAGTTAATCAAGCGGTTTCAGTTTACTATTTAGTAATTTTCATTTTACTGGCTTCATTGAGCTTATGAGTACGTCTTTCTTTTACGTGGTCGGGCATAGGATGAATTTCCCCTGCGGCGGTAAGCGCCATACGGGTGAGCACAGGACCGAAAAGCTCATAAATAAGCACTGCAAAAAGTGTGATGTTTCTGATTAGATTTCCCTGCTCTCCAAGCTGCATTGCGGTGGTACACATACCAAGGGCAACGCCTGCCTGAGGCAAAAGCGTGATACCTAAGTATTTGCATATCTGAGGTGAGCACTTTGTCATAACTGCACTGCTCATTGCACCAAAATACTTACCGAGCGAACGGAATACGATATAAACCACACCGATAATAACAATGGAAAGACTGCCGAATACGCTCAGCTCCAATTCTGCGCCGCTTATTACAAAGAATATAGCAAAAAGCGGTGAAGTCCATTTATCACTTGCCGCCATAAGGTCGTGAGACAACGGACAGATATTGCAGAATACCGTTCCCAGCATCATACAGGTAAGAAGAGAGGAAAAATGAATTTCCACGGGACCGATACTAAAGTGAAGCATCGAAAGAGATGCTGTCAAAAGAACCGCTCCAATAGTAAGATTCAGACGGTTGGTGTTGGAGTTAAAGAGCTTTTCAAGTTGGGTAAGCACCCAGCCCATTATAGCACCAAGAAGCAGTGAACAAATAATTTCAATAATGGGATTAACAAGAATGGAAATCATATCCACTTTTCCGCTCACTAAAGTCTTTGAAATACCAAAAGAAACTGCAAAAATTATAAGTCCCACAGCATCGTCAAGGGCAACAATGGGAAGCAGAAGCTTAGTAAGAGGGCCCTTCGACTTGTACTGACGGACAACCATCAGGGTCGCCGCAGGAGCAGTAGCAGTAGCAATTGCACCAAGAGTTATTACCTGAGGAAGAGAAAGCACATCGGGCATAATGCGGTGAACAACATAAAGTGACAAATCCACCAGCAGGCAGGCAACAAGTGCCTGAATAACACCGATAACAAGCGCCTGCTTACCGGTCTTTTTAAGGTCCTCTGTTCTGAATTCATTGCCTATGGAAAAGGCAATAAAACCGAGAGCAACCTCAGAAATGAGACCGAGTGCTTCCACACCTTCCATACTGTTAAAGCCCAGTCCGCCTATGTTAAGCCGACCCAAACAATAAGGGCCTATAAGCACACCTGCAATAAGGTACGCCGTTACACTGGGCAGTTTGAATTTCTTAAACAAACGGGTCATAATAAGTCCCGCTAAAAGTGAAATTGAAACTGATAATAATATACTCATATAAATGCCTTCTTCTTTATGTAAAATTAAAACCTTAGGAATTATAACACTCTGCTATTAATATTTCAAGAGGAATTTATAATTCAGTATATTTTAAGTTTTCTGATATAGTGAAAAGTTTCTTTTTCACCCTTGTCACGAAGCATTATAAGAAGTTTTTCAAGCAAATCGGAAGACTCTTTATGAATAACTCTGTTAGGTTTGCCACGCAAAAAGTATTCGTAAGGGTGAGAGTTGGTGTAGTTTTTACCCTGATAGATTTTACTTGCCGCAACTCTGTCGCAGAACATTTCTTTTATAAAGACAAGAGGCATTTTAACCGGCTCGATTCTTTTGGTTTCGGGACGGTAATCAGTCCAGTATTCAAAGTGGTGACGGTTTCTGCCCTTATGGTGCATCCATGCCGTTGAAAAGCCTTTATCTTCTCTTTCGGCTTCATTTGGACTTCTCGTGCCTAAATAGTAGCGCACACCGGGAATAAACTCGGTGGGAGAAAATTTTGATAGGTCGTGTAGCAGACCTCTCATTGGAATGCCTGCCTTAAAGCAGTGCTTTATAACACAGTGCCTGTGACTACAAACCGTTCTTAAATGTCCGAAAAAATTCATAATTACCTCCGGTACGGACTCTGGGGATCGGGAAATAAGTCAATGTGCATTAGGCACACCTTTCCCTAAATCCTATCCCCAAGCCTCAATTACCTATTTTACTCCAGCCAACATAAGCTTCATTTCCGCAAGGTCAGTGGTATTAATTGCGCCGTCACCGTTAAGGTCAACATCTTTCGAGATTTCACCGTTTACTCCTGCAAGGAATAATTTAAGCTCAGCAAGGTCGGTGGTATTAAATATACCGTCACCGTTTGCGTCACCTATAACAGCGCTATCCCGGCTGACAATGGCATAATAACTCAGATGAGCAGTGCTGAACACCAGTTTTCCGTCCTTACATATTGCGTTCATATCAAGATAAGACCCGTCTGAATTAATACGGTAAATCTTAGCTTCTTTTCCGTAACCCTCAGGCAGAGGTATACTTACCGTCATCATATTATCGGGCTGAACATCGGTGCCGTCTTCACTGCTAAGGGTGATTTCAAAGAGGCTTACATTTGCTTTTTCGGTTATACTCTGAGCTGTTTCATAGTAGTCACCGCCCACAACCTTTGAAGCGTTAAGGGTAACTCCCTCACATACTGTTGCAGATATGCCTGTAGTCTCACTTGTCTGTATCTCGATATAAGATACACCGAGTCCCTTTTCCTTGGCATAATTTTCGGCAACACTGTCCCTTAAACAGTAAACGGTAAACTGTTTAATAACTTCATCCTCATAGATACCGAAAGCGTTCTCGCCGATAGTCTCTACACCCTCGTACAGGGTAATACTGCCGAGAGAGGTATTGCAAAATGCATTTGCACCGATAATTCTAAGATTTTTACCCAAAGACACAGTAACAAGATTTACTGTATTGTTGAAAGCGCTTTCTCCAATTTCCTCAATACTGTCGGGAAGATAAACGCTTGTTATATTTTGATTATCCTTAAATGCATTTTCACCGATTTTTATTACAGCTTTGCCGTTTATGGTTTCGGGAATTCTTATTTCTTCAGCAAGACCGTTATAGCCTGTTATAGTGATTTTGCCATTACTTTCGGTATAGGTTAAATCAGCAACATCAAATTCGTTATCAAGGGCGGAATTAACGGTCACTATAATTTTAAAGCTTTCACCCTCTGCCATTTCATAGTAAGGAGACTCTGTTATAACAGCCTTACCGCTAAAGATAAATTCGCCAGATTTATTCAGTTCATAGCCGCTTAAATCGAACTCAGTCTCCAGATTCATTTTGTATCCGTGAGTTGTGGTGGCTACAATTCTTCTGTACTGAGACTCAATTTTGGCGGCAAGGTTATCCTTAGAATAGCCGAAAGGCACGGAAATACTAAATGTTCTGCCAATAAACTTAATCTTTTCGGTCTTTTTATATACCGCTTTAACAGAGGTGGCTTTTTGAATGTTTTGATAGCTTCCTTCCCAGTGGTCAACTGCATATACATAATTTTCATCGGTAAAGGGTTCAATTGTGGGAGGATATGCAGAACTACCCTTTCTCACCTTTTGCTCTTTAAGTACGGTTTGACCGTCAGAGTCAAGGAAGGTGACGGTATAGGTTACATAATAAACAGTATCTCTGAGGGTGGGATAAGGATATTCTTCATCGGTGCTCAGCTGCCATACCTTTTCAAAGTCAAATCCCGGCATATTGCCGATTATCAGGTCATCAGTTGTTATATAGGTGCCGTTAAGTGTTGGCTCACGATAACCATTTTCTATAGTTACGGTTGCATTATAATAGCAATCGGTTGCATTATCATCTGTTATATAAGCGGCGTTTCCTTTACTCTTAATATCTCCTAAAACATAGCAACGCAAAACATCTCCGACGCCTGCAATACCGCCGACATAGTCATTACCTTCTACTGTAGATACATTAAAGCAGTCGCTTGCACTACCATTACCTACAATTCCTCCTACATAAGAGTATTTGCCTATAACATTACCCTTATTATAGGAAAGGGTTACATCACCATTTCCTGAAATACCGCCTACATAGTAGCAGTCGCCCTTAATTGTTCCTATATTACTGCACTTTGTAATATTACCGGCACAGGTAGCTACTATACCGCCTGCTCCGTATCCTGTACAGGTGATGGTACCCATATTTTCACAGCTGATAATAGTATCGCCTGAATTATCGAGGTCGCCTACAATACCGCCTGCATATTCGCTGCCGTTTACATCCGCATTATTAATGCACTTTTCAATATAGGCATAATACTGAGAATTAGTCTTACCACTGATACCGCCTGCAACATGAGCTGTAACATTTCCGTTATTAGTGCAATTATTAACGCTTGCGCTTTGTCCCGCAATACCGCCTGCATAGTTTAGACCCATAACAGTTCCGTTATTAACACAATTTGAAATTGTTCTTTTAGTACGGCCTGCTATACCGCCTAAGCTTGTACTATAACCCTCGGCAGAAAGGCAGGTTATATTACCGTGGTTTGTGCAGTCGTGAATATAGACGCCTTCTGCAGCACCTACAATACCGCCTGCCGTAGAGAAAGATTTAACCTCGCCGAAGTTTTCGCAGTCGCTGACAGTCAGATAGTTGCTAAATTGTGCGAAAGCCACAATGCCTGATGCCAAGGATTCAACTGTATTGTCTTCTTTTACCTCGCCTGCAATTATTCCTTGGTTTTTACAACCCTTAACACTTGAATAATACTCTCCACCTATGCAACTGACGATACCACCGACAGCACTACCGTGAATATAGCCTTTGTTTTCACAGTTTTTAATTTCGGTTGCGCCGTTAGAATAACCTAAAATTCCTCCTGTGTAACCACGCTTTGCATATATTTCACCTTCGTTAAGACAGTTCTCAAAGTATGCAGTGTAGGACTCCATTCTATCATTATCAACATAAGCGACAATACCACCCGATACTCCGTAATCAATATCGGTATTTACTATTTTTCCATAGTTTTTAGAATTGTTTATTGTGACGGTTTCGCCGTTTTGCACAGCAATATTTCCGACTATACCGCCAACCCTTTGCGCAGAAAGACTGCCGTAGTTTTCGCAATTTTCTACTGTTATACCATCAGTCATTCCCACAAGACCGCCTGCTGTATCATCATACTTACAGGAAAGAATATTAACATAGTTTTTGGAATCCGACACAGTAATTCTTTTACCCCTTGCGAGTAAAGCGCCCATATTAGCGGTATAATTATTTTCGCTTGTATGAACTAAATAGCCGTTTTTAAGGTTAACATTTTTAAAGGTAGCGTCCTCAGCATAGCCAAAGAGTCCTTTGTACTGGCTGTTATCCTTGAAATAAAGTCCGTAAATGGTAAAGCCGTTGCCGTCAAAGGTACCCTTGAAGGCATAGGTACTATTCGTTCCTATAGGTGTCCAGCTGTTTTCTGTCAAAACTGTAGTAGAGTAGTTAAATGCACTGTTTATATAAATATCCTTTGTCTGCTTATAATAAGCCGTTGCGTACTCACTGTCTCTGTTTTCATTTATAAGATTAGCAAGACCGGCAAGCTGAGCAGCATTTTCAATAAGATAGGGGTCAGCCTCTGTGCCGCTTCCCTTAAATTCGGTTATAACGCTCTTATCCCAGGCTTCGGACGTATTATGTTTAATCCATACAGCAGTAAAGGTTAAATCACCATCAACTGTATAGGTATCGCCTACCTTAAACTGTCCCTTTTCATTTTCAAAATATGCAAAGGTATATCCCGATTTTGCTATGGGGGCTTCAAAGGTCAGCACACTGCCGCCAAGATACATTTCGGTAGAAACGGTATTTCCAAAGTCTTTAATGGTTATAAAATATTGGTGCTTACCGCTTCCAACAAAACGAAGATTAGGATAGGGGTAATTATTTACTCCGCCCATTTCCCAATGTTTATTAAAATCATATCCTGTAAAGGTAGATTTGCTTCTTAACTGTGCATCAGTCTTTGATATACCGATAGTATTGAATTTTGCAGCTCCTGAGAGACATGTATCAAGATAGTAAGAACCTACTGTCTCGTTATTATTGGAAGCACCTACAACACCGCCAACGGTTACTTCTTCGCCATCGCCGTCAATATCAACCCTTATGGTGCCTACATTATAGCAGTTCTCAGCACTTCCCATGCCTGCTATACCGCCTATACTATATTCACTATTTCCGTTTGGCACAATAACTGTAATTAAAGCAGAGTTATAAGAATTTTTAACATCTGCTTTTCCGGCAATACCACCCACAAAGCTATCCTGATAATAAGAGCTTGTGAGATTTCTTGCATATATTTCTCCGCCGTTATAGCATTGGTCAATAGTATATTCTCCTGTTGCACTGCAGACAATTCCTGCAATCTGGAAGCTTGAAGTGTTCTGTGCATCAAACACATTTGCCGTAACATTTCCGAGGTTTTGGCAACGCTGTACCAAATAATTCTTAGTAGAATTTGCTTGACCGTTAAGGTTGATAATTAATCCCGAAGCAAATATTTCTCCCCAGTCACGCTTTTCGTTATTAAAGAAAGCGTCAATTTTTCCTTTATTGGTACAGCCTATTGCACTTTCTGCCTCTCCAGCAATACCGGCTGCACGAACAGAATTATTTTTACAGGCTGCAGATAAATTTGCCTCGTTAACACAGTTTATTATATCGTAAGTTCTACTGCATATACCAAAGGCTTCCCCACCTGAAATGTCACCGGTATTTGTGCAATTATCTATCGTTCTTGCCCAGTTCACAATACCAGCACTTTTACCGTTACTTGAAATTCGCGCCGTATTTATACAGTTTGTTATACTTGAGGCTTCAAAGGTTATACCCGAAACATTTACATAATCCGAAAGAGTTTCGGTAACCTGTACACGGCAAGAGGTGATTTCACCATGGTTTTCACAGTCTGTTACGGTTGAAGAATCACCCGACACACCGCTTAAATTAATTTCGGCATAGTTGCCGTCAACATGGTAGTTTTTGATTTCTATTTTGCCGTAGTTTTTGGAGTTGTCAATATAGGTAGCGTTTCCTGCAACGCCTGCCATATTAAAAAATCCAACATTTATATCGGTACGGTCTTCTCTTCCGAAAAGGGTTAAATTACCATAGTTTTCACATTGTGATACATTACTTGCGTGTCCTAAAACACCACCAATGTAGGTATTATAGTTTTTTCTTTGTCCCCTTGCAGAATATTCTACGACAGCATAAGAGGTACAGCCACTGACATTTCTGCCATAACCCACCACAGAGCCTGCATAGGTATAGCCTGTTTCACTTGGTAATACACAGATATAAGAATCCTTAATAACAAGGTCGTTTATACTGCCCTCTCCCATGTATCCGAAAAGTCCTAAATAATGATTAGAGGAGTTTATGTAGAGACCGTAAACAGTATGTCCGTTTCCATTAAAGGTGCCTCTGAATTCAGGGGTGTAAAGTACACTAGTATTTTCCACTACATCTATATAATTACCTATAGGGTCCCAAATGTTTTCGGCTACCAGGAAATATCCGAAATCGTAAGAGGTGTTTAGACGAATATCCGATTTTAAAGAAAAGAATTTTTTAGAATAGGTTTCGCCTGTATTTACCTTTTGAGCAAGACCTGCAAGTTCGGCAGCGCTTGTTATAAGATATGGGTCGCTCTCACTACCTGTACCCTGCCACTCTGTATCAACACTGCCGTCCCAAACTCCTGTGCCCTTGTTCTTTGCTTGCCATACTGCATTAATTACGGTATCCCTTTCAATAAGAATACTGTCACCGTCGAAATAGTGCTTTCCGTCGCACTCAAAGGCATAGAACTTAAGGTCGCCCTTGTCGTCGAGATTTCTGAAAATATAGGGAGAATTTTCAACAACGGTCTGGCTGGAAATAAGGGTTTCGCCATCATAAAGGTCAACGCCGTAACCGTAAATTTTACTACCGAAATAACGCAATGTGGGATAGGGGTATTCTGCATCATCTACATATTCCCACACCTTATTAAAGTTAAAATAAGCAAAGTTTGTCTTATTCCTCATTTGCTTATCGGTTAGTTTAGTTCCGAATTCATCGGTAGGATAAGCGGTATCGATATAGTAAACATAATTTATTAAATTTTCATTTTCATTTTCACATACCGTTGCCGCAACAAAAGAGCAAGCATCAGCATTAATTATTCCTGCATTATAGCATTTATTAGTGCCGTAGGAGGCAACCTCTCCCGTAGAAGCGTTAATACCGCCCACATAGGTGCATCCGCTTGCATTAATTGTACCGGCATTATAGCTTTCCCAAACAATTCCCACAGCCGAAACGCCACCCACATTAACGCAGTTTGTCGCCGTAATAGTGCCCTCGTTAAAGCAATAATTTATTATATCGTCAGAGGTGGCATTATAAACATTTCCGTCTGCCACAACACCGCCAACATAGTCACAGTATTCGGCAGTAATATTTCCTGAATTTTTGCAGTAAAGTGTTCTGCCTTCGCCGGTTATACCGCCTACCTTACCTGATTTTGCGTAAAGGCTTCCGTAGTTTTCGCAGTATGAAGCATCTCCGTATGCAGTGATACCGCCTACATAAGTACCTTTTACCTCAGCATAGTTTTTACAGTTTAAGGTTTCTTCAAAAATACTTCTGCCAATGATACCGCCAACGTATGAAGTGGTATATTCTTTCTCAACAGCATAAACTTTTCCCTGTGTAGTGCAGTTAGAAGCAGCGCCGTAACCAACAACACCGCCTATGTTAACCATATAGGTATGACCTACATCACCCACAACAGTACCTGAAAAATGGCAATTTTCAGCATTGCCATAGCCTACAATACCGCCAACCTTAGCATCATAGTAATCATCTTCATGGGTGTTTTTTCCGAACACATAGGAGTTTTTAACAATAAGATTTTTTATATTATAATCGTAGTTATAGGCATATCCGAAAAGGCCGAAATGCTTACCGTTAATGTTATTAACATACATACCGCTAATGGTATGATTTTTGCCGTCAAAATAGCCTTTAAAACCATAGTTATCATAAAGACCTATAGGAGTCCAAGTATTAACAGGAGCAATAACATGTCCTTCTTCGTTAATGCTTCCCCACTCCTGCCAGTTGGTGCTGTCATTTAATACTATATCTGCACCAAGCTCAAAATAGCAGTCATCATAGCTTTGACCGTATCTGACATTTTGAGAAAGAAGAGCCAACTCCTCAGCCGTAGTAATAATATAGGGATTTTCCTCTGTACCCTCGCCTTTAAAGTAGGAGGCAACAGTTCCGTCCCATACATTACTCTGCCCGAATAAGGAGAAACCATTTGCTAAAAACAGAGTTGTAATAAAAACTGATAAAAGGAGAACCAAAAGCGCTTTGCCGAACTTTTTCATAATCAAAACTCCTTAAATATATTTATACATAGTAATTATATCACAAAAAAATAAAAAGGCAAGTAATCACAACGAAGTCGTGTATAACACCAATGCGAAGTTTTGTATATCATCAAGCCGACAGAGATACACACCTTGCTGTGTGATTATATACGCCGCACTCGTGCGGCAATGATATACA
>JAZLDA010000053.1:0-4384 GCA_045614505.1 Acutalibacteraceae bacterium | reverse complement strand
GTAACGATAACGCTTCCGTCAGCTGATTGCTTACGGGCAATCTTAATTTCCACACGGTAAACCTTTCCTGCCTCAAAGCGCTCGCCGTCCTCAGGGAAGATTTCATAGCCGTAGCCATCCTCGTCAACCTCGTACCAGTGAATGTACTGAACGCCGGCTCTTTCGTCATAATGAATGTCGTAAAGTGCAGGGTCGCCTACTTCACCTGTCTTGTCAGGTAAACGACCTTCAACAGGTGTTTCAATGCCTAAAACCTCATAATTGCTAATGAGAATAGGATCTGTGTTTTTAAGTGCTATATACTTAACTGTGATTTGTGCCTTGTTGCCTACGAAGGAAACTGCATCCTTGCTAAGCTTGTCGGTATTGATTGTTACATTCAAGCCCTTGCTCACGCTAAAGCCTGCGCCTCTGTCTGGATCAAGCATAATCTTAAGGGTGTATTCCTTGCCCTCTTCAAACACAGCGCTTGGTCCCATCATTTTTCCGTCTTCATCGTACCACGCAAAGCCATTATTGTCCCAACCGTAGCCCCAGCAATCTCTTTGTCTGTTTGCTATGTCGCAGAAACGAGTGAAATCGTTAATATCATAGTCAGGGTTTTTACCTGCTACCGGTGGAATAAGGTTGATAATTTGTGCTTCCTCAATGTAGTAGTGCTCCATCTTTACAGGAATAGAAACGCTCTTCCACATACCGTTGCCGTAGCGGTATTTTACTGTTACGGATTGTGTGTAAATATCAAAGTTCTTGTTAGAATTGTTTACATATATAATTTCGCTTGTTACATCCTGTGCAGGCTGGTTGTTGTAATTAGCAACAATCTTCATGCCTGTTGGGTCAAAGTCCTCGCCTACCTTGTAGGTGGTCTTGTCAGGCATCTTTTCAATAACAAGTCCTGTTGCAAAGTCAGGAATACTATTTTGAGCAATAATGTTGAAAGTGTGATAGTTTCTTGCTACTTCCTTGCCGTCCTTCTTTAAGAAGAGTGTTTGTACAACCTTGTAGTTGCCTGCCTCTGTAAAGGTGTATGAGAAGGAAATATTCGCTTGTGATTTTGATGATTTAACATCAGAATTGCCTTTTCTTACAACTAACTTTTTAGTAATGGAGTAGCCTCTTTCCTCCAATGCCTTTGGAAGTTCATTTTCAATCATGATAGAAAAGTCATATGCTTTGTTTAAATCCATGTACAAGGTCTTTGTGGTTTCACCCTCGTCCATTACAGGATATGACTTATCACTGATTTCTAATATTGGGCTTTCATTCCAATCACAATAGTTATTTTCGTAAATACCAACTTCTCCATAAGAACCCGTGATAACGATAGGAGTGCGAAACGCATCAAACAATTCATTAAATATAGTTGCATTACTATCATCATCGTTTGTTGCGTTTGCATCAAGGCATCTTACATAATCGACCTTGTGGTTTTTGAACTCGCCGTCATATGCCTTGACCCTATTCGGATTTCCGCCAAAAACGTTAGCACCACCCTTGCCTTCAAAGTAACCACCGTAAATATTTACAGTAGCTGCACTTGCCACATAAACAACCTCATCTCGACGATAGTCTTGATCTTCTTTACCGAGTTCTTTGTCTACGTTTCCGTTATAAATTTCCTTTTCAAACAGATAATCACTATAATATCCTTCGCCTCTGCCGTAGTAGGAGCCACCGAAGGAATTAAACGTTCCGCCATTTTTTACGGTTACAGCAGAACCCCAAATTTGTTGGTAAGCATAACCATCAAAATCGTTATCAATAGGACCAACAAAGTCTACATGATACTGATAACCATCTTTTTTGAATACAGTAGGATCAAGTGTTCCATCTACGATCCATTGTTCTTTACTTCTGCCTGCCTCAATCACACCGTCAAACACATTAAGAGTGCCGTACACGTCGATAATGTTTCGGATGCTCGGGGAATTTTTATAATACCAATTAGCCTGACCGGCAAAAGATGCAGGAACGGCATACATATAGCCATCAAAGAAAATGTTACCTGCTTTTCCACTACTTGTGTCATCAATATTGAGCGTGGCATCAGCATTAACAGTTATCAAGGTGTATTCTTTGAGATCAGAAGAGGATTTGTCAGTGTCGAGACGGAACTCCCCGTAAGCACGGTAATAATAATAGTAACCGATATTAGCAAGGTAAGCAAAAATATTATGACCGTTCAAATCAAGAGTTTTGTTTCCGTTAACAGAAATTAAAAAGTTCTGTTTAACACTTTCTAATAACAGATCTCTAAAATCTCCGCATATATACGCATCATCCCATTCCGAATGAGGTGCTGGTGTTGCTCCTTCAGGAATTAACTCTGCCGCCTTATCTGCATACGCCTTGTGGTAAGTATAGATATTAGAGTTATAATCTTTTTGGGAAATATCTTTACCAAGAACGATGTTTGCGTTGCCATCAGCCGCTAACGCTTCTCTCAATTCATCATATGTGGTAACTGTTACAGTTTCCACTTCACTTGACTTTGCAGTGCTTTGTTGTTCACTTGCAAATGATGTTAATGCTGAAAATGGTACCATACCAAGAACCATTACAAGCACTAACAAAAAGCTTAATAATCTTTTTTTCATTGTTTTTCTCCTTAAAATAATTTTTTAAAGTGCCGTCAGAGCAGCTACAAGATAGCGTATGCCAACTGACGAGTAAAAGAAGTTGTCAATAAGACCATCCTTCTTTGCCTGCATAACCTCACGGGCAAGGTCGGGTGATGAATTTTCATCACAGAGAAATACGATTTTGCAATTTGGAACGCACTCTCTTATTTCCTTCGCTTCCGTCAAGCGTGTTTTCAAGTCGGTATGAGTTCCAAATGCAACCTCAGATAATAAAAGCTCTGGGGTTAAAACCTTGCACTCGTTCACCACCTCGTTTTCCCTTGAAAACAGCAGCTTAAAGGGGCGAAAATCTCCGCTTTCCGCAAGACTTCGTATGACGGCTTCTGCTACCAAATCATTGCGAATGCTAATTACAATATCACGCACCCATATCATACCTCCTTTACATTTAGTCGCAGATATATCTATGATAGATATACTTACATTTATATTGTAACAAATGGAAAATTTTTTTACATCATACTAAAGTATGATTTTTTGGCAGTTTTTTTATAAACACCGGTGGTTTTTGTGTGTTTTTTGTAAAATTGATACAAAAAAGGGACATCGCTTAACGATATCCCAATTTGTTATTTAATTTTAATCTACGATAATAAGCCCAGCGTCACGAACCTTTACGGCAAGTTCGGTGCGGTTTCTTAGTCCTGTTTTTTCCTTCATATTCTTGATGTGGGTTTTTACGGTTTGCAGGGTAATACACAGCTTTTCTGCAATTTCCGCATCTCGTTCCCCTGCCACAACAAGGCGCAAAACCTCAAGCTCTCTTTCGGTAAAGTCAGAGGAATTGATATTGCCTATTTTTAGGTTTGGCGTTGTATCAGGGAAAATTCTTTCCCCTGCCATTGTCCTGTCAAGCAAGGTTATAAACTCGTCTGCTATAACGGTTTTATACCAGAATGAGTCAACCCCTACCTCTCTTGCCCTTGAAATATAGGAGTATTCCGGTTGGCTTGTGATTATGATAATTTTAATGTGTGGGTAGCTTTTCTTAATTTTTTCAGCGGCATCAATGCCGTTTGCGTTAAGGGCGGTACAAACATCCATTAAAATCAAATCAATATTGCTTTTCAAAAGGTATAGCTCCGCCATACTTGCAGACACTATTGCAGTTTCAAGAGTATAGCTTTCGCTTTTGTTAATAAACATTTCTAAAAGCTGTCTTGCAAGGGGATCGTCCTCTACAAGCATTACTTTATATTTCGACATTATTCTACCCCCTTTGGCAAGATTATTGTGAGTGAGTATTTGGGTGCGGATTTAACTTCCATTCTTCCGCCTAATTTCTTTGCTCCGTAGCGAAGTGAGGAAAGTCCTGTACCTTCAACTATTTCGCACTTTGGTATTTCACCGTTATTTTCATAGTTTATGAAAACTTCATTTTCGCTTTCGGTAACGGTGATATACAAGACTGTTGCACCTGCGTGGCGTACACCGTTTACAAGGCATTCAACGGCTGCGGTTACAAAGAATTTGCTTTGCTGGGGGCTCTTTGGCAATTCCCCATTTAGAACAATTTCAACATCCGCCGCTCGTGAAGCCTGTAAAAACATTTCAAGCGGGCTAAATTCACCCTTATATTCCGCTTGGGTTTTAAGCATTGCAATATTTCTTTTCCAAATGGAAATTGGAGCGTCTGTATCTGATTTTTCATCAATCAAATACCTTCTCGTTACTAACAAGGCTTGACCTAATTCACGGTGAATATTTGCTTTAATTTCGATAGACTCACTTCTTCTTCT
>JAZLDA010000052.1:0-1885 GCA_045614505.1 Acutalibacteraceae bacterium | reverse complement strand
AGTAATCATAGAAGCGATTTTTTCTGCTTCACTGTAATCAACATCACCGCAAAGCTTGCCGTCCTCTCCCCTGTTAATGCCCACATCAATAACAACAGCGCCGGGCTTTATCATATCCTTTGTAACAAAGCCTGCTCTGCCTACTGCGCTGATAAGTATGTCAGCGCCACGGCAAACCTCAGCTAAATTTTTTGTTCTTGAATGGCATATAGTAACCGTTGCATTAGAATGAAGCATAAGCATTGCCATGGGCTTGCCCACAATATTAGACCTGCCTATTACAACGCAGTTTTTTCCCTGTGCGTCGATTTTATAGTAATCAAGCATTTCCATTATTCCTGCAGGAGTACAGGGAAGGAAATCGTATTTTCCCATCATTATTCTGCCTACATTTTCGGGATGAAATGCATCAACATCCTTTATGGGGGAAATTGCCTCCAGCACCTTGGTTTCATCAAGATGACGAGGCAAGGGCAACTGACAGAGAATACCGTTTACGGTTTTATCGTTATTAAGCTCATCAATAAGGCTTAATAATTCCTCCATAGAAGTCTCTTCAGGTAAAGCGTATTCCTTGGAAACTATACCCAGTTGGTCACAGTCTTTGCGCTTGTTTGCAACATAAACTGTGGATGCAGGGTCATTTCCCACAAGAATTACTGCTAAACACACCTCTATATTTTTTTTATTTAATGCTTTAACCTCTTTTGCGGCATTTCCTTTAACATAAGCCGCAACTTCGCGTCCATCTATAATCTGTGCCATTATTCTTCCTCCTTGACCGCTTCATTTGGGTCTATTTCAGTTATTTCTTCATCCGACTGATTTTCGGTTAATTCCTCAGAAGCTTCTTCGGATACCTCTTCGTCCATCTGCTCGCTGAACATAGCTTCATAGGGAAGGCTTTCTGCCTTAATTTTTGCTTTTTTGAATATATAAATGTAAAGCACCAGACAGACGATAAATGCTACTGCAGAAACAAACATAGATATGGGCATATTACCTCTGCCTAAAGTCAATTGGTCGGTACGAATAGATTCAATAAAGAATCTGCCGAAGCCATACCAAATTCCGTACAGCAGGAAAATCTGTCCGCTGAACTTGCGTTTTTTACTAAAATGATTAAGTACAAAGAATCCTACGATACACCATATGGATTCATAAAGGAAGCAGGGATGAACAAGTCCGCCGCCTGCCGCTAATATGTCGGGGTCTCTTCTGGTAACTTCACTTGCCATACCCCACCAAGAGCTGCCTGTAGCAGTGCCGTAGGCTTCCTGATTAACAAAGTTACCCCAGCGGCCTATTCCCTGACCGATAAGAAAACCGCACGCGGCAATATCAAACATATCCAGCATTTTGACCTTTCTGATTTTGCACATAACAGCGCCGCACAGGAAAGCTCCTATTACTGCCCCGTATATAGCCAGTCCCGAAAAGCCTGCGCCTGTTCCAATACCGAAAAACTCTCTAACGGAGTCAATTCTGTCGCCGGTTTCATTAGTAAAAATACAGTAGTAAAGCCTTGCACAAAGAACTGCAACAGGTATGGTAACAATAACAACATCCAGCATACGGTCGCGGTCAAGATTATATCTGGCCGCATTTTTCATACCGTAAATCAGTGCTAAAAGACAGCCGACACCGATAATAATGCCGTACCAATAAACACTCCAGCCGCCGATTGAAAAGGCAACCTCGTTTAATGTCATTTCGATACCGAAAATTTCTATTTGGTGGGTCATACTATACTTCCTTTCTCCCTCGGCAGGATTACCGACAGGACGGATTTTTCTTCTTTTAACTGTGAAAGACAGTGTTTAACATCTTTAGCAGTTATGCCCGATATAAGCTCCTGCTCATCAAAGAGCGAAAAGCCGAACAT
>JAZLDA010000051.1:0-6675 GCA_045614505.1 Acutalibacteraceae bacterium | reverse complement strand
CAACACCAATGCAGCCTTTGAGCCCAAACTTGACTATGTTATTGCAAAACTTCCCCGTTTCCCCTTTGATAAGTTTACCAATGCGTCTAATCTCCTTGGCACTCAGATGAAGGCAACAGGTGAGGTTATGGGTATAGGCTCCAACCTCGAAGAGTGTCTCTTAAAGGGTATCCGTTCTCTTGAAATCGGTGTTAACCATCTTTATCATCACAAGTTCGATGATATGACCGACGACCAGCTTAAAGAGTATATCGGTGAGTTCAGAGATGACAATATCTTCGCTATTGCCGAGCTTTTATACAGAGGCGCCACCGTTGAGGAAATCCACAATATTACAAAGATTACTTCTTTCTTCCTTGAGGCAATAAAGAATATTATTAATATGGAAGAAAATCTTAAAGCACATCCCTTTGACCTTGAGGTATTAAAGGCAGCCAAGAAGATGGGCTTCTCTGATAAATATGTTGCCAGAATGTGGAAATGCGACGAGTTGGATGTATATAATTTCAGAAAGGAAAATAACCTTTTCCCTGTGTTCCGTATGGTTGACACCTGCCACACAGGAGCATATATTCCTTACTTCTACTCTTCATACACAGGCGAAAATACTTCCCGTCTTACAGACAAGAAGAAAATTGTTGTGCTGGGCGCAGGACCTATTCGTATCGGTCAGGGTGTAGAATTTGACTACTCCACCGTTCATGCAGTTACTACCATTAAGAATTCCGGTTACGAGGCTATAATTATAAACAATAACCCCGAAACCGTTTCCACCGACTATACAACGGCAGACAAGCTCTATTTCGAGCCGCTCACTCCCGAAGATGTAATGAATATTATTGAGTTTGAAAAGCCTGAGGGTGTAGTTGCGTCATTAGGCGGTCAGACTGCTATTAATCTTGCTGAGCCTTTAATGAAGAGGGGAGTAAAGATTATCGGTACCGACTGTCAGGCTATTGAGCGCGCAGAAAACCGTGACAGCTTTGAAAAGCTCCTTACCGAGCTTAACATTCCCCAGCCTAAGGGCAAGGCAGTTACCAGCATTCAGGCAGGTCTCGATGCCGCAAGTGAGATTGGCTATCCCGTGCTTGTTCGTCCCAGCTTTGTTTTGGGCGGCAGAGCAATGCAGATAGTTGCCAATGAAGAACAGCTTCGCCACTACCTTAAGACTGCTGTTGAAATTGATGAGGACAAGCCTGTTCTTGTTGATAAATATATTCAGGGTAAAGAGGTTGAGGTTGACGCTATTTGCGACGGCAGAGATGTATTTGTTCCCGGAATTATGGAGCTTGTTGAAAGAACAGGTGTACACTCGGGCGACTCAATCAGCGTATATCCCACCTTCAGCATCTCCGACAAGGTAAAGGGAACTATTCTCCAGTATGCAAAGAAACTGGGTGTAGGAATAGGCATTGTAGGTCTCTATAATATTCAGTTTATTGTTGACGAAAAGGACGATGTTTATATTATTGAGGTTAATCCCCGTTCTTCCCGTACTGTTCCATTCCTTTCTAAATCTACAGGCTACAGCCTTGCTGATATTGCCACTGAGGTTATTCTCGGCAAGAGCCTTAAAGAGCTTGGTATATTCGACCTTTATCCTCAGGAGAAAAACCGCTGGTATGTAAAGGTTCCTGTGTTCTCCTTTAATAAGCTTCGCGGCCTTGATGCGTACCTTTCTCCCGAAATGAAGTCCACAGGTGAAGCTATCGGATATGACGATAAGCTTAATCGCGCACTTTATAAAGCGCTTCAGGCTTCGGGTATGAAGCTTCAGAATTACGGTACTGTATTTGCTACCATAGCCGATAAGGATAAAGAGGAAGCATTGCCCCTTATCCGTCGTTTCTATGAGCTCGGCTTTAATATTGAGGCAACAAAGGGTACTGCACAATTCCTTAAGGAGCATGGAATTCGCACCCATGTTCTTGCGAAAATCAATGAGGGCAGTGAAGAAATTCCGGAGGCTTTACGACAGGGTCATATAGCCTATGTTATCAACACAAAGGATATTTCTTCTCAGGGTGTAAACAGTGATGGTGGCGAAATCAGGAAATTGGCTACCGAAAACAATGTAACCATATTTACTGCACTTGATACTGTAAAGGTTTTATTGGATGTTCTCGAAGAAACAACATTAACAATTTCTACCATTGATGCGTGAGGAAAAAATGAAACAGCAAATTGTAAAAATTCTAAGCAATAAAAAAATTGCTAAGGATATAATGAAAATGGTGCTTGAGGGAGATACTTCGTCTCTCTCAAAGCCCGGTCAGTTTATAAATATTAAATTAGACGGCAAGTATCTGCGCAGACCCATTTCCGTCTGTGATTATGATGATAACACCATTACCATTATTTATAAAATAGTGGGAAGCGGCACCGAGCAGATGGCTGAAATGAAAGCAGGGGAGAGCCTTGACATTTTAAACGGACTTGGTAACGGCTTTGACACCTCTCTTTCTGGTGAAGACCCCGTTCTTATCGGCGGCGGTGTAGGTGTTCCTCCTATGTACGGCGTTTGCAAAGAGCTTGTAAACAGCGGCAAAAATGTTAAGGTTATTTTAGGCTTTAATACAGCCGATGATGTATTTTATAAAGACGAATTTGAAAAACTCGGAGCAAAAGTTTATATTGCAACTGCTGACGGCAGTGTAGGTACAAAGGGCTTTGTAACCGATGTTTTAAAAGACATTGATTATTCGTATTTCTTCACCTGCGGACCGAGCCCCATGTTCAAGGCAATTGAAGGCATTGCCAAAACAAGCGGTCAGTATAGCTTTGAAGAAAGAATGGGCTGCGGATTTGGCGCTTGTATGGGTTGCTCCTGCAAGACCAAATACGGAAACAAACGTATCTGCAAAGACGGCCCCGTACTTATAAGGGAGGAGATAATATGGTAAGCACAAAAGTAAACCTTTGCGGTATTACTATGGATAACCCTGTTATCCCTGCTTCGGGTACATTTGGCTTCGGTTACGAATTTGCCGAGCTTTACGATATTAACTGTCTCGGTACCTTCTCCTTTAAGGGTACTACAAGGGATGCCAGATTCGGAAACCCCACCCCAAGAATTGCAGAGTGTGAAATGGGTATGATTAATGCAGTAGGTCTTCAGAATCCCGGCGTTGAGGCAGTTGTAGAAAAGGAATTGCCCAAACTTAAAAAGTGCTTTAATAAGCCGGTTATGGCAAATGTCAGCGGCTTTTCCGTTGAGGACTATGCATACACTTGCGAAAAATTAGATAAAGAAGAGCAGGTGGGATGGCTTGAAGTAAACGTTTCCTGCCCCAATGTTCACGGCGGCGGAATGAGCTTCGGCACTTCTCCCGAAGCGGCGGCGCAGGTTACAAAGGCTGTTAAGGCCGTTACAACAAAGCCGGTTATTATAAAGCTTTCTCCCAATGTTACTGATATTGTTTCCATTGCAAAGGCTTGTGAAGAAGCAGGTGCAGACGGAATCAGTATGATTAATACTCTTCTCGGTATGAGAATTGATTTAAAAACCAAAAAGCCGGTTATTGCCAATAAAATGGGCGGCTTCTCTGGCCCTGCCATTAAGCCTGTTGCCCTCAGAATGGTTTATCAGGTTTATGATGCCGTTAAAATACCTATTGTGGGTATGGGCGGAATTTCTACTGCAGAGGATGTTATCGAAATGATGCTTGCCGGTGCAACTGCCGTTGAGGTGGGTGCCGCAAACCTTGTTGACCCCTTTGCTTGCAGAGATATAATAAACGATTTGCCCCGTGTTATGGAAAAATACGGGATTAAAGATTTAAAAGAAATTATCGGAGGTGCTCACTAATGGGTAAGGATGTAATTATTGCGTGTGACTTCGCTTCAAGGGAGCAGGTAATGAGCTTTCTTGATAAATTCACCGGAAGAAAACCCTTTGTTAAAATCGGTATGGAGCTTTTCTATGCAGAAGGTCCTCAGATTGTAAAGGAAATAAAAGCAAGAGGCCACAAGATTTTCCTTGATTTAAAACTTCACGATATCCCCAATACCGTTAAAAAGAGTATGGCTGTGCTTAGTGGGCTGGACGTTGATATGACCAATCTCCACGCCGCAGGCACAATTACTATGATGCAGGCTGCCCTTGAAGGACTCACCCGCGCAGACGGCACTCGTCCTTTGCTCATTGCCGTAACTCAGCTTACCTCCACCGACCAGGAGCGTATGGAAAATGACCTGCTCATAAAAGAGCCTATTGACAAGGTAGTTATGCACTATGCCAAAAATGCCTCAGTGGCAGGTCTTGACGGTGTTGTATGTTCTCCCCTTGAAGCAGGTAAGGTACACGATACCTGCGGAGAAAAATTCCTGACAGTTACACCGGGTGTGCGCTTTGCTGACGGTGATATCGGAGACCAGAAGCGTGTAATGACCCCTGCAGAGGCTAAAAAAATCGGCTCTGACTATATAGTAGTGGGCAGACCTATTACCGCCGCAGAAGACCCCGTTGCCGCGTATGAAAGATGCGTTGCGGAATTTTGTGATTAAGGAGAAATTAATATGGAAGGCTATAAAAGAGAATTTATACAGTTTTTAGAGGGCGCCGGAGTTTTAAAATTTGGTGATTTTACCGCAAAAAGCGGCAGAAAGATTCCTTACTTTATCAATGCAGGCGATATTAAAACAGGCGACCAGATAATGAAGCTGGGCGAGTTTTATGCAAAGGCTTACTTTGAAAAGGTAGGCAACAAGCGTACCGTTCTTTACGGACCTGCATACAAGGGAATTCCCATTGCTGTTTCTGTTGCCTGCGCTCTGTCCAGAGAAGGACTTGATGTGCCCTTCTTCTTTAACAGAAAAGAGGAAAAGGACCACGGCGAGGGCGGTGTATTTGTAGGATATAAACCCTCTGAGGGCGAGGAAATCGTAATCGTTGAGGATGTTATTACAGCAGGTACCGCTATCAGAGAGAGTATGAATATTCTGTCTAACCTTAATGGAACAAAGGTTGCCGCAACATTCGTAATGGTTGACAGGAAAGAAAAGGGTCAAACCGAAAAGAGCGCTATGGCTGAGGTTGGCGAGGAGTTCGGATTCCCGGTTTACTCTGTAGTTGATGTATATGACATTATCGAATACCTTGAGGAAAAACCTGAGAATAAAGAAAATGTTGACCGTATCAAGGCATATCTTGAAATAAACGGAGCGAAAGCATAATGAGACATCTTATTGATATTTTAGAACTCTCTGTAGAAGAGCTTGACAGCCTTGTGGCTACTGCTTGTGATATCATTGAAAATCCAGAGAAGTATGCTCATAAATGCGCAGGGAAAAAGCTTGCCACACTTTTCTTTGAGCCTTCCACAAGAACAAGACTCAGCTTTGAAGCTGCTATGTACGAGCTTGGCGGTAATGTGTTGACTATGGCTGATGCAGGCTCCAGTTCTGCTTCCAAGGGAGAGAGTGTTGCCGATACTGCAAAAATGATTTCCTGCTATGCAGATATTATTGCTATGCGCCATCCTAAAGAGGGCGCGCCACTTGTTGCGGCAAATAATGCAACCATTCCGGTTATCAATGCAGGGGATGGCGGACATCATCACCCCACACAGACTTTGGCTGATATTCTCACCATACACCGTGAAAAGGGTAGGTTTGATAATCTCACAATCGGTCTTTGCGGTGACCTTAAATTCGGCAGAACAGTTCATTCGCTTATCGGCGCTATGACAAGATATAAGAACATAAAGTTTGTGCTTATTTCTCCTGAAGAACTTCGCGTTCCTGATTATGTAAAGAACATAATTACCGATGCGGGACATGAGTTTGTTGAGACTGTAAGCCTTGAAGAAAGTATGCCAAACCTTGATATTCTTTATATGACAAGAGTTCAGAGAGAGCGTTTCTTTAACGAGGAGGAATACCTCCGACTTAAAGACAGCTATATCCTTAATACCGATAAACTCCTCTGCGCCAAAGAAGACCTTGTCATTATGCATCCGCTGCCCAGAGTAAACGAAATAAGCGTTGCTGTAGATAACGATAAGCGTGCCTGCTACTTTAAACAGGCGCTTAACGGCAAATATATGCGAATGGCGCTTATTTTAAAGCTGTTGGGCATAGAATAAGGGGGCAGAAAAATGAATATTGACTCTATTAAAAACGGCTATGTTATCGACCATATTGAAGCCGGAAAGGGTATGGAGATTTACCGTCTCTTAAAACTTGAAAATCTTGGTTGTTCGGTTGCTATGATAATGAATGCTCAGAGCAATAAAACGGGCAAAAAGGATGTTATTAAAATTGATGCAGATATCGAACTTGATATGCACATTTTAGGCTATGTTGACCCCGATATTACCGTTAATGTAATTAAGGACTCGGTTATTGTGGAAAAGAAAAAAATCGAGCTTCCCGAGAAGCTCACCGATATTATATTCTGCAAGAACCCCAGATGTATAACATCCACCGAGCAAGAACTTTCCCATGTTTTCACCCTTGCCGACAGAGGCAGGCGCATCTACCGTTGTATATACTGTGATGCCGAAGCATAAAAATAACAGCGATTCTTACTTGTGCACAAGTCCAGTAAAAACGGACAATAGTAAAAAAGAGCCCCCTATGGTAGAATAAAAGAAACTACCATAGGGGGATTTTGTATGCCAAGAGAATATCATCACATTCAACACTATGAAAAAGAAATATTAGAATTAAAAT
>JAZLDA010000050.1:0-8298 GCA_045614505.1 Acutalibacteraceae bacterium | reverse complement strand
CGACGGATTACTCTTTATCTTCAAAAATCAGGTAGGAAATAAATTCGAGACAAAGGAATTCTGCTACAAAAACGGTATTGAAGATTATCTTCATGAGGTAGTGGATGAAAAGGTTCTCACCCCCGTTCAGTTCTGGAAGACGGAAAGAAAGGGCAGGGACAGAGACGACAAGCCCGAATACAAGGTTAAAATAAATGTGGCACTCGCTTTTTCAAACCACAATAAAATGACCGAATATTATCACAACTCAAGCTGGCTGGAACACGGCGGCTCACCTGAAAAGGCTGTAAGATACGCCTTTGTAACTCAACTTGACGCATACATCAAACAGCAGAATAAATACCAGAAAAACGAAAGTAAGATTTCCTTTGCAGATGTTGAAGAGTGTCTTAACATCTGTATTTCATCTTTTTCTACACAGACTTCATACGAAAATCAGACCAAGAAAGCTATTACCAATAAGTTTATTTATGAAGCTATGGCTGATTTTTTAAAGCATCAGCTTGAAATCTATTTCATTGAAAACAAGGCTGAAGCCGATAAGATAATCGACCAGGTGCTTATAAATAAAAGAAGCAGAGAAAAAAGCGAGAAGGAAAGAATCAATATAAAGAAAACCCTTTCCTCAGGTAACACTTTAGCTGACAGAGTGCAGAAATTCGTTGACTGCCGAAGCAGGGAAGTGAGTGAAAGAGAACTTTATATAGTTGAGGGTGATTCGGCACTTGGCTCCTGTAAGCTTGCCCGTGATGCCGCTTTTCAGGCCATTATGCCCGTGCGTGGAAAAATTCTTAACTGCTTAAAGGCAGAGTATGACAAGATTTTCAAAAGCGAAATCATCACCGACCTTTTAAAGGTGCTGGGCTGTGGTGTTGAGGTTAAATCCAAGGCGAATAAGAATCTTTCTAACTTTGATATTAGAAATCTTCGTTGGAATAAGATAATAATATGTACCGATGCCGATGTAGACGGCTTCCATATCAGAACTCTTATACTGACTATGATTTACCGACTTATGCCTACTCTTATAAACGAGGGCAAGGTGTTTATTGCGGAAACTCCCCTTTATGAAATCAACACCAAGAGTATGACCTATTTCGCCTATGACGAAAACGAAAAGCGTGAGATACTTTCTAAAATCGGGGATGAAAAATACAGCCTCCAGCGTTCAAAGGGACTTGGTGAAAACCAGCCGGATATGATGAATCTGACCACAATGAATCCCGATACCCGCCGTCTTATAAAGATTAAGCCGGAGGATGCCGAGCTTACCGCTCAGATGTTTGATATGCTTTTAGGCGATGACCTTGCAGGCAGAAAAGACTATATATCCGAAAACGGCTATCTCTATATGGATGATGCCGATATTAGTTAATATATAAGGAGAATCAAAGAATGGCTCCAAGAAAAAAGAAAGAACAGGAAGCGGCACCTAAAAAGAAAGGTCCCGCCGCTTATATAGCAGGCGCAGGAACGGTTATTGACCAAGAGGTTACCGAAACCTTGAAGTCTAACTTTATGCCCTATGCAATGAGCATAATAGTTTCCCGTGCTATCCCTGAAATTGACGGCTTCAAGCCCTCACACAGAAAGCTTCTTTATACAATGTATAATATGGGGTTGCTTAGTGGCTCTACCATTAAATCTGCTAATATTGTGGGTAGAACAATGCAGTTAAACCCTCACGGCGACGCCGCCATTTATGAAACAATGGTGCGCCTTTCTGAAGGCTATGAAGCATTGCTTCATCCGTTTGTTGCTTCAAAAGGCTCATTTGGTAAAGCCTATTCCCGTGATATGGCTTATGCCGCTTCCCGATATACCGAGGCAAAGTTGGCTCCCATTTCCGCAGAGCTTTTTGCCGATATTGACAAGGATACCGTTGATTTTGCTGACAACTACGATGCAACAATGAAAGAGCCGGTGCTTTTTCCGGTAACCTTCCCAACAGTGCTTGTTAATTCTAATATGGGTATTGCCGCAGGTATGGCAAGCTCTATTTGCTCCTTTAATTTAAAGGAGGTTTGTGAGACAACCATTGCCTATATTAAGGATAACGACATAAATGTTGCAGATACCCTTATTGCCCCCGACTTTCCGGTAGGCGGCGAACTGCTTTATGACAGAGCCGAGATGGAGAAGATTTACGAGAGCGGCAGAGGCAGTTTTAAGGTACGGGGCGTTTATACCTTTGACAAGAAACACAACTGTATAGACATTACCGAAATTCCTCCCACCACCACCAGTGAAGCTATAATCGAAAAGGTGCTGGAGCTTGTAAAGCTTAAAAAAATCACCGAAATAAACGATATTCGTGACGAAACCGATTTAAACGGCCTTAAAATCACCGTTGACCTAAAGCGCGGCGTTGATGCGGAAAAGTTTATGAAGAAGATGTATAGGCTTACTCCTCTGCAGGACAGCTTCTCCTGTAACTTTAATATTCTTATTGCAGGCTCCCCCAATGTTATGGGTGTTAAGGAGATTATTAGTGAATGGGTAGCGTTCAGGACTGAATGTGTCCGCAGAAAAATTTACTATAGCCTCTCTAAAGCTAAGGACAAACTTCATTTATTAAAGGGTCTTAGCAAAATTCTTCTTGATATCGACAAGGCAATTAAGATAGTCAGAGAAACTGCCGAAGAAAAAGAGGTAGTTCCCAATCTTATGATAGGATTTGGAATTGATGAAATTCAGGCTGAATATGTTGCTGAAATCAAACTGCGCCATCTAAACCGCGAATATATTCTTAAAAGACTTGACGATATCGAAAAGCTGGAAAAAGAAATCGAAGAGATGGAAGACATCTTAAAGTCAAAATCTAAGGTGCTTAAAATAATCGTTTCCGAACTTAATGATGTTATTAAAAAGTACGGTAAAGACCGCCGCACTAAGATAATCAGCGCAAGTGAAGTGGCTGATTCTTCTGCGGAAGAAAGGGAAGTGGACAATTCTCCTGTTACATTCTTCTTTACACACGATGGCTACTTTAAGAAAATCACTCCGCTGTCACTTAGAATGAGCGGAGAGCAGAAGTGTAAAGAGGGTGACTTTGTTACTCAAGCTGTTGAGTCAACCAATGCCGCTGAACTGCTTTTCTTCACCAATAAACAGCAGGTGTATAAAACCAGCGCTGAGGAATTTTCCGAAACCAAAGCCAGTGTGCTTGGTGATTATATACCCGCAAAGCTTGACTTTGATGAGGGCGAAGTGCCTGTTTATATGGCCGCCCTTGATAAGTATGTAGGCAATATGCTCTTTATTTATGAAAACGGCAGAATTTCCAAGGTTGCTCTGTCAAGCTATGAGACCAAGACCAACCGTAAAAAGCTTATTAAGGCTTACTGTGATAAGTACCCATTGTTCTGCGCTTTATATATGCCCGAGGAAAGAGATCTTGTTCTGCGCTCTACCAACGGCAGAGTGCTGATTGTGAGTAGCGCCAGCGTTCCGGTAAAGGGTGTTAAGGATAACGGCGGTATTGCTGTTATGACCCAAAAGCGCGGACAAAAAATCGAATCTGTAGAGCTTTACGAAAAGGGTATGATTGAAAACGAGCACAGACTCCGTACCCGCACACTTCCTGCGGCAGGAAATAAGCCTGTAGGCGGCAATCAAGACGAAATAATTCTTGATTAAAAAAAGCAAAGCCGCCCAAGAAATTCCTGAGCGGCTGTCGGAATAAAAGCAAACGCGAATACTTCCGACAACAATATGTTTATCTGTTTTCTTATATTTATTCATTAAATATTTGACAAAAGGTTAGCAAAGGTATATTATTAATAAGATTGATTTTTAATTAAAGATGCGGAGGAAACTCTTGTGGCAAAAGAACTGGCAAAGCAGTATAACCCTAAGGAAGTAGAAGACAGAATTTATGCTTCCTGGATTGAGGGAAAATACTTTCACGCAAAAAGAGAGGAAGGAAAGAAAACCTATACTATAGTTATTCCTCCTCCAAATATTACAGGACAGCTTCATATGGGTCACGCCCTTGATAACACTCTTCAGGATGCGCTTATCCGTTTTAAGAGAATGCAGGGTTTTGACACCCTCTGGCTTCCCGGCACCGACCACGCTTCCATTGCAACCGAAGCGAAAATCGTTGAGAAAATGAGGGAAGAAGGCATTACCAAGGAAGACCTCGGCAGAGAGGGCTTCTTAAAGCGTGCCTGGGAATGGAAAGAGCAGTACGGCGGAAGAATTGTTCAGCAGCTTAAAAAGCTTGGCTCTTCCTGTGACTGGGACAGACTTCGTTTTACTATGGACGAGGGCTGTAATAAAGCTGTTAAAGAGGTTTTTGTAAACCTTTACGAAAAAGGACTTATCTACAGAGGCGAGCGCATTATCAACTGGTGTCCACACTGCCTTACCTCTATTTCCGATGCGGAGGTAGAGTATGAGGATCAGGCAGGCCATTTCTGGCATCTGCGCTATCCGTTGGCAGACGGCAGCGGTTATATTCAGCTTGCCACCACCCGTCCCGAAACGCTTCTCGGAGATACTGCCGTTGCAGTAAACCCAAATGATGAGCGTTATAAGGATATGGTTGGTAAGAAGCTTATTCTGCCGATAGTTCACAGAGAAATTCCCATTATTGCAGACGATTATGTTGAAATGGATTTCGGTACAGGTGTTGTTAAAATCACTCCTGCTCACGACCCTAACGACTTTGAAGTGGGTCTTCGCCATAATCTTGCTTTAATTAATGTTTTAACTGATGACGCAAAAATTACCGAGGACTATCCTAAGTATGCCGGTATGGACCGTTATGAAGCAAGAAAAGCAATTGTAAAAGACCTTGAGGCTGAGGGTGCTCTGGTTAAGACAGAGGACTACAGCCATAATGTAGGCACTTGTTACCGTTGCTCAACTACCGTTGAGCCGAGAGTAAGTAAGCAGTGGTTTGTTAAAATGAAGCCTTTGGCTGCTCCTGCTATTGATGCAGTTAAAAAGGGTGAAACCAAGTTCGTTCCTCAACGTTTTGAAAAGGTTTATTTCCACTGGCTTGAAAATATTCGCGACTGGTGTATCTCCCGTCAGCTTTGGTGGGGTCACCGCATCCCTGCATGGTATTGTGCGGATTGCGGTGAGATAACCGTTTCTAAAACTGAAGCCTGTTGCTGTGCTAAGTGCGGAAGTAAGAATATAGAGCAAGACCCCGATACCCTTGATACATGGTTCTCTTCGGCTCTCTGGCCTTTCTCAACTCTTGGTTGGCCCGATAATACCGAGGATTTAAAGCACTATTATCCAACTAATACCCTTGTTACCGGATATGATATTATTCCTTTCTGGGTAATGCGTATGATGTTCTCGGGAATAGAACATACAGGAGAAGTGCCCTTTGACACCGTTCTTATTCACGGCCTTGTTCGTGACGAGCAGGGAAGAAAGATGTCCAAATCCTTGGGTAACGGTGTTGACCCTCTTGAAATAATTGATAACTACGGTGCTGACGCTCTTCGCTTCTCCCTTATCACAGGTAACAGCCCCGGTAACGATATGCGTTACATTCCTTCCCGTGTTGAGTCCTGCAGAAACTTTGCTAATAAGATTTGGAACGCCGCTCGCTTTTTGCTTATGAATTTAAAGAGCAACGAAGTGACTGCACTCCCCGAGACCCTTGCTCTTGAAGATAAGTGGATTCTTTCTAAATATAATAAACTTGTTAAAGATGTTACTGAAAATATCGACAAGTACGAACTGGGTCTTGCGGCTCAGAAACTTTACGATTTTATCTGGGATGTATACTGCGACTGGTATATTGAAATCTGTAAAGCTCGCCTTAACGGTGAAGACGAGAAGGCTGCCGATAACGCAAGAAGTGTACTTGTATATGTTCTTTCAAACACCTTAAAGCTTCTCCATCCCTTTATGCCTTATATTACCGAGGAAATCTGGCAGTCTTTGCCTCATAGCGGTGAATCTATTATAGTAAGCGCTTGGCCTACCTATAATGAGGCTCTTGACTTTAGTAAGGATGAAGAGGACTTTGAAAAGATTATGGATGCCATTAAGGCTATCCGTAACCGCAGAAGCGAAATGAATGTTCCGCCTTCCAGAAAGGCAAAGGTTTGTGTTGCAACTGCGTTTAAAGATGTATTTAGCGCAGGCGTATCCTTCTTTGTTCGCCTTGCAAGTGCAAGTGATGTTGAGGTAGGGGATAGCTTTGATATCCCCGGTGCAGTAAGAGTAGTTACCGATGCTGCTAATATCTTCATTCCTATGAACGAGCTTGTTGATGTAAGCGCTGAGCTTGCTCGACTCCAAAAGGATTTGAAGAAAGCCCTTGAGGATAAAGAGTTCTTTGAGAAGAAACTGAATAACCCCGGCTTTGTAGCAAAGGCTCCCGCAGCCGTTCTCGAAGAACAACGCGAGAAACTCAAAAAGGTCGAAGATAAAATCGAACTTATCGATCAGAGTATAACCGACCTTAAAAATATGTAACAAAAACGCCCTGTTCACAGGGCGTTTTCAATTGCAAGGCTTTTAGTACAATATAGATAATAAAATATTTTTACCTGTCGACCGGCTTCGACAGGTTTTTTATTTTGTCTGTGATACAATGCTTGTACACAAGAACAGGAGGTAATGCAATGTCAGTTAAAATAAGCGTTAAGGGAGAGGTGGTTACTGCTTATCTCGGGGGCGAACTTGACCACCACAGCGCAAGGGAAATGAGAGAGGCAATAGATTCCGCAATTGAACTTAATATACCCACCTTGTTAGTGCTGGATTTTTCAGCGGTAAACTTTATGGATAGCTCGGGCATAGGTCTTGTTATGGGAAGATACAGAAACCTGCAGCGCACGGGAGCTACCATGCACATTACGGGAACGTCACCACAGATAACCAAAGTAATGAAGCTTGCAGGAGTAGGCAGGCTTGCAAAAATGGATGTAGGAGGATTTAAAGTTGAAACCGATAAATAAATTCACATTAACAATGGAGTCTTGCTCCACAAATGAATATTTTGCCCGCGCCGCTGTAGCCGCCTTTGTGACCCAGCTTGATCCAACCCTTGAAGAACTTAATGATATCAAAACAGCAGTGTCGGAAGCTGTTACCAACTGTATAGTTCACGCCTATAAGGAAAATATAGGCAAAATTTACATATCGGCAGAGATATTTAAGGGGGGTGTGGTGAAAATAAGAATTAAGGATAAAGGCTGCGGAATTGCTGATGTCAATGAGGCAATGGAGCCGCTGTTTACTACTGTAGGCGGCGAGCGTGCAGGACTGGGCTTTGCCGTTATGCAGAGCTTCACAGATCGTATTAGCGTACGCTCGACACTGGGTAAGGGGACAAGCGTTACCCTCACTAAAAAACTGGAACTGCGGGTAAAACAAAATGCCTGATGTAGAAAAGCTAATTACCGATAACTTCGGTTTGGTACGCGCCTGCGCTGGGAAGTTTGTCGGCAGGGGTATAGAGTACGATGACCTTTTTCAAATCGGTTGCATAGGGCTTATAAAAGCCGCAAACGGTTTTGATGAATCAAGAGGTCTGATGTTTTCAACCTACGCCGTGCCTACAATAATCGGAGAAATTAAAAGAGTCTTTCGCGATACCGGTGCAATCAAGGTTTCCCGCACCCTTAAAGAACTTTCCTTCAAGGTGGCAAAGACCCGCGAACAACTTGAAAAAAAGGACGGCAGGGAACCCACCGTGAGCGAAATAGCCGAGGCGTTGGGCGTGGACAAGTCTGAGGTAAGTGATGCTATATGTGTTCTCATGCCGGTGGAGTCACTAACCCGTGAGGATGAAGACGGCTCTTCTCAAATGGATTTGCCTATTCAAAGCGACGAGGAGCGTATAAATGATAAAATATATGTCGATACTTTACTAAAGGGGCTGAGTGAAGAGGAACAAACACTCATTAAACTGCGTTATTATATGTATAGAACGCAAAGCGAAACTGCACGAATTATGAATATGACACAGGTTCAGGTGTCGCGAAATGAAAAGCGTATTTTGGCAAAGCTGAGAGCATTGGAGGTTCCAATTGAAAAAAGTTTGAAAAAAAGCAAAAAAAGTGTTGACAAGCGAGGATAAATGTAGTATAACAATAAAGCTGTCCGAAAAAAGGGCAGAGAAAAAACCGCAAAAAAATCTTTTAAAAAAGATGAAAAAAGTTCTTGACAAAGGATTTGTGTTGTGGTAGAATGTATAAGCTGTCCACCGAAAAGGTGAGCAGAACGGACCTTGAAAATTAAACAACGACAAACAAAAAAGGACCCGACGATTCTTATTGAATAAGTAATCAAGGACAAAGAACAATACGCCAGTATTGT
>JAZLDA010000049.1:0-11049 GCA_045614505.1 Acutalibacteraceae bacterium | reverse complement strand
GTAGCTTAATTATGGGTGATGTTATGAAAATACTTATTGCTTCCGATATTCACGGTTCTTCCACTTTCTGCCGTCAGCTTTTTGATGCGGTAGAGAGGGAAGGGGTAAATAAAATTTTGCTTCTGGGCGACCTTTTGTATCACGGTCCACGTAACGACCTGCCCGATGGTTACGCTCCTAAAGAGGTGATTTCAATGCTTAATGCCAGTAAAGACAAAATCTTTGCTGTCAGAGGTAACTGTGACACTGAAGTCGACCAGATGGTACTGGAATTTCCCATACTTGCAGACTACTGCATTATGAACTGTGGAGAGCGTATTATTTACGCCACACACGGACATCACTACAATCCTGAAAATCCTCCAAAACTAAATTCCGGTGATATTTTGCTGAACGGTCACACTCATGTAACTGCCTATGAAGAAAGGGAAGGGTATTACTATTTTAATCCCGGCTCTGTTTCTATTCCTAAAAACGGAACACAACGCGGCTACATAGTTATGAACGGCAATAACTTCACCTGGAAAAGCCTCGACGGTGAGGTAATCAAGAGTCTTACATTATAAATAACTATTTGTAAATTTTGTTTTTCGTATTGACTTTAGTACGTTTGTTTGTTACAATCCATACATATAATAAAATATAAGAAGGAGAAATGTTATGTTTACTATAACCACTGAAGACGAAGCACTGTTCCTGGAATTTTGCGAAAATAATCACGTTTACAAGGGCTCCGCTTACGCATTTACTTTTGATGAAAGATTTTTAGTATATTACTACAAGCAGTGCAACAAATATGTTTACATTGCACTTGACACAAAAACCGGATTCGGCACACAGTTTATTTCAACAGACATTAAGTATAAAAAGAGTGAATTTGAAACGCTGATTCCGAACATATTAAGCTCTCTTAAGTATTTAGGTGAAATCAGATACCTTGCAAATCCCACAGAATACGCGAAATAGTTTAAAGCCTCTGCTGTAAAAAGCAGGGGCTTTTCGTTTTGTATTACCAGAATATAAAATATCGAATTATACAAAATCAATGATAGGTTTTGTGTAATTCGTTATTGCAGTGGAAAAGAAAAAAAGACCGTCCTAAAAGGGCGGTCTTTTTTTGGGACTCTCTGTGACAAGTCGGGGCGCGTCACTGCTTGACTTATGGGCTGAACGGTCACAGATTGTATACACTTCGGTATACCTCGCACTGATATTGTAACAGAGGTATACCGAAAAGTCAAGAAAAATGTCAACAAAGAGCAGAGACTCACCATTTCGGGAACCGCGCGCTTCTCCCCTTGGGGAGACGGGAGTGGGGGCAAGCCCCCAAAGATTTGGGGGTTGGGGGTTTGAAGTTTCTCCCCTTGAGGGGAGACGGAAGTGGGGTGGTTAAGACGGGAGAGCACCACACAACACCATACCCACCAAACAAGGCACAGTGCCAAAAGCATAGTTTTTGGCGCGTGCCGTACGGTGAGCACTCTCTTTATGGCATATACTCGACTAAATAACATAAATCGGGAAAATGGAAAAAAACAAGCTTCTTTATGCTCTTAGAAATTTGGATAAAGAAGATAGACAATATTGGCTTGAATGGTTAGGACTTCACGATATATCCGTTCCTTTTGGTAGTAGCAAAAGCAGAAAAGTCAGTGATGTCTGGAGCCTTTACCACTATGGTAAAGGAGTATACAAAATCGTATACTTCAAAAAGACCTCTATAGAGAAAAAGAAAAAGCAAAGTCCCTTTAAAGGGACAGTGACAGAAGATGAACGCTTTGCAAATTCTCTCAGCCGAGCAAGGTCAACAGTCTTTGAGATTGCACTATGCAATGACTTTAAATACTTCTGCACATTCACCCTTGATGAGGCTAAAAGAGACAGATTTGACCTTGACGGTTTTCGTAAAGATTTTACCCAATATATACGCGATTTGAATAAAAAACGCGCTGAAAACGAAAAAATTCGCTATTTGTTGATACCCGAACAACACCGAGACGGCGCTTGGCACATGCATGGTCTGTTAATGGGTTTGACCGAAAGGGAATTGACCTTGAATGAAAATGGGTATCTTGATTGGAATGGCTATAGAAAACGGTTTGGTTTCTTCTCTGTTAGTCCGATAGGTAATTCTGTTGCTTGTGCAAAGTACATTACCAAGTATATCGGCAAAGACTTTGAAAAGGTTGACCTTGGCAAAGGTCAACACCTTTTCTTTGCGAGCAAGGGCTTAGCCCGTAAAGAGCAAATTTGCAAAAGAGAGTTTGAAAAATGTCCCATTGACCCAACGAGTCAATGGGAATTTGAAAACGAATATTTAAAAATAAAGTGGTTGGAAATACCAATTTGAAAGGAGAAAAACGAATTTTGAAAAATTCAGTTAACATTTTTAGGAAAGTCAACCGAGGTGATTTTTTTGCGTAGTCAGTGGATAAATACCGAGGAAATAGGGCATATACTCTATGCACTCACCACTCCGAATAGGCTTGTCTGTGAGGTGTCGCTTGCGACGGGTCTGAGGATAAACGATTGTTTAAATCTGAAGACCGAGCAAGTGAGAAAGCAGAGGTTTACAGTGCGTGAGCAAAAGACTGGGAAGTCGAGGTCTGTGAGACTTCCGAGGAAGTTGCAAGAAGAAATTCTCGCGCAAGCTGGTACAATATATGCCTTTGAGGGTCGGACAAACGGCAGAAAGCCGAGGACTCGGCAAGCCGTTTTCAAAGACCTGCAAAGGGCAAATAAAGCCTTTAGGCTTTGCGTACACATTTCGCCCCACTCTTTGCGCAAGATTTATGCAGTAGAAGAGTATAAAAAGGACGGAGACCTCAAAAGGGTGCAAAGGCTTCTCAACCATTCCGACGAAGCGGTGACAATGCTTTATGCATTGTCAGACCAACTGCGCTGTCGGAGAGGGAAGCCGTTGCCCCCGTCCTAAAAAAACAAATGTTCGCTTCATATTTTCCACCAAAAAAAGAGTTTACGGAATTCCGTAAACTCTTTTCCTTGTTGACATTTTTACGGTGGTGCAGTAGAATGAACTCAGGACGCGCCACTCAAAAGTGATTTTGAGTATCATTACGGAAAGGAGCAGAATTGCACAAAACGGTGATTTTGGAAGTAGACGGAGTGCGACAAAGTCGCGCTGAAAGTCTACGGTAATTGAGGTCTTTTTCATCGCAAGCAAAGGGAAGCCTTTGCTTTTAAAATCGTACCCTCAATTATACAAAATCAATGTTTTGTATAATTGAGGCGAGGGTAAACATACTTAATGGCTGATAAAATGCAATCATATGTCTAATTCAACTCAATTATTTAATTTTAGTTTTTGTAAATTGTAATGTTTTCAAGGCCGGTGTAAGCGTATTCATAAGATATTTTTGCTTAATGTATCTGTGCAGTTATTTTTTTCTCACTCTACTTTAATAATTTATTATTTTACAACGCTCAGTTTTAGAAAATAATTTCTATTTAAATATATTTTACGTTTTTACTCTGAAACTACTTTAATCAGTTTTCTTTTTACGATACCTACGTCATTTCAAAGGAACTTATTAAAGGTGATTTTTACTAAAAACCCGATATTACTAATTAATATCTCTTTAAACGATTGATACCTTTAAATGCGCAATTTTATCTTCATATTTAAATGTGATTAAAATTAGTTTCTATTAATTCCCTATGTCATAATAATATTGACAACTTTTTAAAAGTTTTGTATAATTGGAGATAAGGAGTTGAAATTATGAAATTTGAAGTTTTGTCTAATTCGCCGCCAATTCTCAGAGACTTTCTTACATACAGTGAATCAATTCGTGGAAAGTCTACCCGTTCGGTGGAAGAATATTATCATGACCTCACCACATTCTTTAAATATTTGAAGATGCTCCGCGGTATTGCGAATACTGATAATTTTTCCGATATAACAGTTAATGATATTAATGCTGAACTACTGAAAACCGTTACTCTGCAGGATTTTCACTCGTTTTTGGTTTACTGCAAAACAGAACGCAATAACGGCCCTGCGGCACGTGCGCGAAAGGCTTCAACTTTAAGAATTTTCTTTAAATATCTACACTCACATTTAGGAATTATTCAAAGTAATCCCGCCGCACTACTTGAGACTCCTAATTTAAAGAAGTCTCTCCCCTGCCATCTCACTTTAGAAGAGTCCATTAAGCTTTTAAACAGTGTTGATGGGACTAACAAAGAGCGTGATTACTGCATCCTTACCTTTTTTTTAAACTGCGGTATGCGTCTTTCTGAGCTTTGTGGTATCAATCTTACCGATATAGCTGCCGACGGTTCGATGAGATTACTTGGTAAGGGAAATAAAGAAAGAATTGTATACATGAATAAAGCCTGCATAGATGCTCTTAATTCATACCTGCGTGTACGTCCTCGTGAAGGTATTCCACCAAGTCAGGCAAACGCGCTCTTCATCAGCAGAAACAAGAAAAGGCTCAGTAATAAAACAGTTCAACACCTTGTAGGAACATATCTTGAAAAGGCAGGTCTCTCAGGCAGAGGATTCTCCACCCACAAATTAAGGCACACTGCCGCAACGCTTATGTATCAGGAAGGCGAAGTTGATATAAGGGTTTTAAAGGATATTTTAGGTCACGCTAACCTGGGCACCACACAGATTTACACCCACGTTGCAAACCGACAAATCGAAGATGCAATAAATTCAAATCCTCTGGCTAAAGTTTCAAAAACCGAAAAAGAGTCCGCAGAATAACTGCGGGCTCTTAAATTATAAAATTATACAAATCAAACCGCTGCAGCCTTCGTTAATAACCCTTTCAAGGGTCTCCTGAAGCCGCTGACGAGCATCTGCCGGCATACGCGCAAGTTTTGTGTGTAACCCCTCATTAACAAGCTCATGAAGAGATTTTCCGAATATGTTTGAATCCCAAATTTTAAGCGGGTCTTCCTCGAATTCACTGAGCAGACACATAACTAAATCTTCGCTTTGCTTTTCAGTTCCGACAATTGGGCTGATTTCTGTCGTAATATCTGCCTTCATCATATGAATTGATGGAGCTGATGCGCGTAGTTTGACTCCGTATCGTCCTCCCTGCTTCATTATTTCAGGCTCTTGAAGTTTTAGTTCCTCAATACCCGGCATCACTATACCGTAACCGGTGGCTTCAACCTCATCAAGTGCATTTTTAATCTTTTCATATTCCTTCTGTGATTTTGCAAGTGTAATTAGATTAGAGAGTAGTTTGCTATCATCATCTATATCCAATGAAGTGATTTCCTTAATGATTTTGTATAAAAGTTTTCTGCTTACATCCAGTAATAAATTCACTTTACCGGTACCAAAATCAATGGCTGACACACTTGAACCGTTAATATGCTGGCAATGTTCACTGATATTTTCGAAATCATATACATCTCTTATTAAAGATACATTCTTACCTGATTCTTTGATTGCATTAAGAATATCAGAGCGTAACCAATGGTCAACAGGCAGCGTATTTATCCAGCAAGGATATTTAACGGCAATTTCTTTAACGGGAAATTCGTACAGTACCTCTGAAATTATGTCGTTTATTGCGTCTTCATCAATTTCAAGACAATTAACTGTTATGACCGGCACACCGTATTTTTCGGAAAGTGACTCTTTTAAAGCAGTAGATTCCTCTGATTGCGGATACATACAGTTAAGTACGACAGCAAAAGGTTTGTTTATTTCTTTGAGTTCTTCGATAACTCTTGCTTCTGCTTCTTCATATTCTTCTCTGGGTATGTCGCTTATACTTCCGTCGGTAGTCACGACAAGACCGATTGTAGAATGCTCGGTAATTACCTTTCTGGTACCGATTTCCGCAGCCATATTGAAAGGAATCGGTTCGTCATACCATGGGGTCATTACCATACGGGGCTGGTCATTTTCAATATAGCCCAATGCGCTCGGAACGATATAACCTACGCAGTCAATGAGTCTTACATTAAAATTCGAATTTTCCCCCATAGTTATCCTCACGGCATTTTCAGGTATAAATTTCGGCTCTGTGGTCATTATCGTTCGGCCCGATGAAGATTGCGGAAGCTCGTCATTCGCTCTTTCACGGCTGAACTCTTCGCTGATATTTGGAATTACAAGCGAATTCATAAACTGTTTTATAAATGTTGATTTTCCGGTTCTCACCGGTCCGACGATTCCGATGTATATATCACCGCCGGTTCTCGCCGCGATATCATTATAAATACCCAGGTTCATCATATTCTTTTCCTCCGCTCAATTTGGCTCTTTGTACAAGAATATGATAGATAAAAATGTTTTATGCAAAAAATTAACCGCAGGTTTTAACCTACGGTATCTTTGCCTATTTTCTTTATTTAGCCATTGGATGGTATTTCTTATATGCAAGAGCATATTTATTTTTAACAACCTGAGCGTAAATGTTGGTGGTGGAGATGTCACAGTGACCCAGCATTTTTTGAATATCATTAAGTTGTGCGCCGTTCTCAAGCAAATGAGCCGCAAAGGAATGACGGAAGGTATGCGGAGTGATGTCTTTTGATATATTAGCCTGCGCCGCATAGCCTTTAACAAGCTTCCATAGTCCCTGTCGCGACATTGCTTGTCCTGACATATTTGTAAAAAGCCTATCCTCGTTCATATCAAATACAACCGATGGACGGACATTATTTATGTAATGAGAAATAACTTTAACAGCCTCGGGATATATAGGTATAATACGCTCGTGTTTTTCACTGTGCAGATGGAGAATACCTATAGTAAGATTTAAATCACTCACTTTAAGGTCTACAAGCTCGGTAACCTTAATGCCGGTGGCATACATAAGCTCAAGAATTGCTTTGTCACGGCAGGATTTAAAATCACTGCCATTCGGCTGTGATAAAAGCAGTAAAACTTCCTTATCGGTCAGAATTTCAGGAATTTTCTTCTGAACACTTCCAGTTTTAATTCCCGTCATAGGGTTAGTGCGAATTATTCCTGATCGCATTAAAAAGCCGAAGTAACAACGAAGAGTTGCAAGCACTCGCATCTCGGTGGCGTGAGATTTACCCGCTGCCACAAGATGCTGAATATATTTTAAAATATGCTCACCATTAACCTTGGCTGTATCCTTAATGCGATTATTCTTACAATATTCAGTGAACTGCGAAAAATCGCGCATATATGACTGAAAAGTATTGGCGGAGCATTTTTTAGTCTGTTGCAGAAATAACTTGAAGTCAACGCTGTAATCTTTCACAATATCACCCGAAATTAAAGAAATTTTGAAAAGCAACCGACATAAACGCCTCAAACAGAGCAGCTACAACCGTAACAAGGGTTAATACCGCAAAGCCGGAAAGATACCGTTTAATATCGATTTTATATAGTGCCTGACCGTCACCGATTGAAAGTTTTCCTAAGGAATAAGATAGATTTAAACACTTATAGGCGCCGCTAATAAGCGCGAGAACCGAAATCACCGTGCCGGGAATCACTGTCAGCAGATTAATAACCAAAGCATTAACTGCACCTAAAGCATACAAATCGCAAAGAAGAAGTCCGCTGATAAGTCCTCTCAAAAGAATAATAAAAGGAATAAAAGCTAAGCCTAACAGCGAAGTGCCAAAAAGATATATTAAAAATAAAAAAAAGAACGACAGTAAAAAAGAAGAAAAAAATATTCTGAAAAAGGAACTGTCAACCTTTGAAGTAACAAAAAAATCCGATAGCAGATTTGCTTCCTTTGTAAGGTTGCCGCCTCTAAAAACCAAGCATCCTAAAAGGACGCCTAAAATAAAAATAAGCGTAAAAATTACGACGACAAGATTCTCTCGAATCAGCGAAATAAGCTTTGAGCTACCTAAATGAACAACCTTAGTTTTTTTCATATCAATTCCTCCATCCTGTTCACAATATAATATGACGGATAGGGACAAGATATTACAACTAAATAGCAGAGATATTATGTAACCCAAAACGACCGTTTTAAAAATACAAATCTAACAATCGTCGCCGGTAATTGTGATTATACAACACTTTAGATTTTATGTCAACCATAATTTTTACACCATTAAACATTATGTAAACTTATTATGTTAACTACTCAATATATAGACACTTTGTTTTATGTCAACCACAATTAGTGGTTAATTTTCAAAAAAGTCTTTAAAAATTTATGAATTATGATATAATATAAGAAATATAAATTTAGGAGGCTCAATATGAGTAATACTGTTATCATAACCGGCGCTTCCGGCGGTATAGGTTCAGCCGCCTCAATCTTATTTGCGGAGAAGGGCTGGAATGTTGTTATGAACTATTACCGTTCAGCCGAATCTGCTAAAATGTTAGCCTCTTCTCTCACCTCTCGCGGTTGTTCTGTTATGACCTGCTTTGCTGACATTACCGATAGAAGCCATGTTGAACGAATGGTTTATGAAGCCGAGCGAAGATACGGTAAAATTGATGCTTTAGTTAACAATGCCGGAATTGCACAGCAAATTTTGTTCACCGATATAACCGACAGAGATTTTGATAAAATGATTAATGTAAATCTAAAGGGACCGTTCCTTTGTTCGCAGGCAGTTCTCCCAGGAATGATTCATCAGAAATCCGGTAAAATTGTCAACATTTCCTCTGTGTGGGGTGTGACAGGAGCATCCTGCGAAGTTCATTATTCCGCCGTTAAAGCAGGCGTTATAGGCCTTACAAAAGCATTAGCCAAAGAAGTGGCACCAAGCGGTATACAAGTAAACTGTATTGCACCGGGTCTTATTGAAACTCCGATGAATAATAATTTAACCGCAGACGAGCTAAGTGAATTTGTAGATGAAATACCCTTAGGCAGGATGGGTGAAGCAAGGGAGGTTGCAGAACTGATTTATTTCCTCTGTTCAGAAGGCTCGGATTACATAACCGGTCAAGTGATTTCACAGGATGGAGGCATAGCAATATAAAAATAAGGGATAGCAAGTGCTATCCCTTATTTTTTTAATGTAACTATTGTTACGCCGTTTTCACCTTCACCGAAGGTGCCGACACGAAAGCCGTCAACATTTGAGTGACGACGCAGATAAGAATGGACAGCTGTGCGAAGAACTCCTGTACCCTTACCGTGAATTATCGTTACTGTCTCGATACCTGACAGGATTGATTCATCTATATACCTGTCTACCTCCATTATTCCCTCATCACTAGCCATACCGCGGATATCAATTTCTCCCGACACACTTCTCTCTCTGCGAGATTTAAGACCGGAAACTTTGCGGGTTTTAGGCTGGTTTGTACACTTTTCAGCATCAGAAAGGCGTATATCATCAAAATTTATCCACAAGTTCATATTTCCTGAAGATACGTAAACTCTTTTATTTTTTTCATCAACTTTAGAAACAGTTGCTTTTCTGTTAAAGGAAACAATCAACACCGTATCACCAGCACACGGCACACGCGGGAGAATGTAATTATTATTTCTATTTTCATCAACCGGGTCAGTAAGGTTTTCAATATCTTCTATACCTTTTCTTGCCTTTTGCTTCGCTTTCGCCAACTGTTCAGCAGAATTTTTAGAATTCATTTCCTTTTTGAGTTCTTCCATTGAGTTTAACAATTGATTAGACTCATAGCGCGCTTTTTCAAGAATTCTTGCGGCATCCTCTCGACTCTTTGAAATAATCTGCTCTTTTTTCTTTTCGATTTCAGCAAGATGAGAATCTATTTTCTCTTTTTCTTTAGCAAGTGCAAGCCTTAGCTGAGCAGCCTCGTTTCGTTCTTTATCTGCGTCCTTCTTTGCTTCTTCAAGAGCCTGTGCAACTCTTTCAAAGCGCATACTGTCTTCGGAAATACCGCTCTTGGCCTCTTTTATAATATCATCAGAGAGTCCCAGCGCACCTGCAATGGCAAAGGCATTGGATTTACCGGGAATTCCCACCATTAGCTTATAGGTTGGCTTTAGAGACTCTACATCAAACTCAAAACAGGCATTTTGCACACCGGGTGTGTCTAGCGCATACGCCTTAAGTTCTGCATAGTGGGTGGTTGCTACAGTTTTTACACCTTTCTTGTGCAAATGAAGAAGTATGGAACGAGCCAGCGCAGCACCCTCAACGGGGTCAGTTCCGCCGCCAAGCTCATCAAGGAGCACCAGAGAGTTATCATTCGAATTTTTAATAATATTAATAATATTTACCATGTGGGAAGAAAAGGTAGAAAGAGACTGTTCGATACTCTGTTCATCACCTATATCCACTAAAATCCTGTCAAAAATTGCCACTTCACTGTTATCGTCAACAGGAATCATCATACCACACATAGTCATAAGAGTCAGTAAACCGGTTGTCTTAAGAGTAACGGTTTTACCTCCGGTATTAGGTCCTGTTATAATAAGCGAGTCATATTCGTTTCCAAGCAAAACAGTAATAGGAACTATTTTATTTTTATCAATAAGCGGATGTCGGGCATTTTTGAGAAAAACTTTACCGCAAGTATTTATGCGCGGAACTGCCGCCTTCATTTTATAAGCAAGGCTGGCTTTTGCAAAAATGACATTAAGTTGTATAAGCATATGGTAAGAGGCACGTATTGTATCGGCAAAACCTGCAACCTCTCCGGAAAGTTCAGCGAGAATTCTTTCAATCTCTACCCTTTCCTTGGTCTGCAAAACACGAAGCTCGTTATTAAGCTCAACAATAATCATGGGTTCAACAAACAGAGTTGCGCCTGACGCAGATGTATCATGTACAATTCCCGGCACTTCGTTACGGTACTCCGATTTAACAGGAACAACGAATCTTCCGTCACGCTGAGTAACAATAGCATCCTGCAAATATTTGCTCTTTGAACCATCACGGACAATTTTGTCAAATCTGCTTCTGATATTAGCGGAAGCAGATTTAATTTTTCTGCGTATATCATTAAGTGTAGGAGAGGCGTTATCGTTCATCTCATCCTCACTCTTAACGCACGAATTAATCTTATCCTCAAAGTATCTGTTAGGATAAAGAGCACCGAAAAATTCATCAAGAGCAGTCACGGTGTCTGCAGAGCAATTTTCTCTCCAATTCTTCACCGAACGGATA
>JAZLDA010000048.1:0-9563 GCA_045614505.1 Acutalibacteraceae bacterium | reverse complement strand
CATACCGTTAAAGACAATAATTGCACCATCTTTTACCTGCTTTATGAGAGGCATCTCTTCCTCTGTCATAAACATTTTACAGTATATAGAGTTAGTTTTATCACTAAGACAGAATGTGACTATAGTTCTCGGTCCGCGTTTGGTATTTATATCTTTGGTTTCAAAACCGAAAACCTCACCCCAACCTGCAATAGGCTTCTTGCCCTGCTCGGGAGGAATAATATCTATCATTCTTACAAAGTTCTTGTCAAGAGTTTTTCCGTAAAACAGTTCGACATCGTAAAGGAATTCGGGGAGTCCCTCTCTTGATACGGGGATTGCCTCGGGCTTATGTACAGATGCTTTTACCGCTTCTTCCGTTTCGTCAGGTGCTTCGGGCAAAGGTATTTCCTCTTCTTGTGTGTCGGGAACAGTTATTTCGGTTTCCTCTGTCTGTCCCGAAAATACCACATTCATTTTTCTGCCGAACATATTAAACACTCTGTCACAAAACAGCTTCTCAAAGCCAATGCTGTTAATTGCATCAAGGCCTCCGAATTGCAGTTCAATTTCCAGAGTATCTCCCTTTACGGTGTAGCGAGCTTTATTAAAATAGCCGTTAAGTACAACGTATTCCTGCCTTAACTGCTCACATATATCAATACAGGCTTCCTCGCAGAAGCACTCGGGGGAAAAGTTCACGGCAAGACAAAGAGAGGATGTCTTAAGCGCGCTTTTCAGTGTCGCTATCAGCTCGTCCTTTTTTTCTTTTCTTATGTATTTATCGCTACTGAGTTCAATCTCCAGACTGCGCTTTTCCATATCCAAATTGCATTTGGTCATATCGCAGTCACCGAACACAGCGGTACGTCTGCCTAAAAATCCGCCGAATACAGCGGAAAACTTGGTTGCCATTTACTCACCCTTCATATTTTTCAATTTCTTTTTCCAAAGCATCAATTAACTTTTCTTCGGGTATCTTTTCACTTATAACCTTACCCTTTTTAAAGAGCACACCGCAGCCTACACCGCAAGCAATTCCAAGGTCCGCTTCTCTTGCTTCTCCGGGGCCGTTTACCACACAGCCCATAACAGCTACGGTTATGTTTTTGTTTACATTTTTAAATCTTTCCTCTGCTTCTTTTGCAAGACCTATAAGATTTACTCTCGTTCTTCCACAGGTTGGACAGGAAACAAAACGAATGCCGTCATTCCTCATTCCTATAGCCTTTAAAAGGTCCTTCGCGGCGTAAACTTCATTGATGGGGTCATCTGTTAAGGAAACTCTTATTGTGCCGCCAATTCCTCTGAGCAAAAGTCCGCCTATTCCTGCAGAGGAGCGAATTATTCCCATACGCATTGTACCAGCTTCGGTAACTCCCAGATGCAAAGGATATCTGCATTTCTCAGCAGCCAAACTGTACGCCTTATACATATTCCCCGTATCAGAGGATTTAAGAGACAATACAATTTGGTCAAAATCAAATTTTTCCAAAAGAGAAATATGATACATACCGCTTTCCACCATAGCCTCTGGTGTAGGAGCGCCGTATTTAGCCAGTATCTCTCTTTCAATAGAGCCTGAATTAACGCCTATTCTTATAGGCACTCCTGCATTTCTGCAAGCATCGGCCACTGCTTTTACCCTGCTGTCGTCTCCTATATTTCCGGGATTAATGCGGATTTTATCTATTCCTGCGGCAACGCTCTCAAGGGCAAGCTTATAATCAAAGTGAATGTCTGCAACCAACGGCACACTAACCTGTTCCTTTATAGCAGGTATAAGAGAAACCGCCGACATATCTGGAACAGCCACCCTTATTATTTCACAGCCTGCCGCCTCTAAATCCTTTGCCTGCTCAATGTTTCCTTTTATATCGGTAGAAGGTACACTGAGCATAGACTGTACCGTTATAGGAGCGCCGCCGCCTATTGCGATATTATTAAGGCGCACTTTCACTGTATCATTATTAGTAAACATAATTCTACCCCGTAATCAAACTCCAGATATCCTTAAAGGTAACAACTGCCATTAAAAGTAATAACAAAACAAGTCCTACAGCGTGGATTACGCCCTCGTATTTCTTTGCAACGGGTCGTCTTAAAATCATTTCAAGCAAAATGAATATTAGTCTTCCGCCGTCAAGTGCAGGAACAGGAAGAAGATTGAAAACACCCAGATTCACCGTTATCAGCGCCATTATAGGAAGTATATTCATCAGTCCCATTCTTGCCGCCTGACCTATGGTAGCAGTAACCCCTACAGGGCCCGAAACGGCGCTTATACCAAACCGTCCGCTTATAAGGTCAACAAGAGAAAACCACACCATTCTGCAATAGGAAAATGTGGTTTTAAATGTTTCGGAAATTACATTTAGGAAGGTTTTCTCTTCCCCTATAAAATTAAAATCAAGCACTATATAACTTATATCATCAATAGTCTCAGCTTGAAATTCTACATCAAGAGGGATTTTGTTTCCTTCACGCACGACCTTCATATTCATTATGGTTTTGCCGTTTTCTTCGGTTTCTACAGCAGTAAAGGCATACATAATGTCTTTTGTGGTGTACATTCTTCTGCCATTAACCTCTACGATTTGGTCTCCCACCATTAATCCCGAATTCACACTTACGGCATTTTCCCTGAAGCTGTGCACCTTAGTTGTGCCGACAAGATCACTTGAGCAAACTATTACAGAAACAATAATAAGTCCCAGTAAAAGATTGAACACCGCACCTGCGGCAACAATTAAAAACCGCTTCCAGGCTTTTGCGTTGCAAAAAGCTCTGGGGTCGGCACTTTCCTCGTCCTCGCCCTCCATAGCGCAATATCCTCCGAAGGGTATAAGATTAAAGCGGTAAAGGGTCTCCTTGCCCTGCACCTTAAAGAGTTTCGGACCGAAGCCTACTGCAAACTCATTTACCCTTACTTTAAAGAGCTTTGCAACAATAAAATGGCCGAACTCGTGAATGATAATGAGCACCAAAAACATAAGCACGGCAACAAGATACGGCCATACAGTATTCCATATTGAAGTAATGGTAGAAATAGTAATCACCTCTAAAAATTACACCTTGGACATAACAAATTCTCTGGCAGCCTTATCAGCCTCGAATACATCCTCAAGACTGAAATCTTTGCAAACACTTTGCTGCTCCTTTGCCGCTTCGACAAGCTCTGCAATTTGCAAAAATCCGATTTTGCCTTGGAGAAATAACTCCACAGCCTTCTCGTTTGCGCCGTTTGCGGCGGTAGGTTTAAGTCCGCCTTCTTTTATTGCATCAATACAAATCGGCAAGCAACGGAAAGTTTTAGTATCGGGTGCAAAAAAAGTAAGTTTTGAAAGAGAAATAAGGTCAAGCCGCTCGTCAAGATGGGCTCTGGCAGGAAAAGTCAGCGCATACTGGATAGGCAGTTTCATATCGGGAACACCCATCTGCACAAGCATAGCGCCGTCGGTGAGTTCTACCCCCGAATGAATTATACTTTCTCTGTGCACCACAACATCAATTTTTTCTGCAGGAACACCGAAAAGATGCACCGCCTCGATTACCTCAAGGCCTTTATTCATAAGGGTGGCAGAGTCAACTGTTATTTTCGCGCCCATACTCCAGTTGGGGTGATTAAGCGCCTCTGAAACCGTTACATTGCCGAGTTCTTCCCTTGTTTTTCCGAAGAAAGGACCTCCCGAGGCAGTGAGAAGAATTCTTGAAACTGCTCCCTCTGGTACACCCTGCAAAGACTGAAAAATGGCAGAATGTTCGCTGTCTACGGGAATCATTTTGCCGCCCTTTTCTTTAAGGGCTCTTGTCACAAGCTCTCCGCCTGTAACAAGAGATTCCTTGTTTGCAAGAGCAAGGGTCTTGCCTGCCTCAATAGCCGCCATAGTGGGTCTGAGTCCTGCAATACCCACAATAGCGTTAAGGACTGTATCTCCCTCTTGGCTTGCCGCCTCGCAGACACCGTCACTTGCGCAAAGCACTTTTGTATCGGTATCTTTAATTTTTATTTTCAGCTCTTTTGCCGCGTTTTCATCGTACATTACGGCAACTTTAGGCTTAAATTCCCTCACCTGCTGTTCCATAAGAACAACGTTTTTGCCTGCGGCAAGGGCGGTTATCTTTATATTCTGCTTTCTTGCAACCTCTAAAGCCTGCACACCGATAGAACCCGTTGAGCCCAGCAGTATGAGTTTTTCTGTCATCAGAACAGTCCTCCGTTAACGAAAAGGCTTAAAACAGGTGCTATTAACAGTATGCTGTCAAAACGGTCAAGTATACCGCCGTGACCGGGAATAAGCTTGCCGTAATCCTTTAAATCAACGCTTCTTTTAATAACAGAAGCAAACAAATCACCGCACATACCAACAATACAGAAAGGCACTGTTGCTATAAGCAGATAGAGAAGAATATCTGTTTTTCCGAAAGCAAAGCAGAGTATTAAAGAACAAATAAGACTCCATACTATTCCGCCTACTGCGCCCTCAACGGTTTTCTTGGGGCTGATATTGGGGCAAAGCTTATGCTTGCCCAGAAGCACACCTGTAAAGTATGCACCCGTATCGCAAACAGAAGAAAAGTTAATGAGAAGAAGCAGATAGAACACGCCGCTTTCAGAAAGATAAAGAGATGTAATACTGCTGAAAGCATAGGAAATAACTATGGGGAATGAAATAGTTGCCGCAATTGAGGAAAGTCCGAATTCCTTGTTATAGTAAAGAGCAACCGCCACTACAAAAACGGTAAAAATCACCGTAAAGAATTCATTAGTCAGTTCCTGCCACAGCTTCTCGGTGTATCCGAGATGAGCAAATACACTGAAAAGAGCATAAACGCATGCTCCAAAGGTTGCAGCCTTTTTCTTAATAATTCCTGTGTTATTTAAAATCTCATAGCAGGCAACGGCAGTTATTATTGCGATAAATAAGGCGAGCACCGGTGGATAAAAATTACCCAGCACAAACATACCGCCTACCACTAAAATCAGAACCGCACCTGAAATAATACGTGTAAGCATAATCATACTCCTCCGAAACGGCGATTGCGACGGCTGAACTCGTCTATCGCTCTATCCAAATCTTTTGTGGAAAAATCGGGCCACAAAACATTATCAAAATAAAACTCACTGTAGGCAGACTGCCAGGTGAGAAAATTGGAAAGTCTGTATTCTCCGCTGGGGCGGATAATTAGGTCGGGGTCTGGGTAATCCGCAGTGTAAAGATAGGAAGAAATAAGCTCTTCGTCTATATCCTCCGGCTTTTTACCGTCTTCTATTATTCTTTGCACCGCCTTGGTTATTTCATCCCTGCCGCCGTAATTAAGAGCAAGACAGGCAGTCATACCCGTTGCATCGTCCGACTCTCTTTCGCTTTTTTCCATAAGAATCCTTACATCCTCAGGTAAAACAGTTCTATCCCCTATAAATCTCAGCTTTATGTTCTCGCCCTTAAAGTTGGTGGAATCCAACAGATAATCCCTTAGTAAATTCATAATGCCGTCGATTTCTTCCTTGGGGCGCTTCCAGTTTTCGGTGGAAAAAGCATATACTGTCAAATATTTTACACCTATTTTGTTACAGTATCTTGCAATTTCTTTGAACTTTTTAGCACCGGCAGTGTGACCAAAAGACCGCGGCATACCTTTATTCTTAGCCCATCTGCCGTTGCCGTCCATTATAATGGCAATATGCCCCGGAATATTCCGGGGCGCATCATTTTCTTTCTTCTTAAAGAACATTTTGGCTCTCACCTTAGATTTCAATTACTTCTTTTTCCTTAATAGCCTGCAAGCCATCAATTTCCTTGCAGAACTTATCGGTAAGATTCTGAATCTTCTTCTCGCCGTTTTTCTCGTCGTCTTCGGTAATTTCGTTGTTCTTTTTAAGACCTTTAAGCTTTTCAAGAGCGTCTCTTCTGATGTTACGGACAGCAACCTTTGCGTCCTCTGCCATCTTCTTTACCTCTTTAACAACCTCTTTTCTTCTTTCCTCGGTGAGAGGCGGGAAATTAAGGCGGATTGCAGTTCCGTCATTCTGAGGATTTATACCGATATCGGAAGTCAGAATTGCTTTTTCGATTTCTCTTAAAGTAGAGGCATCCCAAGGCTTAATCATAAGAATTCTGGGCTCGGGCATAGAAATAGCCGCCATCTGCTGAACGGGGGTAGGAACACCGTAGTAATCAACATTAATTCTGTCAAGTACGGAAGCATTTGCTCTGCCGACTCTTACAGCTTTGTAGTCTCTGTCAAGAGCGTCAAGAGATTTATCCATTCTCTGTTCTGTGTTCTTAATTAAATTATCCATAAATATTTCCTCCGTATATAAATATTTTATTTCACAACTGTACCGATATTTTCTCCAACCATTGCGCGAACAATGTTATCGGGGTCGTCAAGGTTAAATACAAGTATTTCAATGCCGTTGTCCATACAAAGAGAAGCAGCAGTGCTGTCCATTACGTGAAGTCCCTTTTGAAGAACGTCAAGATGGGAAAGTGTATCAAATTTCTTTGCATCAGGATTTTGTTTGGGGTCGCTGTCATAAACGCCGTCAACATTGGTTGCCTTGAAAATTACATCGGCATCGATTTCAGCGGCTCTGAGTGCGGCGGCAGTATCGGTAGAGAAGAAAGGATTACCTGTTCCGCAACCGAAAACAACAACTCTGTCCTTTTCAAGGTGACGCACAGCCTTGTTTCTTATATAAAGCTCGGCAATTTGTCTCATTTCAATGGCGGTCTGTACTCTTGCGGTAACACCCACCTGCTCAAGTCCGTCGGCAACAGCCAGAGCGTTAATGCTTGTGGCAAGCATACCCATGTGGTCAGCTCTTGTTCTGTCCATCTGTCCACTGCTTCTGCCGCGCCAGAAGTTTCCGCCGCCCACAACAATGGCAATCTGTACTCCCATATCAGCGCATTTTTTTATGCTCTGACAAATCTGAACAACCTTATCAAAATCGAGGCCGCTTCCCTTTTCTCCTGCAAGAGCCTCACCGGAAAGCTTTAGTAATACGCGTTTATAAATCGGTTTCATAAACATCCTACCTTTTTGTTCATTTTAATTATATATATTTTACTATATATACGGATTATTTGCAACAAAAAAACACAGAAAAATTTTTCTGTGTTTTTTGTAATATTTATAGCAACTATAATCCCGTATTAATCCTCCCACGGGAATTTGTACTGTGTAAGTCCCAGCTCATCACGAATTTGTGTTATTTCCTTTTGTACAGACTCATTTATGGGCACACCGCTTGCGCGTGCTACACCAATTTCATATTCCTTTTCACCTGCGGTGTAAATTCTGTCTGTATTAGGCGCTTTCTTAGATGCGCGCATACTACGGCAAATGTCACCTGCTTTTTTACGAGCAATTTTTTCTCCCATAAAGTGTTCGGTATCAATAGCAATAAACCAATGTCCTAACTGATAAGGACGAATGTTTCCGTTTTCATCCTTGCCGTCAAGGTCCTTTCCGTAAGCACCGTCTTGGAGGATGGAAGAGAAAAATTCTACAGCCAAAGCAAAGCCGTAGCCTTTATATCCGCCTAAAGCTTCACCTATACCGCCAAGGGTTGTAAGTGCTGCTGTACCGCCTCGGATTTTTCTTAGTGCTACCCCTGCATCACCCTCTACAGCATTACCGTCGGTGTCGATAATTGTACCCGGATGTACATCCTCGCCGATTCTTTCATAATATTCAACCTTACCATTCTGTGTAATCGAAGTTGCACAGTCAAAATTAAAATCAAAAGCCTCATCGGTAGGCACACCAATTGTAAACGGATTTGTACCAAACATACCCTCAACACCGTAAGTCGGCGCAACAGAGGGACGAGCGTTTGTACCTGTCATACCAATACAACCTGCTTTTGTCGCCATAGTGGAATAATAACCTGCTATACCGTAATGGCAGGAATTACGGACAACAACCATTCCCATACCATATTCTTTGGCCTTCTTAATTGCCATACTCATAGCCTTATGGCCAATTACCTGACCCATACCGTGATGACCGTCGATAACCGCAGTGGTTGGGGTTTCTTTTATAATTTCAATTTCGGTTACTGCTTTTTGAATGCCGGCTTTAATTCTGTCAAGATAAACAGGTTTGAAGCGGTTTACACCGTGAGATTCAATACCACGCTTGTCAGACTCTAAAAGTACATCTGCGCAGATTTTGGCATCCTCTCTCGGAATTCCGTAACCAACAAAAGCGTCAACCACAAAATCAGTTATTGTTTTCCAGTCTACAATTTGTGTTTTTTTCATATTTTCCCTCCGATTATATGTTTTTAAAAAAAAGAGAAGCAAGGACACAAAAATAAAATAGTCCTTACCTCTCTAAATCTCACTATAAATATTTTATTACAAAGAAAATAAAAAGTCAAGTTTTTATTATTAAATTTAAGAACAACGAATATTAACTAAATGACAAATCGAGGGAATACTTTCTCCCTGCAAAACGGAGGTGGGAGACAGAAGTGCGCCGGTGGCACAATAAAGGATATTTTTAAGCTTTCCCTTGTTCATTTCTTGCATTATATATGACGCCATCATACTGGCACTACAGCCGCACCCCGACCCGCCGGCGTGAACATCCTGCTTTTCCATATCATATATCATCTTACCGAAATCCTTGTGCCTTTTCGATAGGTCGTACCCTTCCTTCTCCGCCAGTTCAATAAGCAATTCGCTTCCTACTAACCCTAAGTCGCCTGTATATATGGCATCATAGTCCTCCGCCTTGGTTTCGGTGTCTTTTAAAAACCTCAAAATGGTAGAGCAAGCGGCAGGCGCCATGGCGGCACCCATATTGTTCTGGTCGGTTATTCCGAGATCTTTGATTTCTCCAAAGGTAGCTGCAACAATTTTCGGGCCTTTTCCCTGCTCGGATATAACAAAAGCGCCTGCACCCGTCACTGTCCACTGAGCGGTGGGGGTGCGCTGACAGCCATATTCAAGAGGGAAACGGTACTGACGCTCAGCGGCGCAAAAGTGCGAGGAAGCTGAGGATATTCCGTTTTTCATTCCGCCGCCCTCTATCATCATAGACACAAGAATCATAGACAGCGCCATCGTGGAGCATGCGCCGTATATTCCGATAAAGGGAATATTCATATCTCTCACAGCAAAGGAGCTTCCTATACACTGATTTAGCAGGTCGCCTGAACAAATGGCATCAATTTCCCTCATTGGGGTCTTTGCTTTATCAAGCGCATACACAACAGCCATTTTCTGCATTGTGCTCTCCGCTTTTTCAAAGCCGTCCTCTCCGAAACGCTCGTCCTCGCCTACAAAGTCAAAATACTTTCCATAGGGGCCTTGTCCCTCTTTTTTGCCCACAACAGCGCCATAGCCTGTAATAACCGGTTGATTTTCAAAAATGTAGGTGCTTTTTCCCTTTTTTCTAACCATAAAATCTCTCCGTAAAATATAGTATAAAACTATTTTTCACAGAGTATTTGCTCTTATTCATTCTTTATTCGTTAAAAGCCTAATAATTTTCTTGTTTTTTCTTTTTGCATATTTATAGGTGCTGTATGCTCCGCCTTTTTTCTCTTCAACATAAAAAACAGT
>JAZLDA010000047.1:0-3904 GCA_045614505.1 Acutalibacteraceae bacterium | reverse complement strand
GAAATTGAGGAAATTCTTAAAACCAACAGAAATAATGTGGTGGTAATTGATGAAGCATACGTTGATTTCGGAGGAGAGAGTGCAATATCCCTTACAAAGAAGTACGATAATCTCCTTGTCTCAATGACATTTTCCAAATCGAGAAGTATGGCAGGGGCAAGACTGGGCTTTGCAATAGGAAACAAAGAGCTTATAAGCGATTTGGAGCTTATTAAATATTCCACTAATCCCTATAATATCAACCGTTTGACTTTACTTGCAGGGCAGGCCGCAATTGACGAAAATGATTATTATATGGAGAAATGCGGCGAAATAATCAAAAACCGTGAATATACGGTGCAGGAACTAAAAAAACTCGGTTTCAGGGTTACAGATTCAAAGGCAAACTTTGTTTTTGCAGAGTGTGACTGGATTGACGGCGAGACCCTTTATCAAAAACTTAAAGAGAGAAGAATCCTTGTCCGTCATTTTTCCACTGAAAAAATTAAAAACTTTAACCGCATAACTATCGGAACAAAAGAGCAGATGGAAATATTTATAAAAAAGGTTGCAGAAATTAAGGAGGAAGTAAAATGAGAACAGGTACTATAAAAAGAGATACCGCCGAAACTCAGATAGAGTTGTCCCTTGACCTTGACGGTAAAGGTGCGGCAGAGCTTAATATTCCTTGCGGTTTTCTTACCCACATGCTTACCCTCTTTGCACGCCACGGTGGCTTTGACCTTAAAATTAATGCAAAGGGTGATACCTTTGTTGATGACCACCACTTGGTTGAGGACATTGGTATTTGTCTCGGCAAAGCCTTCAAAGAAGCTATTTGTGATATGAAAGGCATTACCCGTTACGGCTCTATGCTTCTTCCTATGGATGAAGCGCTTATTGAAAGTGCCGTTGATATTTCGGGCAGACCTTTTTTATCGTATAAATTGGAAATTCCCACCGAAAAGGTAGGACAGTTTGATACCGAGCTTGTTGAGGAATTCTTTATAAGCTTCGTCCGAAACGCCGATATAACACTTCATTTAATAAGTCGTGACGGTAAAAATTCTCATCACATAATCGAGGGAGCATTCAAATCCGTTGCAAGGTCTCTTCGTCAGGCTGTTGCCGTTGATTTGCGTTTTGAAAACGAAATCCCCTCAACCAAAGGAGTTCTCTGATGATTGCGATTATTGATTACGGTGTGGGCAATCTGTTTTCTCTTTGCTCTTCCTTTCGCTCAATCGGCGCTGATATTTGTGTCACCGGTGATGAAGCAGAAATAAGAAAAGCAGACAAGCTCATTTTACCGGGTGTAGGCGCCTTTCGTGATGCCGCAAAAAAACTTCGTGAACGGGGTCTTGATAAAGTGATTATAGAGCAGGCGCAACAGGGCAAGCCTCTTTTAGGCATTTGTCTCGGTATGCAAATGCTTTTCACTAAAAGCTATGAATACGGCGAGCACGAGGGACTCGGCCTTTTAAAGGGCGAGGTTGTCGGTATGCAAGGGACTATCCCCGAAAGTCTTAAAATACCTCATATCGGCTGGAATGCTCTGCATTTTGAAAAGGATAATCCGCTGTTTAAATACATAAATGACGGCGACTGTGTGTATTTTGTTCATTCCTTCTATGCTACTGGCTGTGAGGACAGCCTTATAGCTACGGCTGAGTACGGAAAGAAACTTACTGCCGCCGTTTCGAAGGACAACATTTTCGGCTGTCAGTTCCACCCTGAGAAAAGCGGGGAAGTGGGCCTTAATATTTTAAAGGCATTTTGTGAATTTGGAGAATAGATATGATAATTTTTCCTGCTATTGATTTATATGACGGTAAAGCTGTGCGCCTTTATAAGGGCGATTATAATAATATAACCGTTTACAGTGAGCGCCCTGAGGAGGTTGCTCTTAAATTCAAGGAGTGCGGAGCCGACCATCTTCACCTCGTTGACCTTGAGGGCGCAAGAGACGGTAATACACCGAATATTGAAAGCGTAAAGAAAATAAGAAGTGCCACCGACGCCTTTATAGAAATCGGCGGCGGTATCAGAAGTATAGAGACGGTTAAAACCTATATTGATGCAGGTGTAAACAGAGTAATTCTCGGCACTGCGGCGGTGAAAGACAGAGAATTTCTCCTTTCTGCTTTAAAGGAGTATGGGGAGAAAATTGCCGTAGGCGTTGATATTAAGGACGGTTTGGTTGCCATTAAGGGCTGGACCGAAAAGAGTGAATTTGACGGTTTTGAGTTCTGCAGTCAGATGCAGGAAATCGGCGTTAAAACCATTATCTGCACCGATATTTCCCGAGACGGCGCAATGAGAGGAACAAACCTTGAACTTTATAAAAAGCTAAAAGTTAAGCTCTCCTTAAATATTATTGCTTCGGGCGGAGTATCTGATATGACCGATATTATGAGACTTTGCGAAATCGGTGTTTATGGTGCTATTATCGGCAAGGCGTATTATACCGGAGCAATTAATCTTAAAGAGGCGGTGGAAAAAGCCAAATGATTACCAAAAGAATTATTCCTTGCCTTGACGTAAAAAACGGAAGAGTTGTTAAGGGCGTTAACTTCAAGGGTCTTAATGACGTTTCTTCTCCTATTGAGCTTGCACGCTTCTACAGTGAAAACGGCGCTGACGAGCTTGTTTTTTATGATATAACCGCTTCCTTTGAGGAGAGAGAGATTTTTACCGATATTTTAAAGGAAGTCGCCGCTGAGATTTTTATTCCTCTGACCGTCGGCGGCGGAATCAACAGCCTTGAGGATTTTGACAGGGTGCTTAAATGCGGAGCTGATAAAGTTAGTGTAAATTCGGGCGCTATAAGAAATCCTTCTTTAATTGGTGAGGCGGCTAAAAAATACGGCGACCAGTGTGTTGTGCTGTCGGTTGATATAAAGCGAGTTGATAATACTTTCCACGTTTTTGCCAAGGGCGGCAGAGAGGACACCGGAATTGAAGCTATTGAGTGGATAAAGAAAGGTGTCAGCGACGGAGCCGGGGAAATAGTAGTTAATTCTATTGACACCGACGGTGTTAAAGGCGGCTTTGATTTAGAAATGCTCAGTGCTGTATGTAATGCCGTAAAAGTTCCTGTTATTGCTTCAGGGGGAGCCGGAAATATAGAGCATTTCGTCCAGCTTTTTAAAACACTGCCGGGAGTAGATGCAGGTCTTGCGGCTTCTATTTTCCATTTCGGTGAGGTTAAAATAAAAGATTTAAAGAAAACACTTAATGATAACGGTATTATTGTGAGGTTATAATTATGTTTAATATTGATGAGCTTAAATTTGATGAAAAGGGTCTTATCCCTGCAATTGTTGTTGATGCGGATACAAAAAAGGTTTTGACTTTAGCTTATATGAACAAGGAAAGCCTTAAAATTTCTATGGAAAAGGGTCTTACCTGTTTTTACAGCAGAAGCAGACAGAAACTTTGGCTTAAAGGAGAGACCAGCGGAAACTTCCAGCATATAGTCTCCATTACCGCAGATTGCGATAAGGATGCACTCACCGTTGTGGTTAAAAAGGACGGACCTGCCTGCCACACGGGAAATGATTCCTGCTTCTTTAATGAAGTTTGGCAGAGCGAGACTTTAAGCGAATTCTCCACCGAGGGACTATATTCGCTCCTTGAGGGCAGAAAGAAAGACCTGCCCGAAGGCTCATATACTACCTATCTCTTTCAGAAGGGCATTGATAAGATACTCAAAAAGGTGGGCGAAGAGTGTACCGAGGTTATTATTGCAGGAAAAGCAAACGATAAAGCTGAGACAGTATACGAAATTGCCGACCTTATGTACCACGTTATGGTTATGATGGTTGAAATGGGTATAAGCGTTGATGACATAAAAAATGAGCTTGCCGGTCGCCATGTAATTGACAAAAAGGTTAAACAGGAAAAAATGACAGGAAACTAAAAA
>JAZLDA010000046.1:0-9022 GCA_045614505.1 Acutalibacteraceae bacterium | reverse complement strand
ATGGTCGAGGTGACAGGACTCGAACCTGCGGCATCCTGCTCCCAAAGCAGGCGCCCTACCAACTGGGCGACACCTCGAAATGTATTGAACGCTTTGTTCAGTCTCTAATGAGACCGTGAGTTATTATACTAAATTGGCGGTGATTTGTCAATGTTTTTTAATGGGAAATTGATTATTCATACATTTTTGCTTTTTTGTATATAATACTTGATTTATCCTGAATGTTGGTATAAAATATATAGGTAAATTTATATGCTCTAATGGGCAAAATAGGAGGAAAATAAAATGTTAGTATCTGCAAAAGAAATGCTTAACAAAGCAAAAGCCGGCAAATATGCCGTAGGTCAGTTCAACATTAACAATCTTGAATGGACAAAGGCAATTCTTCAAACTGCTGAGGAGCTCAAATCTCCGGTTATTTTAGGTGTATCCGAGGGTGCCGGAAAATATATGTGCGGTTACACGACCGTTGTAGGAATGGTTAATGGTATGATTAACGAGCTTGGAATCACCGTTCCCGTTGCTCTTCACCTTGACCACGGCTCTTACGAGGGCGCTAAGAAATGTATTGAAGCAGGTTTCTCTTCGGTAATGTTCGATGGCTCTCACTATCCCATTGAGGAAAACATTGCAAAGACAAAGGAACTTGTTGCTACTTGCAATGAACTCGGCCTTTCTCTCGAAGCTGAAGTAGGTGCTATCGGCGGAGAAGAGGACGGTGTTATCGGCAGCGGTGAAGTTGCTGACCCCAAAGAATGCAAAATGATTGCTGACCTGGGCGTAACTATGCTTGCCGCAGGTATAGGTAATATCCACGGCAAATACCCCGAAAACTGGGCAGGTCTTTCCTTTGATACACTGGACGCTATTCAGCAGCTTACAGGCGATATGCCCTTAGTTCTCCACGGCGGTACCGGTATCCCTGCCGATATGATTAAAAAGGCTATTTCTCTGGGCGTTTCCAAAATTAACGTTAACACCGAGTGTCAGCTCGCCTTCGCTGCAGCCACAAGAGAGTACGTTGAAGCAGGAAAAGACCTTCAGGGTAAGGGCTTTGACCCCAGAAAGCTTCTTGCTCCCGGCGTAGAGGCTATTAAGGCTACCGTTAAAGAGAAGATGGAGCTTTTCGGTTCCGTTGGCAAGGCTTAATCTCCTTATGGCGGAGAAAAAAACTGTTTCTTCTTGTGATATATGTGCAAATTTTGCCTATAATGAGGAAACAGAGACTTACGAATGTATGGCGTATTTGGACGAGGATGAGGTTGTTTCCTTTCTTCAAAATAAAATTTGTTCCGGATTTCGTCTTGATGACGAATATGGCATAGTACGCAAACAAAACTAAAAGAAAACACCCGAGCTTAAAATCTCGGGTGTTTTTATGTCTGTTGATTATTTAATGAATTTATCATACCCCTTACCGTATTTTAAACAGCTTGAGACACGGGCGAGGGTGGCACTGGCGATACCTGTTTTTTCGCTTACCTGACTGTAGGTTTCGCCCTGCTTTAAAAGGCGGGCAGCACAGACGCGCTGAGCCATATTCTCCACTTCCTTATGTGTGCAAAGGTCGTCAAAAAGCATTTTGCAGTCTTCCTCGGTTTCGAGGCTCAGAATGACTTTAAAAAGCTCATTTATCATTTCGTCGCTGATTTTAGCCATATCCTGCCTCCTATAGTTCTTCAAAAGACTTTGCAAGGAAAGCCTTGGTTTTTGCACTCTTGGGATTATCAAATACCTCTTGGGGTGCTCCTACTTCCTCAATAATGCCGTCTGCCATAAAGATTACCTTGTCGGCAACATTTTTTGCAAACTCCATTTCGTGGGTAACAACTATCATAGTGCTGTCAGAAGACTTAAGAGCTTTAATAACCTTGAGCACTTCTCCCGTAAGCTCCGGGTCAAGTGCGCTTGTGGGCTCATCGAAGCAGAGAATTTCGGGATTCATTGCAAGAGCTCTGGCAATGGCAACACGCTGTTGCTGTCCGCCCGAAAGCTGGCAGGGGTAGGAATCGATTTTTTCGGAAAGTCCTACCTTTTCAATAAGCTCCAGAGCTTTTTCGTGAATTTCCTCCGGTGTACCCGTTTTAAGCAGGGTAGGAGCGAGGGTGACGTTCTGGAGCACTGTGTACTGCGGGAAAAGGTTGAAGTTTTGGAAAACGAGACCGAAATGAAGTCTGTTTTGTCTCACCGTCTCGTCATCCTGCAAAACCTTGTTTTCACTGTTAAAAAGCTCTTTGCCATTTACCGATATTATACCATTGTCAGGTGTTTCAAGGAAATTCAGGCATCTGAGCAGAGTTGTTTTACCGCTTCCCGATGAACCGATAATAGCCAGTACTTCGCCTTTATTAAGACAGAAGTCAATGCCTTTTAAAACCTCTACCTTGCCGAAATTTTTCTTTATATTTTTTACTTCTAATACTGCCATAGCTTAACTCCTGAAATAACTGAGTTTTTTCTCTATCTTACCGAGAACAATGGTAAGCAGTCCAACAAACAGCAGATAGAACGCGCCTGAGAAAAACAGCGGCCATATAAGAGCTTTTTCCGCCGCAAGGATATTAGCTTTATAAATAATTTCGCCTACCATAATACAGTTGGCAAGGGCAGTATCCTTGATAAGGGTAATGATTTCGTTGGACATAGGCGGAACAATACGCTGAACCACCTGCTTTAAAACTATTTTTCTGAAAACCTGAGACCTACTCAGTCCTAAAACGTAGCCTGCTTCGTACTGTCCCTTTGAAATACTTTCAATTCCGCCGCGGTATATTTCGGAAAAATAACAAGCGTAGTTTAATACAAAAGCAATCATAACAGCGAAAACTCTGCCCGCGAAAGACAGCTCCCTGCCGGTAGTAAAAGCTAAATCAAGATTCTTCCAGATTTCTAATCCGAAAACAAGGGAAGGAACATAATAAATTATAAAAATTTGGAGCATCAGCGGAATGCCCCTGACTATCCAAACAAAAATTCTTGAAACGGTTCTTAGGGGTTTAAAACGGCTCATTGAACAGAAGGCTATAGGTAAACCAAGCGGTGCGCCGCAAAGCAGCGTCACCGCAAAGATTAGTAGTGATATTTTAAAGCCGTCAAACAAAAATGAAGTAACTTCAATAAATGTCATATTTATTCTCCAAGGGCTTTATATATGTAATTATTTCTGGCTTGAAAAATCAATAATAGCAGTGTTGGAAACACCGTATTTTTCAGCAAGTTTAGAAATAGTACCGTCTTTTGCAAGAGCTTCAAGCTGAGCGTTTACCTTGGCGGTAAGCTTGCTGCCTTTCTTAAAGCCGATAGCGTAATATTCAACATCGCTGGAAAGAGCTTCAACTATCTGAAGGTTAGCATAGTCACCTTTACCGCAGTAGCTTTTTGCAAGCTGATTGTCAACTACAGCAAAATCGGCAGTGCCGGATTTAACAGCAAAGAGACAGTCGGTCTGCTTGGTAGCGCCTTTGAATACAATGCCTTCAAAGCCCTTTGCATAGGATTCGCCTGCAGAACCGATTTCAGCATCACCGATTTTACCGTTTAAGTCAGCAGCGGCGGCAATACCGGAATCATTCTTAACAACAACAACCTGAAGGTTCTCCATATAGTTGTAGGAGAAGTCAACCTTTTCTGCACGCTGGATACCGTCATCGTCTGCAGCATTGCAGGTAAAGCCGTTCCAGATACAGTCAATTGCACCGGAATCAAGCTCGGTATACTTGTTTTTCCATTCGATTTCTTTGAAAACAACCTTGTAGCCGAGATTGCCGAAAACAGCTTCTGCAAGCTCGGTATCAAAGCCGATAAGAGTTCCGTTTTCATCAAGGTAGTTCATAGGCTCATAAATGGTATAGCCTACAACAATTGTTTTCTGTGCGCCGCAGCCTGCAAAGCATAAAGCCATCATTAAGACTGCCAGCATAAGTGCTAAAATCTTTTTCATAATAATTATTCCTTTCATTCGGGGGTGTGCCCCTTAAATTTATAAGCTTATTATACTTCATCACACTGAAGTTGTAAAGTGTTTTTTTGAAATTTTTGTAAATTTGTGCAAAAAAACACTTTAGCCGTAAAAAACTAAAGTGTTTTTTGGTTATTCGCACAAAGCAATAAGAGCCGCAAGATTTCCTCGCTTACCGCCTGTAAAGCGGTGGGAATGGAATATATCGGGGTGGCAATTTGTACAAAGGTCGGTAACATCAATGTGTTCCGCCTTTATGCCTGCATTTATTAAAATTTCTCTATTTGTTTCCCAGAGACTGAGCATATACTTGCCGTTTTCTTTTTTAATAAAGATTTTGTCCTGCTTTAAATAGGGGATTTTTGACAGCGGTTTATATACCGGGTCGTCCACTTCATAGCAACACTGTCCTATTGATGGACCTATTGCGGCGATTATATCTGACGGGTCGCTTCCGAAATGTTCTTGCATTTTTTCTACGGTTATTCTTCCTATTTCACTGACTGTGCCCCTCCAGCCCGCGTGAGAGGTTGCAACCACTTTTTTTACGGGGTCACAGAAAAGCAGGGGGGTGCAGTCGGCATACTGAGTGACAAGGGCAACGCCTGGGATATTTGTGATAAGTCCGTCAACGTCGTCGTAATCCCGTTCTTTAAAAATACCTTTGCCTATATCCTCACTTGTGACAATGCGGACATTGTTTGTGTGGGTCTGTTTAGATAAAACAACCTTGTTTATATCAATGTTCACAGCATTGCAGATGCGTCGGTAATTCTCAAGTACGGTTTCTCTTTTATCTCCGTTTGTAAAGCTCATATTCATCTGGCTGTACATTCCCTTGCTGGCCCCGCCTAATCTGGTGGTAAATGCGTGGTTTACCGCCTTGGTGGCGTCAAGAAGAGGAAAGGTTATATAAAAAGGCTTTTCTTCGGAGTGGAGAATGAGGTTTTTCGATTTAACCATTGACGGCTTCCTCCATAATGCTTTCAAGACGTTCACTGTTTCTTCTGCAGATTGAGAGCTGTCCGTAATATTTGCTTCTCAGCTCTTTGAAGGCTTTTCCTATAAGTACAGGACGAACAGAAGGTGAGTGCGAATCTGATGCAATATATGAAACAAGACCCCGTTTTATTAACTTGAGTACGGTTTTTTGTGTGTTGGGATTTATGACAGAATCGGCATTTATCTGCGCAGAAACAGCGCCGCTTTCAATAAGCTTTAACAGCTTTTTGAAATGTCTGTCGTGTAAATATCTTTCTATATGAGCCAGTATTACCGTTATTCCTAAATCTCTGTCGATGCTTTTAACTTCACGAAGCATAAAGTCTGACAGAGGCGAGAGAAAGGGAAGCTCCAACAGTAAAATGTTAGTGCCTGCAAAACAAAGCTTGTCAAGGCTCTGACATTTGGATATGCCGGTAAAGTACTGTACTTCATGGCCTAAATAGATACTCGGCAACTCTTTATACTGAGTAGAAGATTTAAGAACAGTAAATGCTTCTTGGCATTTTTCTATATGAGCTTCCAGAGTGTCTATTTCGGGATAGAAGTGAGGGGTACAAATTACACTTGTAACGCCATCGATCTTTTCCTGTTCCAAAAGTTCAATAGCTTCCTCCACTGTTTTTGCTCCGTCGTCAATACCAGGGAGTATATGAGAGTGAATATCTATATAACCCATTATGACCTCCGTAAAGATGTATTGAGCGAAAGGCGCCGAAATATACCATTTTGAGGTTGTTTCGAATTATTCTTGTCGCCCTGAAAAAATAACCGGCAGAGTTATTTGTATCTGCCGGCTGGTTTTTAGTACTTGTAGTTATATTTATATTTATAACGATAAGAGGACCTGTATTTTCGATATGCATATTTTCTGGAATTCTTTGAATTAACATCATTAATAATAGTACCGATAATACGGATGTTTGCGAAATTACAGGCGGAAATAGCATGGCGAACATCGTCTTTTCTTGTGCTACCTTCTTTGACAACAAGAACGAGACCGTCGGTCTTGGGTGCAAGAGAAATAGCGTCCGATACAATATTTATGGGTGTAGAGTCGAAAATAATATATTCATAACGTTCTTTAAGTGACTCAAGTAAATCGGAAAGAGCGGTGGATTCAATAAGCTCAATGGGGTTGGAGGGAAGCGGACCGGAAGTGAGAACGTCAAAGTTTTTATTGACATTCTGTACACATTCCTCAAAGGGAGTACTGCCGGAGAGTATTGAATAAAGACCGCGTGTGTTTAATAACTTTAACTTCTTGTGAATAGAAGGACGACGAAGGTCTGCATCAATAAGAAGAACGTTTTTGCCTAACTGAGAAAAAGCGACGGCAACATTTACTGCGGTTGTGGATTTTCCCTCACTGGGAACAGAGCTTGAAATCACAAAGGATTTACAGCCTTCGTGAGAGAGGGAAAATGAGATATTCGTTCTTATGGTTTTATAGGATTCAACAACAGCAAAGGGAACCTTTTTGGCGGTAGCTTTGGTTGCGGAAGTATTAACACTATTGGTTTTTTCCATTATTATCAACCCCCTGTAGAAGCACTGCCGGTTTTAGAACGGTATGCATAAGTAGGACTGTTGTCGAAATCGGGAACCGCTCCGAGAACGGGAATATCAAAGGATTCCGTAAAGTCTTCCTCGCTCTTAATGGTTTGGTCGAGAGAAGCAATAAGAACAAGCAGTACGCAGGTTAATGCTGCGCCTAAGAATCCGAAAATGACAACGGAAGAGAAGGTGCTCGGGTAAATCATAGATGTGCCGTAGGCTTCGTCCATTACCTCAACGGTTACAGGGGGAAGCTTTCCTGCCATATATGTGGGGCAAAGTTGTGTAAAGGTGTTTGCAATAAGCTTTGCTTCCTCCGGGTCGGTGCTTTTAAAGGAAATATCAATAAAGAGGTTTTCATCGTTTCTTTTTGTAATTGTAAAAGCACCTTTTAACTGCTGGAAGCTGTATTTACCGCCAATGGCTTCCGATAGGTCTTGGTAAATTCCCTGAGATTTGAGAATATCCACACAGGTATCAACAAGATAAATAGAAGCTGACAGGTCGTTTGTCTGAATAGAATCATCATAACTTTCGGTTATAAGACCGCCGTTGGTAATAAGAATAGAGGTTTTTGCGCTGTAAACAGGGGTTGCAACAAAACTGCAATAACCAAAGGCTATTGCGGCACAAAGGACTGCAACTACGATAACTAACCATATACGGTGCAGAATAATAGAAACAATCGATGACAGAGATATTTCACCCATACTTTTTTTTTACTCCGTTCCGCGGCTTAATAACGAGCACAAACCGCAATTATTTATTATATTATATAACAACGTATTTATTTAGTCAAGTCACAAAACAATCTCGGGAGTTACAAAGAGTGTTTTTTCTCCCGAATAAATCACCATACCGGGCTTGGCGCCATTTGGCTTTTTTACATACTTTACGTATGTGTAGTCCACGGGAACACCGGAGGAATTTTGAGCCTTTGAGTGGTACGCGGCAATTTTTGCGGCAAAAATAAGTTCCTCGTCACTGACCTTTTTTCCGTCACAAAGCAAAACCGTGTGGCTTCCGGGAATGTTTTTGGTGTGAAACCAAATGTCTCCCTTTGAGGCAACACTAAGGGTTAAGCGGTCATTCTGGCGGTTGTTTTTACCTACAAGAATTTTGTTGCCTTCTTTAGTTGCGTACTCTCTGAAGCTTTCACTTTCCTTTTTTGGTTTTGCTTTTTTATCGGCACGGATTATACTGCAAAGAATGAGTTCCTCGCGTATTTCGTTAAGTTCTGCAAGACTTTCTGCACGGGAAAGTGAATCCAGAACCGAGTCAAAATAAGCAAGGTCCTTCTCGTCATCTTCAATGAGACGGGTGAGCATTTTCTCGGCGGTATAGCTTTTTTTATATTCCTTAAAGTAACGGTCGGCGTTAGCCGCAGGAGAAAGGGCAGGGTCAAGGGGAATTTTAATTTCCGCTAAATTTTCATCGTAATAATTCTGAAGGCAGGCATAACTGCTGCCTGATTTTATTGAATAGAGATTTGCCTTTATCAGTTCACCGTAAATACGGTATTTTTCTCGGTCTGCGCAGGCAAGCAGGTCTTTTTTTCTAAGCGCCATCTTTCTTTCGGTGCGTGAAGTAAGCAGGGAAAGAAGTTTTAAAATGTCCTGGGCGGCACGGCGGATTCTTTCGGAATTTTCTTTGTCGCGGTAAAAAGCATCCAGTGCCTCGCCGAAGGAAGGATACACCTTCTCTGTATATTTTGGGTGATACTGCTTTATGGAAGTAAAGGAAAAATCCTTAGGCACACCTTTTGCATCGGTTAAAACCGCGGGATAAGTGTTTTCTGTTATATCTTTACGCAAGGAATTAAGCGTGCCTGTAATATTCATTTTTTCGCCTTGAGACAGAGAATAAACAGACTTTTCAAAGTCACCTGCTATACGAAGGGAAATTTCCCTTGCAGTAAGGGGAGACAGTCCTTCCACGGTATCAAGTATTGCCTTCCATAAGGGCAGTTCTCTTTTTCGTAGTATCATAGAAGTGATACTATCTGTATTCTCCCTTAAAATATCGGCTTTTTCGGTGGGGGCAGGCGGCAGGTAATGAGCGCCGGGCTGAATGATTCTGGTGTTAGCCTCGAGGTCGCTTCGCCTTACCGAGTCGAGAATAACTCCGTTCTGGTCGGTAAAAATAATATTAGGTTTACTGCCTATAAGCTCGCAAATAAGTTTTGGGTATATAACGTCACCCATTTCGTTTGTGGAAGAGAAAACAAGAGTCAGAACTCTCTCAAGTCCTGTTTGCTCCACGCTCACAAGACGGGCTGAGCTTAAATACTTTCTCAGTAGCATACAAAACATTGGAGGAGACGGGGGATTTTCGAGTCTTTCAGAGGTAAAATGCACCCTCGCGCTTCCCGGCTTTGCGGAAATAAGCAAACGCCTTGCACCCTCTTTTGAGCGCAACAAAAACACCAGCTCATCCCGGGACGGCTGGTAGATTTTGTCAAGATGTGCGCCAAGAAAAGAGCCTATCTCGGCTTTAAGCTTATAT
>JAZLDA010000045.1:0-3255 GCA_045614505.1 Acutalibacteraceae bacterium | reverse complement strand
GCTATTTTCGTTAATCAAAGCAATTTTCATATTTTTTACCTCGCAAAATGTATTTTTATAATTGAATTTTATCATATTACCAAATAAATGTCAATGATATGCAAGTGCCGGATAAAGTCCGTTAACATTATCATTTTATACTTAAAATCAACCCAAAAAGAAATCCATAACAAGCATTACACAAAAACCTATTATAAGTGAATATGTTGCTCCTCTTTCACTACCGTGAGCATGAGTTTCGGGAATCATTTCATCGCTTATAACATAAAGCATTGTACCGCCCGCAAAGCTGAGTGCAAAAGGCAGAATCGCCTCGGAGATTGATACTGCAAAATAACCGAGAAATGTTCCGACAACTTCTACAACACCTGTGAGCATAGCTATTACAAAGGTACGTTTTATACTGATTCCCGACGCAAGCATCGGCGCTATAATAACCATACCTTCGGGAATATTCTGAAGAGCAATACCGCCTGCAATAAGCATTGCATCTGCCACATTTCCCGTACCAAAGCCGACACCCGCCGCAATACCTTCGGGAAGATTATGAATAGCAATAGCCATTACAAAAAGCAATACTTTATTAAGTTTGTCTGCACTTTCAGGATGTTTTTCGATGTCTGCACCCGTCATTTTGTGAAGATGCGGAGTAAGTTTATCAACAATATTTATTGCAACAGCTCCGCAAAAAATACCGATGACAGATACAAACACTGCATTATCTCCATATTCAAGAGACGGAATTATAAGCCCCAAAACTGCAGCCGCAAGCATTATTCCTGCCGCAAAAGCAAGTACAATATCGCTGAATCTGTGAGATACTTTTTTGAAAATAAAACCAATTACTGCACCGATTACAGTTGCACCGCCAACACCAAGTGCAGTAAGTAAAACCATTGTCATACAATCACCCTTAATATAAAATAATATCAAAATGGGGATGCAAAAAAATTACACCCCCTCTAAATTATATATTGTAATCTAATTTAAATCTTTCCCCACATCCGTAGTTCTCATATACATAGTCAATATCTTTATCACCACGACCTGAAAGACAAGCAAGAATTGAACCTGATTTATGCTGTTTTGCATAACGGATTGCATAAGCTACTGCGTGAGCACTTTCAATAGCAGGAATAATCCCTTCGTATCTGGAAAGGAGGAAAAATGCTTCCATTGCTTCTTCATCAGATACTGTATCATAGTGAACTCTGCCCATATCACGAAGATTTGCATGTTCAGGACCTACACCCGGATAATCAAGACCGCTTGCTATTGAATAAACCGGAAGAGGTTCGCCATTTTCATCCTGGAGAACGTAGCTTGAATATCCGTGAATAATACCTTTTGTTCCGTATGCCATTGTTGCGGCGTGGTCACCAACGCCCGCACCTCTGCCCAAAGGTTCGATTCCGTATATTTCAACAGGGTCTGCAAGGAACGGAGTGAACATACCGAGAGAGTTTGAACCGCCGCCTACGCAAGCACAAACCGCATCAGGCATTATACCTGTCATTTCAAGGAACTGTTCTCTCGCTTCGATACCTATTATAGACTGGAAATCACGAACCATTTTCGGGAACGGATGAGGACCTGCTGCTGTACCGATGCAGTAAATCGCATCTTTATATTCTTTAAGATATGCTTCAAAAGCCGCATCGCAAGCTTCTTTAAGTGTTTTAAGACCTTTTGTAACAGGGATAACGTTTGCACCAAGCATTTTCATTCTTATTACGTTCGGATGCTGTTTGGCAATATCAACTTCACCCATATATACATCACATTCCATACCGAAATAAGCCGCCGCTGTGGCAATAGCAACACCGTGCTGTCCTGCACCTGTTTCGGCAATTATTTTCTTTTTGCCCATAAACTTTGCAAGAAGACCTTCGCCCATGCAGTGATTGAGTTTATGTGCACCGGTATGGTTCAAATCTTCTCTTTTAAGATAAATCTGGCAATTACCGAAAATCTTTGAAAGGCGTTCACAATGATAAACAGGGGTTGGTCTTCCCTGAAACTCCTTACGTATTCTGCGAAGTTCGTTTATAAACTGAGCAGAATGGCATATTGCTTCATAAGCATCATCTGCCTCTTTAAAAGCTTCTATAAGTTCTTTCGCCTGATAAGAACCGCCGTATTCTCCGAAATATCCGTTTTCGTCCGGATATTCTTTAAGATAGTTTTCAAAATCTTTATATTTATTCATAGCAAATAACTCCTTTTTACATTAACAAACATTATATCATAAAATTTAAAAATTGTCTATATAAAATAATTTTATATTATTGTTTTGCGGCACTTTCACGCCATCGTTTGCTTAATATAAACATATATGCCTCCCAAAATTATCAGAAACAAAACACGCCCCTGACAGAAATATTTATATTCTGCCAGGGACGAATAATATCCGCGTTGCCACCCTGATTCACAACATAAGCTGTGCTCTTACAAAAGTACTAACATACTCTTGGCTTTTAACGCAAGCCACACGTCTGTGCATTTGACACAGCCCTTAGCAGTCCATATTACGCAGGAGACTTGCGGAACTCACACCATAATCCACTCGCTGGAAAAGCCCTTATCTGCCTTTTTTCTGCCTCATCGGTTTAAAATTTAATATAGAGTTATTATACTCTCATATCAATATTTTGTCAATAGCGAAACATATTGAATTTTTCCTTTTAATCACTTTACAAATTAAAAAATGTATGTTACAATATTTCCATAATTATTGAATTTAAGGAGGTCTCTTACTATGAAAAGAGCACAGTACGAATTACAGGTAAAAAAAGCACTTGAATACTATGACAAAGCAGGCATAGTTCTTACAGAAGCTGAAAGAAATAATATCGAAGTTGCAGACTTTGGTATGGGTATTGTTGACAACGTTGGTCTTCAGATGATTACATACATCAATACAGAAAAAGTATGTGCAAAAGAAATGGTTCTTCTCCCATATCAGACATGCCCTGAACATATGCACGTTCCTACAAACGGTATGTCAGGTAAAGAAGAAACATTCCGTTGCCGCTACGGTAAAGTATATCTTTATGTTTCAGGCGAAGGCAAAAAAGAAGATATTCAGGCAAAACTTCCCCAGACAGATGTTTCTGTTTTCCACGAAATAGTTCTCAATCCGGGCGAACAGTACACACTTTATCCTGAAACATGGCACTGGTTCCAGGCAGGCGAAGACGGCGCTATCATCTCTGAATTCTCAACAAGAAGCACAGATGAAACAGACGTTTTCAC
>JAZLDA010000044.1:0-25731 GCA_045614505.1 Acutalibacteraceae bacterium | reverse complement strand
CTCACTGATTTCCTCTATTAAGAAATCAGGTTTCTTTGTAGGCACAAGCTTTTTTATATTATTCAGATGCCATAATATATCTTTCAGGGAATCAATACCGTAAACATTAATTCCTTCAACAACAGATGCTTCAACGCAATTCTGACTGGGCAGGAAAATATCGGCATATTTTTCATCGTGTGCAGTAATAGCCATTGCGAGAGCGCCGTTAACAGGACGAATATGACCATCTAGAGAAAGCTCTCCAATAAATACTTTTCCCGCTACATTCACATTGATTTGACCTGATGCCAAAAGAATAGCAATGGTAATAGGCAAATCATAATGAGATCCACCTTTCTTTAAATCGGCGGGAGCAAGATTAACAGTGATGTGACCATTAGGAAATTTAAAACCGCAATTCTTAATAGCAGAACGCACACGATCTCTTGCTTCCTTAACAGAAGCATCGGGAAGACCGACTACATCAAATGCCGGAAGTCCGCGAGAAACATCCGCCTCGACCTCAACTATATATGAATTCATTCCGAACAAGCCCACACTGTTCACCTTTGCAAACATTATTTCACCGCCTTGGCCTTAATAATACTCATTATACAACAAATAATTAAAAATCACAATATAGATTTTTCTCTGCTATTTACTTGACAAATGATTGCTTACAAATTATAATATCATTTGTTATTTTAATACACGGAGACGTATCGAAGCGGTCATAACGGGGCTGACTCGAAATCAGTTAGGTAGTAATACCCCGCGGGTTCGAATCCCGCCGTCTCCGCCAAAGAATAACCGTCATTCTGATACAACGGAATGACGGTTGTTTTCGTAGGACAACCACCGGCTCTGCCAGTGGGCAAAAAGGCTTTAGCTATGGACATAATAAAAACTCCTTGATATATTTGAAGTTGAGGTTCGCCAACCCAACAAAAATATATCAAGGAGGTCCTAAGCATGAAAGAGCAGGACATAAATAGTTTAGAACATACAAAGTGGCGATGTCAATACCATATTGTATTTGCACCTAAATATCGAAGACAAGTAATATATAAAGAGATAAAAACAGATATAGGGAAAATACTAAGAAAATTATGTGAACAAAAGGGTGTAAATATAATAGAGGCAGAAGCGTGTCCCGACCATATACATATGCTCATAGAAATACCACCGAAATATAGTGTGGCACAAATAATGGGATTTCTAAAGGGAAAGAGCAGTCTAATGATTTTCGATAGACATGCAAATTTGAAATATAAATATGGAAATCGTCATTTTTGGGCAAGAGGATATTATGTAGATACCGTAGGGCGCAATAAAAAACAAATAGCGGAATACATAAGAAACCAATTGCAAGAAGATGAAATGGCAGACCAGATGAGTATTCAAGAATATATAGACCCGTTTACGGGTAGCAAGACAAAGTAGGCTAAATAAAACACCCCTTTAGGGGTTGCCCGAAGAAGTAATGCGGTTGGCAGAACCTTTCGGAGCCTCTTTAGGGGTGTGGCCTGTAAAATGCCCTTCCAGGGCTTATTCAAGCCTCCGGCTTAGCCGGAGGTTGTGACTATACCTAAAAACAGCTTTTTGAGAACTTTTCGGGTGAGAAAATTTGCAAATTTACGGCTCAATCCAATTTCAAATCGTTAAAATACAGGTAATCGTTAAATTATAACCATAATCGTTGATTTAGTGGGGTAATCGTTAAATTACAGGCGGTAATCGTTAAATTGTTGAAAAGTTCATATTTTGATGTTATACTTTAGTTACATATAATTGTAGGAGGTTTTTCACAATGAAACGCGGTTTTTCTTTGTTTTTGATCGGAATACTCCTTATTTCCTTGACGGCGTGTCGCACAAAAACTGATGATTCAACTTATAATTCAGATAAAAGCCCCCCACCGACCATATGACAACAGCTTGTAGTAAAGACTCTGTGGATGAATTTATGGATATTATTGGTGAAGTGGAATTAGGTGGCTTGTCTGCCGGAATGAAACTTGACGAGGAGCATTGTTACAATGTTACTCCGCTTTCAGTTGCTACACAGACAGATATTAAGATTTTTAAGTTTAGTGATTCCTGTGTCTCGCTCGCACTAATTGATGGAGAGGTATATTCCATTTGCGAATCTTTTGGCGGCTTCGGCTTTGTAAATGCTGTGCCCTGGGATTATGATGGAGATGGAAATCTGGATTTGTTGATTGCTTCTTCATGGGGTTCAGGATTACACCGTTCTATAATATCCGTTTTTAATACAACCACAAAGGAATCCATTCTTGTTTATGATACTTCAACTACCGACAATCCTTCAGTAGATCTGTTTGTAGCGGCTGCTTCGCCCTCGTTTTCGTCAAAAGATCCCCAAGACCTTCCCGTTTATTATCAAGTCTACAGCGCAAACATAGAAGTCAACGGCAATAACCTTGCAGATTTGTCTTATACTGCAACGGGCGTTATTGGCTCAGTTGTCGTCGAAAATGGAACTCTAGTTTTTAAGCCGATGGATGATTAAGTGCGGTTGCACCCCCTGACTTAAAAATGCACCCCTAAAATGACTTTGCACCCCCTTACATCAAAAGGGGGTGCATTTGTATTAAAATTAGGGTTAGTCTTCAAAGAATAACCGCAATCTTGATACAAGGTTGCGGTTATTTTCTTTGTATGGTATAATGAAGTTGAAGGAGGTTGTAATATGCATTTCTCGTTTATCAAAGCTCTGTTCCCAAAGTATGACGTCGATGTTCAAAAGGAAAACGGCACCGAAACTGTTTATATTAAAAATGACCAATTTGAAGATCCGATTGTTATACACTATTTCCCGGATGATTATTATACCTACCTTTTGTGCTTTGCTACGCAGCACTTCGACACTTCGTCCAAGGAAGAGTTAACCCAATGCGTACTTGCATTTGCTAATGCGAAGAAAGCTGCAATTGAATTTTTTGAAAACGGCAAGAATAGATTTGGCGGAGAAATTGAAGTGTCTTTGCTCGATAACATCTCTTATGATGACTTGAGAAAATTCTTTGGATATCCCCATCTTGATTTAACGAATCTTACATTCAAGGTTCGCGCGTGGAATGCTCGTTATTGTTTTGATGGCTATTTTGAAAAGAGCGAATCGGGAGTAATAGAAATCAGAAAGAAATATGTCAAATGCACCCCCTTGACCTAAAAATGCACCCCCTAAAATAACTTTGCACCCCCTTATTTCAAAAGGGGGTGCATTTGTATTAAAATTAGGGTTAGTCTTCAGAAATTGGCAGGTCGAAACCTGTCGATTTTTTTTGTAGCAAATAAATAAAAATCAACCCCGAGATGAACTCGGGGCATTTTTATATCATATCTATTGCTTCTTTTAAAGAAGAAACACCAATAATTTTTATATCAGGTAAGGCATCCTTTAACTGTCGTAAAGAGCTTTTAGGTAAAATACAGGTCTTAAAGCCCAAGCGTGCCGCTTCGTTAACGCGAGCGAGCGGACGAGATACTGAACGAAGCTCGCCGGAAAGACCGATCTCTCCGAATGCGATAGTCTTCTCATCTATGACTATGTCCCTCAGTCCAGAAACCAACGCAAGCGCCACGGCAAGATCTGCCGCAGGCTCATCAAGTCGTATCCCGCCTGCAACATTAATGTATGCATCTAAGTTAGAAAAATAAAGACCAATTCTCTTTTCCAAGACAGCGAGAAGAAGATTAAGACGATTATAATCAAAGCCGGTTGATACCCGACGAGGATTACCGAATCCCGTTGCCGTAACAAGTGCCTGAACCTCAGAAAGAATGGGACGAGTACCTTCGAGAACGCAGGCAATACAACTTCCTGAAACATTCTTTGCTCTGCCGGATAGAAGCATTGCAGAAGGATTTTCTACTTCAGTAAGTCCCGTATCACTCATTTCAAAAACACCGATTTCATTTGTTGAGCCGAAGCGATTCTTTATAGCTCGCAAAATTCTATAGGACTGATTTCGCTCACCTTCAAAATAAAGTACTGTATCAACAATATGCTCAAGAATTTTCGGACCCGCAATATCTCCGCCTTTATTAACGTGACCGACAATGAATATGGGAATATTGTTACTTTTACCAACGCGAAGGAACATATTGGTAGATTCTCTCACTTGCACTATACTGCCGGGAGAAGAAGGCAGTTCGCTAATCTGCATAGTCTGAATCGAGTCAATCATAACAAAATCGGGCTTTTCGGCAAGAATATATTCACAGATAGCCTGCGTATCGGTCTCAGCCATAATAAGCAGATTTTCGTTATTTACACCCAGACGCTTTGCTCTGAGCTTAATCTGAACTGCCGACTCTTCACCTGATACATACAAGAGTTTTTTATTATCCGGAAATCTGTCGGCAATTTGTAGTAAAATAGTAGATTTACCTATACCGGGGTCACCGCTGAGCAATACAACGCTTCCCCTGACAATTCCGCCTCCAAGGACTCTGTCAAGCTCGGAAATACCTGTAACAGTACGCTCTTCCGATGTAAAAGAAATTTGGCTAAGCGGCTTTACCGCCAGACCGGATGTCTTCCCACCAAGAGATGATAACGCAGGTTTCTCTGAAGAAATAACAACTTCCTCCAAACAGTTCCACTCACCACAGTTATTACATTTTCCGCTCCATTTTGCCGTTTGATAGCCACATTCCGAGCAAACATAAGCGGTTTTTAACTTCCCTGCCATTTTTTCACCCTCAATTTTCGTAAAAATTCAATATTCCGCAATATATAGCGAAAGCAAGTTGTTTTTGATATTTATCTGTTTTCAGTAACTCAAGTTCATTTTTATTACTCAAAAAACCGCACTCGACAATAACCGCCGGAACCTTTGCCTTATGCAGTAAAAAGGTAGAAGAAGTTCCCTGCTTTACCACCCTTGTGTTATCCGGCTGAATAAGTGACACAATAGAATTTTGAATTGATAAGCTTAAATCTTTTGCTTCATCAAAGGATTGCGAGTAGAATACCTGCGCACCCGATGCGCTGGATGTAGTGAATTTATTAAGATGAATACTCACAAAAATACTGTCGGGATGCTTTGACATAAGAGCAAGACGGTTATTAAGGTCACTAACCTTACGCTTACTTATAGACGCGTCACTGTTGTCTTCAGTACCTGTGTCCTCCGTACGGGTGTAAATAACCTCGATACCGCTTATTGACAGCATCTCACCCACCCGCAATGCAATATTAAGATTAATATCTTTTTCCGAAGTACCGTCTCCTGCCACCGCACCGCCGTCAAACCCGCCGTGACCTGCATCAATAATAATTTTCGGATGGGTCGTCAGTTTCGCCGATGCAGGAACCGGAGTGGTTTTATCAGCTACAGCAACTGCTATAATACAAATACAAAGGACAATCGCCCAAATCACAGTGGATTTTTTCTTAAAAAACATATCATCACCATTTTAAAAAGCTGTTTTATGATATGTTTTTTCAAGACTTAATAGAACATAGGCTAATTATAATCTAAAAATGAATAATTTTCAATATAAAGAGAAGAAAGAGCTTGAATGAAATTATTTCTATAAACAAATACTAACAACAGAAAGGAGAATATCTATGTGCGATGACAAGAAAGTTGAACAAAAACCTGAGCCGCTGACAATAGAAAAAAAGCCATTTAAACCGAGTGACATAATCGGCAAAATTGATATTAACGATACTCGCGAGCGCAGAGACGGCCCAGGCGGAAACTGAAGAAAATCACCCTTGCAATCTATTTTAGATTGCAAGGGTGATTAATTAAATTTTAGTTATTGTCGCTCTCTGATGTACCCTGTGCCTCAATATCACACTGAATAAAATAAATCAGTTTTTTCAGTATTTCTTCTTCCCTTTCGGGTTTTGGTAAATTATATATCTGTTCCATAATGCTCTCCGCTAAATTTATCTTTATATTCAGTGTTGACAAAAAAGTTGAATAAAAACACTATTTCAAATATTTTTTATTAGTTTCTTTATTTACACGGATAATTCCGGATATACCACCGGAAAGCAAACAGCAGATTAAATGGAAAAGACTGGTGAGGCTAAAGGTATTCTCACTGACAAAAAAAGAGATAATAAAAACTAATGCGAAAATTAATAATCCCACAAGAGTTCCGTTTAAAAATCCCTTCTGTTTAATCTTGCTAACAGTGTACATTGCACCGAAGAAAGCGCCCATAACAAGGGACAGCGTTGAAAAAACCGCATTATAATATTCTTCAATATCAGTGAGAGTATAAACGGCAGAAAATATAAGAAGCGAAATTAATGTAACTACTATACCAATTGCAACTCCAATCAAAATCGCAAACCATTTTTCACCACTAAAATTCTTGTATTTTTTATCTGGCACAATAAATCCCCCCGTAATAAAATATTCCGAGGGGAATTTTTTTAGAACTTATTCTTCTTTTTTCTTTTTTGCTTTAGTCTTTGTCTCAGCAACATCTTCGTGAACGGTAAGGTTCTGGCTGATTGCCCATTTTGCAATTTTGATTTTGGAATGATCGGCACTGGATTCAATAACCAGGCTGTCCTCTTTTATAGAAACAACTCTGCCGTAAATACCGCCGATTGTAAGCAGCTCATCGCCTACCTGAAGAGAATCGCGCATTTTCTGCTCTTCCTTCTGTTTCTTTTTCTGGGGACGAATCATCACAAAATACATTACTGCAATTATGATAACGATGTATATAATCATAAAACCGTTGCCCATAATTTAAATCCTCCAATAATTTACAAATTTGTTTTATTATATACCACAAATGTGAATAAATCAAGAATAATATTATATTCTCGTGCCGTAAATTTGTTCTTTTTCTCTTTTAAACTCGGCAAATCTGTCTTCCTCAAGCGCTTTTCGGATATCTTCCATAAGCTTATTGTAAAAATAAAGATTATGCAAAACACAAAGGCGATTACAAAGCATTTCTTTACTTTTAATCAGATGGCGGATATATGCCCTGCTGTAGCGCCTGCAAACAGGACAGTCGCACTTTTCATCAATGGGGCGCATATCGGTTTCATATTTATTATTGTTAAGATTAATAATTCCCTCGCTTGTGAACAGATGACCGTGACGTGCGTTACGGCTGGGCATTACACAGTCAAAAAGGTCAACGCCTCGCTCTACGGCATTCAGAATATTCACGGGCGTACCCACACCCATTAAATATCTTATCTTATTCTCCGGCATAAAGGGAGTAACATTTTCAATTATGTCGTACATAACCTCTGCCGGTTCACCTACCGCAAGACCTCCGATGGCGTAACCGTCAAGATTAAGGTCAGCAATAGTTTTCATATGCTCAACACGAAGATCAGCAAAAGTACAGCCTTGATTAATGCCGAAAAGCATTTGCTCTTTGTTTATAGTGCCCTCAAGAGAATTAAGACGCTTCATTTCAGCCTGACAGCGTTTCAGCCATCGGGTCGTTCTTTCACAGGACTCTTTTGAGTAGCTGTAGGTAGCGGGGTTCTCAACACATTCATCAAAAGCCATAGCTATAGTCGAGCCCAAATTGCTTTGTATCTGCATACTTTCTTCCGGCCCCATAAAAATGCGTTTGCCGTCGATGTGTGAGTTAAAGGTAACACCCTCTTCTGTTATTTTGCGCAGAGGTGCTAAAGAAAATACCTGAAAGCCACCGCTGTCAGTAAGAATCGGACCGCTCCAAGTAGAAATTTTATGAAGTCCACCGCACTGCTTTATTATTTTATCACCGGGGCGTATATGCAAATGATAGGTGTTGCTGAGCATCACCTGACAGCCGACCTGCTCTAAATCCTCGGCAGAGACAGCGCCTTTAATAGCGCCGCTGGTTGCAACATTCATAAAGGCGGGAGTTTTAACAACTCCGCGATTAGTATGAAACTCGCCCAGTCTTGAACGACCGGAAGTTTTTAAAACCTTAAACATATATAACTCCTAACTTATAAACATCGAGTCGCCGAAGCTGAAGAATCTGTATTTATCTTCAACAGCCTTTTTATAAAATTCCATAGTAAATTCATATCCCGCAAAAGCTGACACCAACATAATAAGTGTGCTTTCAGGCAGATGAAAATTAGTAATTAACGCGTCCATACACTTAAATTCGTAGCCTGGGTAAATAAAAATTGAAGTGTCATCACTACATTCCTTGATTTCACCGAATTTCGTGGCGGCGCTTTCCAGAGTTCTACAGCTTGTAGTACCCACACAAATCACTCTGCCACCGTTTTTCTTTGTTTCATTTATCATGTCAGCGGTAATCTTCGGAATACTGTAGTGTTCAGAGTGCATATGGTGTTCGGTTATGTCATCAACCTTAACCGGACGGAATGTACCGAGTCCCACATGAAGAGTCACATAAGCAATACCAACACCCATATCCGATATTTTCTTCATAAGTTCTTTAGTAAAATGAAGTCCCGCAGTCGGAGCGGCGGCGGAGCCCAGCTCTTTAGAATAAACCGTCTGGTAGCGCTCCTTGTCCTTTAATTCTTCTTTTATGTAGTGAGGCAAAGGCATCTGACCAACCTCATCTAAAGCGGCAAAAAAATCAATATCAGACACAAAGCGTAAAATTCTGTTTCCGTCATCCAGCACATCTTCAACCGCTGCCGCTAAATGGTCACTAAAGGTAAAGGAATGACCGGTTTTTGCTTTTTTGCCCGGTCCTGCAATACATTCCCATTTATCTTTTTCAAGCTGCTTTAATAAAACAAATTCAACAACTGCTCCTGTGTCGTTGCGTTTGCCGAAAATACGCGCCGGCAATACTCTCGTATCATTAAGAACAAGCAGGTCACCCGGTAACAAAAAATCAGTAATCTGATTAAAGACAGCTTCATTGCAGGTTTTCTTTTTCTTATCAATAAGCATAAGCCGCGAGGTATCACGCGGCTCAACGGGTGTTTGAGCAATTAGTTCTTCGGGAAGAAAATAATAAAAATCGCTTTTTTTCATAATATCTCCTGTCTCACAGCAGCAATTTTCCGCATAAAATATATTTGACAAACAAAACGCTGAATGTTATTATTTACATACAATATTTATTATATTGCAAAATGTTTCTGATAGCAACAGAAAAGTTTGTTTTTTACTTAAATTCATACAGAAAGGTGCTTTAAGAACATGAAAAAAAGAGTTTTTACAGGTGCTGCAACTGCCTTGGTCACTCCTATGAACAGCGACGGCAGTGTTAATTTTGAAAGAGTTGCATCATTGACAGAGGAACAAATTAACGCCGGAATCGACGCGCTGGTTATTTGCGGTACCACTGGTGAAAAATCCACTCTTAACTATAAAGAACACGTTAAGGTTATCGAAACCGCCGTTAACAGTGCTGCAGGCAGAGTTCCGGTTATCGCGGGTACCGGCTCAAACGACACAACATACACCGTTGAACTGTGTAAGGATGCAATTAGCTGCGGCGCGGACGCAATGCTTATGGTAACCCCCTACTACAACAAAACCTCTCAAAAGGGACTTGTTTCCCATTATTTCTATGTCGCCGACAGAATAGACAGCCCCATTATTCTCTACAATGTTCCCTCAAGAACAGGTGTGAATATTACGCCCGAAACTTATGCAAAGCTGTGTAAACACCCAAATATTGTGGCTACCAAGGAAGCGAACGGAGATATTTCCTCTGTCGCTCTCACAAGAGCTATGTGCGGTGATGAATTGGATATTTATTCCGGTAACGACGACCAGATTATCCCCATTATGTCTCTGGGCGGAATAGGTGTTATTTCGGTGCTTTCAAATATCGCACCTAAAGAAACCCACGATATGTGCGTAAATTATCTCAGCGGCAATACATCAATAGCTTCAGAACAGCAAATTTTCTACTCACGTCTTATTAAGGCTCTTTTCTCGGACGTTAACCCCATCCCCATTAAGGAGGCTATGAATATCCTCGGTATGAGTGTGGGTCCATGCAGACTTCCTCTTATTGAGATGGATGATGCTCCGAAAGCCGAGCTTATTAATCAGCTTAAATTATGTAATCTTCTTTAGTAATAAAATGTTAGGATGTTAAAAATGAAAAAAATTATTTTAAACGGCTGTTTCGGCAGAATGGGAAAGGTTATTACCGAAATTGTTTCAGACAACGACGAGTGCACAATTTGTGCAGGTATTGATGCCTATCTCGCGGATAACTCAGATTTTCCCGTTTACAAATCAATTGCAGAAGTTACCGAAAAAGCAGATGTTATCATTGATTTCAGTAATCCTTCTGCACTCAGCGGTCTTCTTGACTATGCAAAAAAGAATTCCACTCCTATTGTGCTGGCAACAACCGGATTCTCAGAACAGCAGATTGCGGAAATAAACGAGGCGGCAAAAAGCATACCGATTTTCTTCACCTTCAATATGTCTCTGGGCATTAACCTGCTAACCGCTCTCTCTAAAAGAGCTGCTCAGGTGCTCGGAAAAGACTTTGACATCGAAATTGTGGAAAAGCACCACAACCAAAAGCTGGACGCTCCATCAGGTACGGCTTTGATGCTTGCAAATTCAATTAACGAAGTGTTTGACGATTCACTTCAGTATGAATATGACCGTCATTCAAAGCGTCAAAAACGCTCAAAATCCGAAATCGGTATTCACTCCGTCCGCGGCGGCACAATCGTCGGCGAACATGAAGTAATATTTGCAGGCAAAGATGAGGTAATTACACTCAGCCACTCGGCAGCTTCGCGAAATGTTTTTGCTTCCGGCGCTGTCAGAGCGGCACTGTTTCTGGCAAACAAAGCTCCGGGAATATATGATATGAATCAAATGATATATTAATTTTTAAAAAGCCTTTCAAGTAAAGGCTTTTTTTCATTTTATTCATAAAAATTATCAAAAAAATTGAAATGGAACACATTTTTTACTGTTTGGTGATTTTTGCAATAATATTAGGGTGATTTTTGCAATTTACTTATAAATAATTATATGTTAAAATATTTTCGATAAAATGTTTTAAATTTTCAATGCAAAAAAGGATGGGATTTTATGACAAAATTAAAACACAACTTCATTGATAAGGTTATCTGCATTGTTTTTTGTGCAGTTCTTCTTATCAGTGCCGTTAGTGCTCCTTTATCCATTGCGGTAAATGCTGCGCAAACGGTAAAAATCACTTTCACCAACACTTTAGACAATTCTACTGAGGAGATTTCGGGTGAAGCCGGAAGTCCCATCGCCTACCCAGCCGATCCTACCGATCCGAACGGTGCAAAATGGTTTATGGGTTGGTATACCGGCACAAATTATAGAACCGAGTATACCTCCGAAAACTTTGATACCGAGGACATTGTCTTATACTCAAAGTGGGTTAGTGAATTTAAAACCATAACTCAGGATTTTGAAAATTACACTAAGGAACAGTATGAAGAAAAGACCAATGCTTCCGGCGAAAAGGAAAAGAGTAACAGACTTTATTTCTTTGAAGGTATGGAGAAGCAGTCTGATGTTACATATAATAATAGCGGTAACGCTATTAAGGTTAATTGGGACAGTACCATGACCAAGAAAGCCGATGATGCTAACACATATAATGCTGAAGGTAGAATTACACAACCTGATGTTAAGCTCTGGCTTGGCACCGGAATTGAGAACAAGGTTCCCTATAAAATCACCTTAAAATATAAAATTGATAAAGCCGATACCGCGGTAAGTGCTGTAGTTTGTTCTGCTCTGAACAACAACATTTTCTCAGGTCGCGTTGAATATGGCAGTATAAATCTTAGTCGCTCAACCGACGAGTGGCAGACTGCAACACTCAATTTTATCACAAATTTCTCCACCATCGACTTTAGAGATATGTATCTTGTTTTCAAAATTACAGAAAACAAGGACTATACATTATATGTTGATGATGTTGTTATCGAGCCTGTTGTTCTTCCCATCCAGGGCTTAGTTACCGTATATCCCAATAACGGCGATTCTGCCATCTATGTAAAGGGCACTCGCGGCGAAGCTATTACTCTGCCAGAAGTTAAAAATGATGATATTCAGTTCCTTGGCTGGTTTGCTGACGAAGACCTGAAAGTTCCCTTCACTGAAACTGTTTTCAACAGAAAGAATTTAACTGCATACGCAAAATGGAGTCTTTCTTCTGAAAAATTCGCTAATTATCCTTATGAATTTACACTTCGATCTCCCTTTACCCTTTCTGTTAAGGAAGGACAGAATTTAGGATATAACGATAACTATGCTCTTAATTTTCTTTTTGACGGCGATGCTAAATTCAATTTCAATGGAACTGAATATGAATTGGCTACGAGAGCTAATAACGCCAGAGATAACATTGCTAAAATAGGAGACATTGAAAGCGGTTCTGTTTACAGAATTTCCTATTGGCGCAAAGCAGGTAAAGACACTGTATCTAATTTCAATATCACCTTGACATCAGGCGCCTACCCAAATAGCTGGACACCCGGTTGCGCTTACACTGTATATGATGATACTAAGGTTAATGTTAAAGCTAATGAGACCGAGTGGGTTAAAGAATCTTTCGCTATAATCCCCTCGTTTACCAATCCTGCCGAAAACACTCTTTATCTTCAGTTTGGTTCCAATGACTCTTCAAAAGATTCCTACATTGACGCCTATGTTGACAATGTGCTCTTTGAGAAAGTCGAAGGAGATATCATTTATTTCGACGGCAGCACAGTTGGCGTAAAAGACCAGGTTATTTCCGGCAATGCAGGGGAAGCCTTTGTTGCTCCTGAAATTACCAATGGCAGAAACGAATTCCTCGGTTGGTACACTGATGCGGCTTGTACTGTTCCCTTCACCGCTACTACCATTCCCGAAGGCTTTACTCGTGTTTATGCAAAGTGGAGTATTGCTCCTATCGGTTTTGATGAATATTCTTATGATCTTAATTCAACTCAGATAGCAGGTAAAACAATTAACATCAAAAATGTTCCCAACGCAGGCTATGATGATGATTATTCATTAAATCTTCGTTTTGTTGGTAACGAAATTTACCAGATTAACGACGATGGCAGCATTACTTATGTATATTCGAGAACATTCAGATCTCATAGTGCTAAGATTTCCGAGCTCCAAGATAACTCTGTTTATAAGGTTTCCTACTACTATAGAGTTAATAAAGCTACAAACGATGTTGTCCTTTCATTATTCTCTGCAAACAGAACAAACCTTTGGGCAGGAATGACGGAATATGAGATTACTAAGTTTAAGGCTGATGTGACAGATATCGGTGAATGGAAAAAGGTTTCTTTCTGTATTTCCACTAAATTTGCAAGTGCTGAAGCAAATGGTTTCTTTATCAATTTCAATGTTCAAAAAGCTGATGAAAATTCTGTTGTTGACATTGACATTGATAACTTCTCCATCGAAAAAGTAGCTGCACCATTTATATACTACGATTACACTTTAGCAGGTGGTTATGAGCTTATAGAAGGTAAGGTTGGAGACAAAATCGTTCCTTCTAAAACACCTGAATGTTTTGGTAAAGTATTCACCGGTTGGTATTTAGATGCTGAATGCACAAAACCCTTTGAAGAAAAAATCTTCAGCGATAATACAAGCGCAATCGTTTATGCAGGTTGGAAAGAAGCTACAAGCGCAATCTGTACCTTTGAAAGCTACAACTTACCTGACAGAGGCGAAATTCCCGGTGTTAACCAAAGAAGAGATGCTCGTGTTATTACTTCTTCTAAAGCGCTCTCCGGCAAACACGTTCTTGAAATCGACCGTTCTGAAGACGCCGGTGACACCTCCTTTGCTGCTATTGCATCTGATAACAATGTTTTCGAGATCAATCCTAAATACAAATATGTCGTAACAGTAAATTATTATATTGCAAAAGAGACAGAAAGTAATTTCTATCTCTATGTAGGTATGGGTAATCCCACCAACTATTATGCCTACGGAGTCAATTCCGATAAAACAAAATGCGGCAGAAACATAAAATCCGGCATGTGGCACACAGCTACTTTTGTACTTGATGGTTCAAAAATAACCAACCCGTTAGGTAATGGTTTATTCTTATCAATGCAGGGTGGTGCTGACGGAAAATTCTTGTTTGATGACATTTCTGTTACCAGAGTACCCACCGGCAACACTGTAGTAATCATAGATAACGGTGATTGTAAAAAAGTTCCGAACTATGTTGTTGGCAGACCCGGTGCAAGCTTTGCTTCAAAGCTCCCCACCGCTCCCACATACAGTGGTAAATTCTTTAAAGGATACTTCACCTTAGGCAGTGACGGCAAATATGTTGAGCTGAAGCGTGAAGATATGCTATTCGATAAAGAAAAAATCGTTACCATTTATGCGCGTTTCCTTGATTTGAAGGTTACGGAAAATTTCGATGACGGCGTTTATCGTGATGCTGCTGATAACTATGCAGTTATGACAATTCACGACTTCGATTTTGAACTTTACAATTGCAAGGATGAAGGAAACTCAGCCGACAATGTAGTTAACGGCAACTACTCGCTCCATAGAAAAGGTGATTCTCATCATAACGAAAGCGCAATGATCCTGACCTTCAAAAACTCTATTGCGCCGGATGAAAGATACACCGTTACATTTAAGGTAAAAATGGGCAAATATAAACACACAGACGGCGCCGTTAAATTAGCCTCTTGTGTCTCCGACAGATACGGATGGGATACTATGGGTGACCGCTATGCAGTAATTGCAATAGAAGATTTGAAAGACGGCTTATGGCACGAGGTTACTTACACATTCAACTCTGTTGAGCGTTATGTTTCTATTATCACACCCGGTGATGTTGAACTGTTCTTTGATGATTTTGTATTTTCTCTTGATCAAAACGGCGAGCTCAGCACACCAGTATCCTTCACTGAGTATGTAACAGCAACACAGGACAACACTATCAATTTAGATGTTGCTACTATTATTGACTTATCCCTTAGTTCTAATGTTATTGACACTTGGCTGATTATAGTAATTGCTGTTGTCTGTGTTCTTTTAATCGGCGGTGGCGCGTTCTTCATCGTCAAATCAAAGAAAGCAAAGAAGCAATAAGAAAGGAAGGTAATTGATTATGAAAATGAAAAATATTATTTGTATACTTCTCGCAGCATTTTTAGTTATCTCCCTTTCCGGATGTATTGCTAAATCAGTTCCTTCGGGTACAAATGCAGAAGGCCGCTTTGTATATGCAGTTGTTCGTTCAAGTAACTTAAGCAATACAATGATTGAAGATGCTGCTAAAAATGTTCGTAACACTATTAAAGACAACTTCGGAATTTATATTACTTATTTAAAGGATGAAGCTGTCGAAGATTATGATAATAACTACGAAATCCTTATTGGTGACACGAACCGCGAAGAATCTGCAGAAGCGCTCAAGCGTTTAGCAGATAATCGTGACAATTACCACAACGATTTTATTGTTGCGGTTATTGATGATAAAATTTGTATCAACTCAACAAATCCTTCTGTTCTTTCCGATGCGTGTGATTGGTTCCTTGCCAATTTCTGTGAAAGCTTGGAAACTTGGGCTCTTCTTAAAGCGGACTATGAATTTATTTACGAGCACGAAAACAGCGTATCTTTAATAAACAAGTGCGCTGATACCGATATTGGTGTTTTCTCTCTTGTACTCCCCCGTCATGCATCATTCCTTTACGGAATTATTGCTGAAGAAATTGTAGATATGCACATACAAAATGGTTATCCGATGCCATACATCGAAGATTTCGATGCTGAAGCCGAATATGAAATTCAAATTGGTGATTGTGACCGTGAAGCATCTAAATCAGTTAAGGTTGAAGGTAATAACTTTGTCATAAAAGTTATTGGCAAAAAAATCGTCATTAAAGGCGGCAACGACCTCGCCACACGTGAAGGTACCATTCGTTTCCGCGACGAATTACTTAAAGCTAATGAATCCGGCACTCCGCTAAGTTGGTCTGATGGATATACCATTAACGGTAAATATGATTCTTCCAAAAAGGACTCCTACTCCCTCAATTGGAACGATGAGTTTGATAGTGCAACAATGGACTTAAATAAATGGGGAGACTATAACCACGGAGACACTTCTGAAGCTTCATCTATCGGAGGCACAGCTTATTGGCAGAATGTTTACGGCGAGACCCTGTATAAAGGCGACGATATGGGAGACCTCATCTATCCTTCCGACGGAAATCTTCATCTGGTAACCAAAAGACTGGGTGAGAAAGATTTCGGCGGTGCTCTGATTTCAACCTATACCACAATGCTTTACCGTTACGGTATAATCGAAATTCGTGCAAATGTTGCTGATGTTCCTGCATCTGTTTCATTGTGGCAGAACGGCGGATCTATAGAGGATGAGGATTTTGTTAAGAGTTGGGGAAAAAGCCAGGTTCGTGCTGCTATGACCGAATACGATATTTTTGAAGACTACGGTCAGACAGACTATTTCACCAGCACTATTCACAAATGGTGGTCCAGAACTACTGAGACAGGCGGCTATGCAGCCGGCGGTCATCAATCTCTTGCAAGCGATACAAGATACCATACCGACGATAACAACACTACCGTATATTATGATACCGCAAAATACGGTGACACCCTTGATGCCGACTTCCATATCTTCTCATTGTATTGGGACGGAACAAAGGTTATGTATGCTTTCGACGGAAAATCTCACCTCGAATATAAGTTCATTGATAATGACTCCGCATCATTATTCGGTCTCATGGACTATGTTATTATGAGTTGTCGTATGGGTCTTACAAGTTATGGTGCAGCTTATCGTGCCAGCGTACACCCACCGATGACCGAAGCACTTATTGACTATGTTCGCATTTATCAGCGCGAAGACCAAAATGCTCAATTGCTTACCGCATGGGATGACGGGATTATGTATCCCAACAATCCTACAGGCATGTCATATTAATAATTTATTAAACAAAAAACAGTAGACTCACGGAGTCTACTGTTTTTTTATACTATTATATCACTTACACCACTGAGCAAATGTAATCAAATGCGTAATAAACAAATGGTGTGAAAAGAATTGCGGGGAGAAAGTTTGCAACCTTAAATTTACCTATTCCTATGATATTTAGTCCAAGAAGAATGATAATTATTGAGCCGACACAGCTAACCTCTCCTATAACCGCCTCACCGAGAAATGGTCCTATATACTGAGCTAACAGTACAAGCGCTCCCTGAAACACAAAAACAAAAATTGCGGCAAACATAACGCCGATACCAAGTGCAGAAGCCAGCATCATAGACGAAACGAGGTCAAGCAGGCTCTTGGCAAAAATTGTTGAGTTGTTCCCTGTTATTCCGGAATCAATTGAGCCGGTGATAGTCATTGCACCTACACAAAAAATCAGACACCCTGTAACAAAGGCTTCGGTAAAAGTAGAACCGGTTTTAGAAAATTTGCGTTTAAAAAAATCCCCTACTCTGTTTATCTGTTTGTCAATATCAATAAGTGTGCCGATAATTATTCCTAAAACCATCGAAATAATGGTTATAAGGACGTTTTTGCCACTAAGACAACCGCTTATACCGATAAACAGTGTGCAGGCTCCTATAGTAATCATAACCGCATCGCTGATTTTTTTAGATATTCCCTTTTTAAAAATCAATCCTATGGCACTGCCGATAATGACGGTTGCCGTATTCACAATAACACCTAACACAATAACACTTCTTTCATCAGCCAAATAAATCGTCCATAAGATTTTCTATTTTTTTCTTTCGCTTTTCGGCCTCATTACTTTCAATCTCAATGCTTATTACATCGCCCTCTTTTGCGTTTGGAATAAGCTGTTTTGAGATATGAGCAAAGCTTCCCTTTTCTATTTCAACAACAGCGAATTCGCCTTCAAATCTGTCAATTATAACTTTCATTTTATCACTCCGGTTTACAGCTTCCGCAGGGGACGAATCCGTCTGCTATTAGCTGGTCTATTGATTCACAGGACTCGGCACGGTTCTCACTTTTCATTTCCTTTACCGAGCCGCAGTCGGGTAAATGTATTTTTTTAGAGGAAGTATTGAGAATGTATTTAACCTCTTCACCGGAAGAGTTATTCCAGGAAGAAGCATTAGGTTCCAATGTCACGACATTCTCAGACAGTCTTATAGTAGTACCGTCTGACTCAATCACAATAGTACCGCTTATGTCGGTGCGCAAAACTGCAGCTCCTATTTTAGAGAGACGGCTTAAAATTTCAACGTGAGGATGTCCGTATTTATTTTCCTTACCGCAGGAAATAACGGCATATTTCGGCTTTACTGATTTAAGAAATTTTAAGGAAGAGGATGTACTGCTTCCGTGGTGCCCTACCTTAAGCACGTCACAGGAAATATCACCTGAAAGCTCCCCTTCTACATCCGTTTCGGCATCTCCGGTAAATAAAAATCTGTTGCTGAAATAGGTTAGCATCACTACTGCAGAATAATTGTTAAGTTCAGGATATTCTTCCCGAACCGGAGACAGAATTTTCACCTGTAAATTTTCTTTATCTATAATATAAACATCTTTTTTTGCGGTGTTTACGGTCAGTCCCTTATCTTTAATTACAGTAAGCAGACCTTCAAAGGTTTTGGTATTAGCGGAAACTTTTGGCATATATACACTTTCCACTTCAAATCCTCTGATAATCTCCTCAAGACCGCCGATATGGTCTGAATGAGGATGAGTGCCTATTACATAGTTTAAAGTGTTGTAGCCTAATTTTTTAATATAATCAGACACAACAGAGCCGTATACATTCTCTCCGGCATCAATCAGCATAGTTTTACCGTCCGGAAACACGATAAACGCTGAATCCCCCTGCCCTACATCGATAAAATGTACACTCAAAGTATCAGAAGATGCATCGTTATTCCCTATTGGCTCTATATTTTGCGGAGTGCAACCGACTGTAAAAATCAGCATTAAACTGAGAATTACACAAAATGTTATTTTTAAATATTTCATACTCGCACCTCGAGTTAAGTTTACCAAAAAAGACCCTGCATAGCAAGGTCTTTTTTCTGAAGAAATGAAATCAGATTATACGAACTCTGATTACACCGTCAATATCCGAGAGGTGCTTCTGAATTGTATCGGTGTCGCATTCATTTACATCCAGCATAGTGTAAGCGATTTCGCCTCTTGATTTATTGAGAAGGTTTTCAATATTCACATTATCCCTTGCAACTATAGTGGTTATGGCAGTAAGCATATTGGGAATATTTTTGTGAATGATACAAACTCGCTTCTCACCGCTCTTAGGCATTGAAATATTGGGCAGATTCACGGAGTTGACGATATTACCATTTTCAATGTAGTCAATAAGCTGTTTTGCCGCCATTACTGCACAGTTGTCTTCAGACTCAGGAGTAGAAGCGCCGAGATGTGGAATGCAAATAACACCGTTAACGCCAATCATTTCATCTGTCGGGAAATCAACCACATAGGAAGCAACCTTTCCCTGCTCAAGAGCAACAATCATATCGGTGCTGTTAACAAGTCCGTCTCTCGCAAAGTTAAGTATGCGAACTCCGTCCTTCATCATAGCAAGTGCAGCAGCATCTATTGTGCCTTTTGTGTCTTTAGTAAGCGGAATATGAAGAGAAATGTAATCGCAGTTCTCAAAAATTTCCTTCATATCGTTTGCGCGAATAATGTGATGAGAAAGGTTCCAGGCGTTCTGGAGAGAAAGGTACGGGTCATAGCCGTAAACCTTCATACCAAGCTGATTGGCGGCATTTGCCACAAGAACACCTATTGCGCCGAGACCGATAACACCCAGCTTTTTGCCACGGATTTCTGGACCGACAAATGCAGATTTACCTTTTTCAACCATTTTGCCAACCTGGTCACCGTTTCCTTTAAGAGTCTTTGCCCACTCAATGGCAGGAAGAATACGGCGGGAAGAAATGAGAAGACCTGCAAGCACAAGCTCTTTAACAGCGTTTGCGTTTGCACCGGGGGTATTGAAAACAACGATACCCTCATCACTGCAACGGTCAATGGGAATATTATTTGTACCGGCGCCTGCTCTTGCAATAGCAAGGAGTGACTTGTCAAACTGTTCTTCGTGAAGAGCAGCGGAACGTACAATAGCGCCCACAGGAGCAGCTACATCATCACCGATTTCATATTTGTTATCAAAGTTATCGAGACCGATTTTAGCAATTTTATTATAAGTTTTAATAGGATACATTACGCGTTCTCCTCTTCAAATTTCTTCATAAACTCAACAAGTTCTTTAACACCCTCAATAGGCATTGCGTTATAAATAGATGCGCGCATACCACCTACGCTTCTGTGACCTTTAAGGTTTACAAAGCCTGCAGCCTTAGAAGCCGCAACAAATTTAGCATCTAATTCATCATTACCTGTGATGAAAGGAACATTCATAAGAGAACGGTCCTCAGCCACAACAGTACCCTTAAAGAGCTTGCTGTTATCAAGGAAATCATAAAGCATTGCGGCTTTTTCGGTGTTAATCTTTTTCATATACTTAAGACCGCCGATTTCCTTAATCCACTTAAATACAAGTCCTGCAATGTAAATGGTATAGCAAGGAGGTGTATTGAACATAGAGCCGTTATCGGAATGAGTCTGGTAGTTAAGCATTGTGGGAGTAATATCCATTGCATTGCCGATAAGGTCATTTCTAATTATTACGATTGTAAGACCTGCGGGAGCAACGTTCTTCTGAGCACCTGCATAAAGCACACCGAACTTAGTAACATCAATAGGCTCGGAAAGGATGCAACTGGAAATATCTGCAACAAGCGGAATATCTCCTGTCTCGGGAAGATTATGCCATTTTGTGCCGTAAATAGTATTATTCATACAAATATGAACATAATCAGCCTCTGGATCGATCATATCAGGAGTGATTTTGGGGATATATGAGAAGGTTTTATCCTCAGAAGAAGCGATAACACGCGCGTTACCGTAACGGGCAGCTTCTTTATAAGCCTTCTTTGCCCACTGACCTGTAATAACATAATCAGCCTTTTTGTTTTTGTTCATTAGGTTCATGGGAACCATAGCGAACTGTGTAGATGCGCCACCCTGCAGGAAAAGAACTGTGTAGTTGTCTGGAATGTTCATTATCTCGCGAAGATTTGCCTCAGCTTCATCAATAATTGCCTGGTATTCCTTTGAACGGTGAGACATTTCCATAACAGACTGTCCGCTGTTACCGTATTCAAGCATTTCTGCTGCTGCAGTTTTCAGAACATCTTCCGGCAACATCGAAGGGCCGGCACTAAAATTATAAACTCTTGCCATTATTAATTCCTCCAAAAATTCGAATATGTTACCATTATAGTAAGCCACATTCTATTTGTCAACTACTTTGTGACAAATTTATCAAACTTTTTTATACACTATTTTGCAACGATAAATTACTTTGTTAAATTTATGTCATATAATATATAAACATAAGCCGTGACTAAATCACGGCTTATTAAATTACATTTTATTGAATACAAGTATCTTTGACTCATAGTCATTAGATAATTGATAAGGAATACCAGACGACATAAGAATATCACCGCCGTATACCTTTCCTGTTTCCTCAAGAACATACTGAGCATTGCGGTCAAGCCCTTTAAGTTTCAGGTAATAAACCGATGAATTTGGAACAGCGCGAAGTACACAGTTCGTAACAATAACCGTATCTCCATCTTCTGAAATAAATTCATTGCTTACAAAATTTCCGTTTTCGGGTGTAACAAGACGGAACAAATCACCCTTATGGAAAACAGGACCGAGTTTTTTATATGTTCTGATTTGTTCCTTTACAGTTTCAATTTCACTGTCGGAAAGCTTGTTAAGATCCAATTCATAACCGAACTGACCCATCATAGCAATATTGCCTCGGGCAGTAATCGGTGTCACTCTTCCTACCTGATGATTGGGAACTATGGAAACATGGGCACCCATAGCAGAATAAGGATAGCACATACTTGTACCGTACTGAATAAAGACGCGCTCTAAGGCGTCGGTATCGTCACTTGTCCAGGTCTGAGGCATATAATAAAGCATACCCGGGTCGAAGCGCGAGCCACCGGAACTACAGCTTTCAAAAAGAACATCGGGAAATTCAGAGGTGAGTTTTTCAAGAACTGAATAGAGGCCTAAAATGTATCTATGGAAAAATTCGCCCTGTCTGTCAGCCGGCAGCAATGCAGAACCAATATTACTCATTGTTCGGTTATAATCCCATTTAACATATGAAATGTTAACGGTGGAAAGATTATCATACAGACATTTGTATACGTAATCACATACATCCTGTCGGGATAAATCAAGCACCAACTGATTTCTGCCCTCTGAACGGATACGGTCTTTTGAGTGAATGCACCAGTCGGGATGAGCGCGATAACACTCGCTGTCGGGTGATACCATTTCAGGCTCAAACCATAAGCCAAACTTCATTCCCATGTCATTAATCTTTTGTGCCAACTGAGTAAGACCACCAGGAAGCTTTTCAGTATTAACATACCAGTCGCCAAGGGAAGAATGATCGTTGTTTCTTTTGCCAAACCATCCGTCATCGAGAACAAGTAGTTCTACTCCAACTTCGGAAGCCTTTTTAGCAATATTCAGAATTTTCTCTTCATCAAAGTTAAAATATGTCGCTTCCCAGTTGTTAATAAGCACGTAGCGCTCAATATCGCGGAATTTTCCGCGACAGAGCCGCGTGCGGTAAAGTTTGTGATAAATTCGCGACATTCCTCCGATACCTTCATCAGAGTATACAAGAACCGCTTCAGGAGAAACAAACTCTTCCCCACAGTCAAGCTGCCAGGAAAAACCGAAGGGATTAATTCCGATAAAAGCACGGGATGTATTATAGGGGTCTACCTCAACACCGGCGGTGAAATTACCACTGTATACAAGATTAAATCCGTATGCGTCACCGTTATTTTCATCGGTATTTTTCCCTACCAAAGCAAAGAAGGGATTATGCTGTGCCGAGCTGTTACCTCGCGCACTGTCAACTATTTGCTTACCACCCATCAGAGGAACTCTCTCGGGATGACGCTCTCTTGCCCAGGCACCGGGAAGATGGATAAAATCATATTCACTGTCCTTAAAATCAATAACCGCAGAAAGCACAGATTCAAGACGTGCTCTGTCATTACCTTCATTAATAATTTTAACACTTCTTGTTATTGCGTCAAGGTCATTAAACACAGAATACGACAGAACTATTTTCAGTCCTGTTAGTTCATCCTTTAATGTAAGTTCCAAAGAATCTGCCTCATCATCGTTTTCTGCGTAGGTTGTAGGAAGACCGGAAAGCATTTTCTTACCCTTATATATAATATGTGAATCGTAAAGAAGTTCGGTAATAAAAGAACCGTTCTTATAAACCGCATGAAATGCAGGCGTTCTCTGGTCGGTGTTGCCGAAAGTGCTGTATTCGGCAGGCAAACAGTCACGTGAGAGTGCAAACTCCTTATAATCGCTGGCACACATATTTCTGCGGTATTTAGGGTAATCGATAAACATATCATAATCAAAAGAAGCACTGCTCAGTTTCTTTCCCCAATATAGGTGAACGAGAAACTTGTCTTTTAAAAAGCCAAAAACATAACTTGTGTTTTTGGTCTGCAAATGAAAAATCTTATTCAAGGCATCGTATTTAATCATAATAAACCTCCGCAATTAGGTTAAACTGTAATGTAATGGTACCATAATATAACACAAAAGACAAGCATAAATTTTATTAAAAAGAGCAAGAAAAGTGTTGACAAAGCCACTCTATTATGCTATACTCTTTTAAGTCCACGGAGAGGTGTCCGAGTGGTTTAAGGAGCTGGTCTTGAAAACCAGTGACTCGCAAGAGCCAAGGGTTCGAATCCCTTCCTCTCCGCCACACCTTTTCAGAATATTTTTGAAAACGGCTATCATTTGGAGTAGTACTCAAGTGGTGACGAGGCGCCCCTGCTAAGGGCGTAGGTCGGGTAACCGGCGCGAGAGTTCAAGTCTCTCCTACTCCGCCAAACAGAAAACCACCTTAAATGGTGGTTTTCCTTTATTTTAACGTGTTTTGCGGTGGTTATGTAAAAATTATTTATAGAATAAATATCAAGAATAATACTAAAAAATCACACAAAACACACCAAAGTTCACACGAAAGTTCACACGAAATGTCACACGCTTTTTTAATATAAAACCGCCCTGCTTTATAGCAAGGCGGTGATTTTCTTTAGCCGTTAGCCCATTCAATTATCAGTTTAATGAGATAACGAAGGACGGAAAGGATTGTGTGGGTCTGTTTTTCTGAGGTCTCAGGTGTATCCGTTTCTTTATCCTCAGTTGTATTGTTGTCCGGCTCGGAGGGAATTATCTCTTCCTTCGGCTCATCAGAACCGGAAGGCTTGTCCGTTTCAGTATCATCCTTTATCTTTTTCAGATTGCCGTGTTCTACAAAAAACTCAATATAAGCCTGAGCGGCCTGTTTAGCAAATGTATCGGTGAGAATTATCGGTGTATCTACCGTGCTGTTCATAAAGCCCAGCTCCGAAAGAATTGCAGGCATATTGGTGAGCACCAATACATCATAGTTATACTGACCAAGAGGCTTTGCGCGGTTACCCTTAAGACCTGTGTGCTGTATCAGCCTATCATATAAATCTTTCTGTAGAGTGCGGGTTGTACCGTTTGCACTGAGTCCTTTGCAGACATAAAGCACAATACCGCCTCCTGAGAATTTCTTTTCTGCGGCATTGGCGTGAAGTGAGCAGAAAATATCTGCTTTAAATTCATTAGCTCTCCTGCAGCGTTCTGGACGGCTTACATCGGTTTTGCCTGTTCGGTCGTCTGTACGGATAAGCTCATACCCCGTATACGCTTTAAGACCTTCTTCGATAAACACAGCAATTCTGTTATTGAGTACCCACTCGCGGGTTTCATTCGGGTCAAGAGTTTTATCGCAGCGTTTTCCTGCAGTATATAAACCGTGACCTGCGTCTAAAGCAATTTTATAAGACATAATTATTTACCTCCTTTTTCTATAAACTGCTTAAATACCTGGTGTAATCCTGTAGAAGCAAGTCCGGACAAAAGACCGCCGAGCAGGACGTCGGGTGTAACTGTCCAGCTATTGTACCATATATTAAGAAAGACACCCAGTACTGCGACAATAAGCGGTATAAAGCGGTTAATCTTATCTGTCGGGATTAAGTTTTTAATTATAAAACCTACGCAGAGGCAAACAATAACCACCATAAGTACTAAGCTATTGTTTAAATAAGTTAATAAATTTTCCACTATGTATTTCCTCCTAAATTTTTTCCTGATGATATTCTTCTAAATGAGCAACTCTTTTGTTGAGTCTTGCCAGCTCCGCCTTTATAGTTGGAATCTCTGCTGTGGAACTATTAACAGCATCCATTTTCTTCTCCAATTGTTCAATGCGGTAGCTGGTCAATTTACTTGAAGCCAGTATACCTGCCAGTGTACCGAGTAGGGTTCCTACCAAAGAAAGGAGAGCCACCAATACTTCTGTGTTCATATCCTCACCTCCCTAAACAAGCGTTATTGTCCAATCAGGTCGGCTTGCAACAAGTGAATCCCATTCTTTACTTGTACTGCCGTCAGTCGCACCCGAACTTGTTTCAAAAGCAGAGTTAATTGCAGTTTTAGAAAATGTAACTGTTTGTCCTGTAACATCTGCTAAATTTTCCATTACATTTCGCACCGAGACAGCAGATAATTTGTTACACCTTGACAGATTAAAGTCTTTTGTAATTTCCCCACCTAT
>JAZLDA010000043.1:0-19574 GCA_045614505.1 Acutalibacteraceae bacterium | reverse complement strand
TTTAACCGCTAATGACAAAGTATAAGCAGTAGCAAGAGTATCTGCCCCTGCAAATGCCTTATCATTCAAAAGATATGCCTTTGTTGCGCCCAGTCTGGTGAGAGACAACAGCATTTCTTCGCTCTTTTTAGGAGCCATACTGAGCAAACAAACCTCGTCCTCTGCACCTTTTATTCTCAACGCTGCTTCATAAGCAGAGGCATCGAAAGGATTTAGTTCTCCCCCTGCTGACTGTTTAACACATACTAAAATCTTCATATTTCTCTCTTATCATATATAGGAGCAAGCGCATCGTGAATGGCAACATACTCACTGAACAGTTTTTCATATTTGGCATTATTTTCGGGGTTGGGTTTGGTTACACTCACAGGCTTGATACACTTTTTAACAGCCTCTTCTGCAGAAGCAAAAACTCCCATTGCCACACCTGAAAGCATAGCAGAGCCCAGTGAAGAATCACTGCTCTCAGTTAATGTAAGCTCCATATTAAGACAGTCAGCAGTTATCTGACGCCAAAGCTCACCCTTTGCGCCGCCTCCGATAATGGTTCCTTTTTTGCCTACGGGGATACCTATTTCATCCAAGGTCTTTTTGGAATGAAGGAGAGACAGTGCAACACCCTCTAAAACACTTCTTGTAAAATGTCCCTTCGTATGGGTAGCTCTTATTCCGGTAAAGCTGCCGCAAAGAAGCGGGTCAGCGTAGGGAGTCAGCTCACCGTTAATATAGGGGTGGTAAATCAGTCCGTCACAGCCGATAGGCACTCGCTCTGCGCCTACATTCAGTTCGCTGTAGCTGCCGCCAAAGGTGTCTCTGTACCAACGGTAGGAAGAAGCCGCCGCCTTTGTAGCAGTGCCGGGATACCAGAGTCCGCCTGTAATGTGAGAATAGTTCACAAGATGCTGATGAGGGAAAGGCTTATCAGTGATTACACAAACTCTGCCTGCTGTAGCAAGCTTTACCGTAACGTCCCCCTTGTTTACCGCACCGGAGGCAAAGACCTCCATAACGGTATCGGTGGTGCCGCAAATAACAGGTGTTCCCTCTTTGAGTTTTGTTAAAGCAGCAGCCTCTTTTGTGACACTGCCTATAACATCCGTAGGAGCTTTAACGGGGGGAAGAATATTTACGTCAAGACCTATCAGGTCACAAAGCTCTTTTGACCAGCACATATCATTGCAGTCAAAAAGCATACTTCCCTGCGCGTCAATATAATCGGTGCAGTAAACACCGGTGAGAGCGAAACGGATATAGTCCTTCTCGAAGAAAACAGAGCCGATTTTAGAGAAAACTTCAGGCTCGTTTTCCTTTACCCAAAGTATTTCGGGCATAGTCCATATAGTATCGGGCTTGTGAAAGCTCTTAGAAAAGATAAAATCTCCGTAATTATCCTTTAAGTACTTAGCCTGCTTACGGGAACGCGTATCGGTCCAGTGAATGGCATTGCGTAAAGGCTTATATTCCTTATCACAAAGCACCGCGGTGTGGGTGGCAGAGTCAATGGACAGAGCGAGTATATCGCCGCTGTCGATTTTGCTCTTTAAAAGTAGCTGTGCAATATTTTCAGACAAAGCCTTGCTCCAGTCCTCCGGAGACTGCTCGCAGGCGCCCAGCACCGGATAGTATGTAGGATATTCTGTGGTGCTTTCAGCAACTATCATTCCCTCAGTATCAATAAGGGTTGCCTTTGAAGAGCCGCCGCCGAAATCTATACCTAATAAATATTTCATTCTATTCACCTATGTATGTAATGGTATGGGTTGCAGTGTATACTTCGCCCGAACTCAGAGTAGTTATACCCTCTTTTACACTGAGATTATATGTACTGTGGTGATCATCGGGAATTCCGCTCCAGGGCTCAATGCAGATAAAGGGAGCGCCGTGGGGATGCCACAGAACAAGATACGGTGCATCAGGGAAATCCACTCTGACACACTTTCCGGTCTTGCGATTGCGAAGAGTTGCACTTCTCGATTTAAGAGTTTTAAAAATAAGGGCATCTACAATAAAGTATTTATCATAAAGGGGCAAAACATTGCTGTCCTTTATAATAGGCAGAGTATGGTCCTGAAGGAGAGTTCCGTCAACCATAACGCTGTTTAATGTCTCCTTCTCGGGGAAGATAATATCATAATCCTCAATTCCCTCAGGGGTGTAGTAGGCTTCGTGTGAGCCAATGGAGAAATACATTGTATTATCGCCCGCATTTTTAACCTCATAGCTCAGAGTAAGAGCATCGCCGGAAATATTATAGATAAGGCGAAGTTCAAACTCAAAGGGATACATTTTTCTGCTTTCCTCATTTGCTTTAAGGCAGAAAACAGCAGAAGTATCGTCCGCCTTTTCAACGTTAAAAAGCATATTTCTGCCGAAGCCGTGTTTAGGCAGAATGTATTCTTTTCCTTCATAAATAAATTTGTCCTCCTTAAGTCCGCCGCAAATAGGGAACATAAGGGGTGCAGTTGCCTTCCAGATTTGAGGGTCAGCCTGCCACATATATTCTTTTTCATTCTTTTTAACACTTCTTATCTGAGCTCCCATTTCATCAATCAAAACGCTCAGTATTCCGTTATTTAAAGTTACCATTAAATTACCTCTCAATGCCAAAAAGCCGTACACCCTTTGGTGACGGCTTTTAAGATTTTAAACTATTTGCCTATCCAATCGTGTTCAGGGTCGTTGCTTCTGTTAAAGCCCTGATAATCACCTGCCATAAGCCATAAGAAATATGTCTGATAGCCGGGGGTAGCAACGGTGGTATGATAGCCGTAGGGGAATTCTACAAGCTCATCGTTTTTTACTCTGTAAGCTTCATCAATAGAGCCATCAGAGGTGTAAAGACACTGCACACCGAAGCCCTGCTCAGGGTCAAAGAGGAAATAGTAAATTTCTTCGGCAATACACTCGGTAGGCATATTATCCTCGTCGTGCTTATGGGGCGGGAAACCTGCCCAGTTGCCCTCTGTTACATAGGCTTCACCGATAGTGAGCACCTTTGCATTGGAATTGCCGTCAATAATAAAGCTGGTTTCTCGCTGATACGGCTGTTCTCCGAGAAGCTTTAATACAACGTGGTCTTCTCTCAGCACCTGAGGCTCGGTCTTTTCCTTAACAGGGGTTGCGCAAACGGCAATCTTAATATGATCAAGTGCAGTAATGGTGAGTTCCTGCTCTCTTCCCATATAAAAGCTTTCTGCCTTACGGTTTTCGAAAACATTCATTCTGTTACCGATATTATTCCACTCATTGTCTCCTGCCTTAACGTCACAGTGACCCTTGAGCATAATAAAAGCAGTTTCTTTGTCTTCGGTATTGAAGTTTAAAGTCTGACCTGCATCCAGCTCAATAATACCGAACTCAAGCTTTTTAAGACTGCACTCACCTATTTTGCAAAGAGGAGTATAGCCTAAAGCAGGCTTGTAGGTTTTCTTAAAGTTCATAATTTTTCTCCTTCAGGAAAGATTTAACGGTCTCATAGTCCGGCACGCTTTCTCTTGCGCCATATCCTGTGCACTTAATGGCAGAAACAGCACTGGAGAAAATACATGCTTTTTTATAGTCAAATCCCTTGCAAAGCGCGGCGGCATAAGCGCCGTGGAAAACGTCTCCGCTTCCGTTACTGTCAACAGCCTCAACAAGGAAAGCAGGATATTCAAAAAACTCCTTGCCGTCATAAAGCAGACCGCCGATTTTTCCTCTTGTTATAACTACCACTTTTGGGGAGTAGGTATCAAAAAGGGTCTTTGCGGCAGCTTTTACATCTTCACACTTTGTGTGACCGAGAGCAAATTCCTCAGAGGGAATCATAATGTCAGTGAGCTTTAAAAGACGCTCAACACCCTCGTAAAGTCCTCCGCAGTCATAAAGAACAGTAGTGCCGTTTTCACGTGCAATTTTGCAAGCATCCTCTGCCGCATCCATTTCATTGCCGTCTATCATAAGCAATTCTGCTTCTATTATAGCAGATTTTTTCTTTTCATCAAGACTTAAAGGCGGAAGATTTCCTTTATCAAAAACACAGGTGCGGGAAGCAGTATCGCTTGCCAACCATATAGTAGAGGTAAAGGAACGGTAGCCGTCGATAATGTCGATATTATCGGTGGCAACTCCGTATTTCTCAAAATCCTCTTTAAGGAATCTGCCGCCGTTATCACTTGACAGAACGCCGATATAACCTGCGTCCTCGCCGAGCTTCGAAGCGGCAACTATACCGGTGGCGGTGGGACCGCCTCCGGCAATTTTTGAAGAAGTTGCTCTAAGCTTTGTATCTTCTTTAGGGTAGTTGGGCACGGTAATGAGAGTATCCATTACGCAGGCGCCGATTCCTACAATTTTACTCATAATACACGTCTCCACTAATTATGCTTTGTTATTTGCACCGACAAGTTTAATTCTGGTAATACAGAATTCCTTAACTGCTTCAATTGGCTTTTTCATAAAATTATCAATAGCAATTGCTCGGTCAGGTTTCTGAAGCTCTTCGAGACAAGAATCAAGGAAGGCGTAACAAATATCAGTAGCAAAATTCATTTTGCGAATACCTGCTTTAACCGCCTTTTTGATTTCTTCATCAGGAACTCCGGAACCGCCGTGAAGCACTAAAGCTGTATTGTTTGTTGCCTTGCGGATTTCTTCAATACGCTCAATATCAAGCTTGGGCGGTTTTTTGTATTTTCCGTGAGCGGTGCCTACAGCTACTGCAAGACATGCCACACCGGTCTCCTCAACGAATTTTTTTGCATCAGCAGGGGTAGTAAATTCGTCCATATCCTTATCAGCGGTAGTACCAACATGGCCAAGTTCACCCTCTACCTGTACATCAACAAACTTACAGGTTTCAACAACTCTCTTTGTAAGAGCTATATTTTCTTCAAAGGGAAGTGTTGAGCCATCAAGCATTATACCTGTAGCGCCATAACGAAGTGAGCGTGTTGTTTCAAGCTCACTGGGACCGTGGTCAAGATGGAAGCAAACAGGAACAGAAGCTTTTTTTGCAGCTGCAAGGATAACGGGAGATAAATAATAACCTGTTTCCTCTTTCATAAGACGAGGATAAACCTGCATAATAATAGGCGCATTAGTTTCTTCTGCTGCTCTTATAACGCCCATTGCGCTCTCCATATTATAAACATTAAAAGCAGGTATGCAGAAACCGCCTTTTTCTGCTAAATCAAGCACATATTTTAAGTTTACCAACATAATTATTCACCTAAAATCAGTTCTTCAATGGAGATAACCTTTACGTCCTTCTCCACTGCCTTAAGAGAAACATATTCACTGACAGAAGCTGTAACTATGGTATCTGCATTTACGCATTTAGCGTTGAAGATACGAGCGAGAGCAACCTTATCCATAACTTCACTCATCCACTCACGCATAAGGATGTTTCCTGCCCACATAGTATCTTTTCTGTTGCAAAGCATTTCGCCGAGAACAGCGTAAGCAGAAACGATTTCTCTTGCTTCCTCGGTTTCGCCAAGGTCACGTGCAAGCTGGAAGGGATCCTGGAAAACAACCTTTTTGCCAGTATTTTCTGCCTTTAATGCGCCGTCTTTAAGAAGACCTGCAACAAAAGCAGTAAAGGTTTTAACTTCAGCAGAAAGAGCGATATCCCACTCTTTATATTCACGCTTAAATACCTTAGCATCCTGTGGGTCATAAGCAACAACAGTCTTAAAGCCGTTAATAGCTTTAGCGCAGTCATTCATAACTTCCTTGGTTTCATTTGCAGCGCTGATAAGATATTCAAGCTGAGCGCCGGAAGCAGGTTCTTTCTCTAAAACGGTGAAATCAACACCAGCTTTTTCAAGAGCCTTAATAGCCTTGACAGCACAATCGGGAGCTTTATAGATAGCGTCAACACCGAGGAAAAGAAGAATATCAGTCTTAGCAGAATGATTAGCAATAGCCTTTTTAAGTTCTGCATCAATTTCGGTAATGCCGTAAGCATTTCCCTTTTCAAGACAATTATCAACTAAAACATTTATGTAATCGGGGAGCTTATCCTCCATAGCAGCATGGAGACGGGTTTCTTTGGTAAACATAACAGGGTCCCAACCTGTTACACATTCTTTAACGCAAGCGCCGCAGCAGCCGCATTCAAAAATGTTATCCATAATTTCGGTAAGGTCAATTGCCTCACGATTTACAAGGGAGATACCCAGCGCTCTTGCGCGGGCGGTATTTCTTTCCTGACCGGTAGCATTACCGATAGGACAAATGTGGTGACACATCCAGCAAAAACGGCAGGAATCAACATGCTGTTTTCCTTTTTCTGACATTATCATAACTATTTACCTCCTGTCGTAAATTAAAGACCAAGTTTGAACGGATTCATAATTCCGTTGGGGTCTAACTGCTTCTTAATGCCTTCAAATACCTGCATTGCAGGTCCGTACTGTTCTTTCATAAGACGACCCAGTTTGATGCCTACGCCGTGGTGGTCGTTAACAACACCGCCGTGAGCAATAGCGGTACGAACACCTGTAGTCCATACTCTCTGATGCAGTCTGAGTGCTTCAACGGGATCCTGAGGAACATCTTTGCCTTCAATAATGAAGCGGTCGTAAACCATTGCGCCCCACTCATACCAGTGAGAGAAGTGAGCAATGAATTTTGCCTGGGGGAATTCCTTTTCAATTGCAGCCTTCATAGCCCAGTAGATTTCTTCAATCTTGCCGTAAGGCGCAATGGTATCCATTGTACCGAACATCTGAGGAATGTCCATCATGTGACCGGGATAGAAGAAGGTAATCTTCTCTTTCCACCACTTTTCACCGTACTCACTGCCAAGGTCTTCTGCGCCGTACTTGGCAAAGGTTTCAAGAAGAATCTTTTCTTCAACCTCAACCATTTCCTTAACACCCTCGTAAGCAACGTTCATAAATGCGCCCTTGCGCTCAACGCCTACGATTTTCTTAATAAGAGAAGCAGTCTCAGCCTCGTCGTAAAGACGCATAACAGAGGGCTTGAACTTCTGTAAAAGCTCACGGGAAGCCTTGAAAGCACCAGTCATATCCTGGAATAAGAAGCCGCGGAAGCGTGTTTCTTCAGGCTGGTCGAAAATACGAATCTGAGCCTTGGTAATGATACCGAGAGTACCCTCAGAGCCGATAAATATCTGGTTTAAGTCGGGGCCTGCAGCGTGTTTCGGTGCAGAGCAGGTCTCAATAATATCACCGTTAGGAAGAACAACCTCCATCTTAAGTACCATATCGTCAATTTTGCCGTACTTGGTGGAAACAACGCCGATACCTCTGTGTGCAAGGAAGCCGCCTACGGTAGAACAGGTAAGAGAAGAGGGATAATGCATTGTAGCCTTACCAACTTCATTTGCAGCCCATTCAATGTGCTTATAAATTGCACCGGTACCGCACTCAATGTACATACCCTCGGTGTTAACCTCATAAATCTTATTCATTCTTTTAGTATCAAGAATAATACCTCCGCAAACAGGGATAGCACCGCCCTGAGTTCCGCCGCCTGCACCCCAAGTGGTTACGGGAAGCTTATAGTAGTTAGCGATTTTTAAAACCTTGGAAACTTCCTGTGCGTTTTCGGGGCAAACAACTATGTCAGCCTCGGGCATACGACAGCCTCTGTCAGCCCACATACGGGACAGCCAGTAGTAGTCAACACTGTGGGTTACCTTGTCGATTGCTCTGGTAGAGCAGTTTTCTTTGCCTACAGCATCCTCAAGCTCAGTGAGAATCATTGCAAACAAAAATTCATTCATCTGGTATTGCATAATTATATCTCCTTTTTATTAATTAACAGATTTATCAACCTTGAGATTGGGGAAATACTTACAGAATTCGTTGATTTCTTTTCTGTAATCACCCTTCATCTCAACGAAATGGTGAATGTAGGGTCCGTCAAGCAAGCGGTCTTCAACAGCCTGCAAGTCCTCAAATTCACCCCAAAGATATGTGCCGTGTGTCTGAGGACCTTCGGTAGTATTGCAAACAAGAGGCAGAATCATATAGTCACCGCTCTCCTGATCCATACGGGCAACGGTATAGGTGCCGTCCTTTGCTCTGAACCATTCACGCTGATTAACAAGACGCGCATTGCTGTCTGTTCCCTCCTCTGCCTTCTCACTAAGGGGGAAGGGTCCGCAGTGCCAGAGAAGCTCGGCATTTTTATTTTCGGGATGTCTTACGGTAAACTCACCGAAGAGGGGCTTACCCTTACCGAGAGTTGCGCATTTAAGAAGTACCATAGTCAGTGCGCAGTGCATATCGCTCTCGCAGGAAACCATATATCCCATATCGTTAAGAAGACCGTAAACCGCACAGGGTGCAAGTCCGTCAAACATAACAGGAGTAGCAGTCCAGCACTCGGCAGAAATAACATCAAGATTAAACTCTTCAAAAAGATGCTTATAAACTGCGGCAAGCTTTGCCATATTATGTAAATAATTAGGGGTTAAATCGTCAAGCGTAAAGCCCTTGAGGAAATAGTTTTCATATTCCTTGATTTCGTCAGCATACTTTTCGTCTGCCTCTTTCATTCTCTGCTCAATCATAGCAAAGTTAAGAGCAACAACTCTTACTCCGAACTTTTCCATAAGCTCGCCCTCATTACAAATAACCGAGAAGAACGGCAGAGGACGGGAGCCGATTTGTCCTATACGAAGACCTCTGAAGTTTTTAACCATACAGGCAACCCTTACAAAGCTGTCAAATCCCTCTTTAAATTCATCGCTTTCCACTCTGCAGCAAGGCAGATGTGAAAATGGAATATGATAACGCTGGAATTGACGGGACACACCGAAAAGTCCGCACTGAGAATCGGTGGGACGCATACCGTCAACATAGTATTCGTCGTCAAGCGGAGCCCAAAGAAGTACCGGAACACCCATAGCCTTTGCTATATCTGCCGCAGCCTCTTCATTTCCGAAGTTACAGTTAATTATCATAACTGCGTCAACCTTTTCAGATTTGAAGCGTTCAATAACCTCATTTGCGCTCTTGTCATCGAAGACAAGGTCGGCTGTGCCTATTCCCTTGTTGTCAACAAACTCCACATTTTCGCTTGTGAAATTCTTTTCAATATATTCGGTAAAACGCTTTCCTCTCTGCTCAGCAGAATACCATGTCAGAAAAGTTCCTCTAGGGCGGTCAGTAGCATTTCTTCTCATAGCCACAAGACCTATTTTTACTTTATAGTCAAGCACAAAATTACCCCTTTCATTTTTTATTATTTTGTGTTATAATACAATGTGAATTTTTTTAAAGCCAAAATTTCACCTAATTGTACTATATTAATAATACTACCTTGCTGAAAAAAAATCAAGAGAAAAATGAAAAATTTTTTCATTTTTTAAAATATTATTTTCGTTGTTTTTAACAAATTTGGAAATTATTTTCTTAAGAAGGTGCGTTTTTATATGAAATCAATACTGCTTAATATGCGTTCTCTTTACAAGGAAATGGGGCCGGGTGAAAGAAAAATCGCCGACAGTCTTATTGAAAATCCAAAGATGATTCTTCCCCTTTCCATTACGCAATTTGCAGATGTCATCGGATGCGGAGATGCCACTGTAGTCCGCTTTGCAAAAAGACTCGGAGTTGGAGGATACCAGGGACTGAAGCTCGCCGTTGCGCAAGAGGTTTCTACCCTTTCGGACGAAAATGCGCAGATATCAAAAAATGACAGTTGCTATGATATGTTCGTTAAAAGAATAGGCGAAATAAAGGTTGCCCTTGAAAATACCGCATCGGTACTGGATGAAGATTCACTGGAAACCGCCGCCAAGGCAATTATGTCTTCAAAGCGAATTGTTATCTTCGGTCTGGGAAATTCCGCTTCAATTTCAGTTGACGCCCAGCATAAATTTTTGCGTGTAGGTCTTAACGCCGCCGCTTGCAACGATAACCATATGCAGGCAATTATTGCGTCACACCTTGACAAGGACTGCGTTGCTATAGGCATTACCCATTCGGGACAGTCTACCGACATTGTCCAGGCACTGAAAATCGCAAAGCTTAATAATGCCACCACAATATGTATCACCAATCACGGAGACTCTCCCGTCACCGCAGTTTCGGATATTTGTCTTTTCACAAAGTCCGCAGAAACAAAGCATTCCCTGCTTGCTATGAGCTCCCGTATTGCACAGCTTACCATTTTCGACTGCCTTTACACCTACATAATTGCAAATTCCGATTCCAAAGCAGTACAGGCTATTCATAACACCGAATCGGCACTGAAAGACAAAAAAATATAACTTTTATAAGAAACACCCGAAGCGAAAGCTTCGGGTGTTCTCTTTATTTCTTAAAGTTTATATTGTAGGCATAGCAGAAATCGCCCAGCCAGACACGAAAAGCGCCTTTAAGTGATTTGTAATATCTCTTATATACCTTTATGTATATAATGAGAGAAAGCCACAAAAAGGGATTTTTGTTGTTCAAAAACCTCAGTCGCTTTTTTTCCAGTTTTATTAAATTCTCTATGTTGTTTTTATCTGTTTTATTGCAACATAAATCTTTTAAATAGGTATGCCCTTCTATTGATTCACCAAGTCCCCTTAGGCGCTTATTTTTATCCCCCAAAAAGGTTTTTCGGGTCATATCCGAAAGAGAAACATTATCAAAATGATACCTATAGTCGGTAAGTTTTAAGTTAAGCACCGCTGTTTTGCCTTTAACTGCGCCCAGCATACATATATACCAGTCGTGAGACAGCATTGATTTAAGGTCAATGGGCTTTAAATATTTCTTTATTTCCTTTTTAAAGCACATTGCAAATCCTCTTATATAGGAGCAACCTATAAAGCTGTCGGTGGTAAGGTATTCAACGCTTCCGTCATAAACACTGCCAAGGTAGGGTATGCCCGAATTTTCAATAATATTTCCTTCGCCGTCGATAACGTCGTAACGGCAGGAAAGCACAGTTATTCCATTGTTTTCATTAAGACATTCCACCATTTTTTCAACCTTGTCAGGGTGCCAACGGTCGTCCTGGTCAGAAAGGAAAATAACGTCTCCGCCGCATTTATCAATTGCGCCGTAAAAGTTAAAGCAGTATCCTCTGTTTTCGCTGTTTACAAAAACAGTCCAGCCCGCAAGACCCTGCTTTTTAATAAAGTCTTCGCAAATCTCTACCGTTTTATCGGTTGAACCGTCATCGCATATAATTACTTCATTCACCGGCAAAGTCTGATTCTTAATAGTGAGAAGCTGTTCTTCTATGAACCTTTCGCCGTTATAGGTGGCAATGGCAACAGAAATTTTCATTTGTTTTTCACCGCCGAAAATATTTTCTGCATTCTGTATTTAAGGATATAGGAAAGACTGCAAAAGCGGTAAACTCTGTTTACCCTTTTGCTTCTGGCTGTGCTTATTATAAGTCTTGAAGAAATCCCCGAAAACCGGGCATTATTTGCCGCATTCATAAATTCGTCGGTGGTGATTTCCTGCTTTATATAATCTTTAATTTCCTTTTTAGACAGGGAAAAGAACATATCTATAAAGGAAGAAAATACACATTTAACAAAGTAAAAATCACAGTAGGAATCTATTCCCTGTGTAACGCTTTTGAGTAGACGGGCTCTGTCTTTAATTGTGACAAGCTTTTCTTTATTGTACCGCCTTGTAATACTGCCCATTTGAAGTACATAGTGATAAAAACACTCACTGCAAATACTGATTTCAGGGTTAAAATCAAGGAGCTTTAAATTAAAATATGTGTCCTCATAATATTCACCCTCGGGGAACTGTATCCCTGTTTCTTTAAGAAAAGAAACTTTATACAGTTTATTCCAAGCAGGGTCAATAAGGTTTTTGGATTTAAGCTCCACCATATATGAGTTTATATCCGAGCCGCAAACTGCAGCAGCCGAGCAGCTATTTTTCTCTACACTTTTACCGTTTTCAAGAAAATAACCGCAAAGCACTATATCGCTTTTCTGCTTTATCGCAGTGTTAAACATAAATTCGAGAGCGCCTTCATCAATATAGTCATCACTGTCTACAAAGTAAAGGTACTCTCCGACTGCCTCTTTAAGCCCCAAATTGCGTACGTGAGCAAGTCCGCCGTTTTCACGGCGGATATATTTTATACGCTTATCTTTTTCCGCAAATTCCCGACATATAGTATCACTGTTATCGGGTGAGCCGTCATTGACTATTATAAGCTCAAAATCCTCAAAAGTCTGGTTTAAAACCGACGAAAGGCACTTTGAAAGGGTCTTTTCACAGTTATAAACCGGAACAACAACACTGATTTTGCACATATCAGTAGCGTATTTTCCCCTCTGCAACTTTTCTGAGATGCTGACCGTAGGGAGATTTTCCATAGCGTTCAGCAGACTCTAACAGTTTTTCCTTGCTTATCCAACCGTTAGTATATGCAATTTCTTCAATAGCAGAAATCTGTATACCCTGACGGGATTCAATAACCTTAACAAACTCTCCGGCTTCAGAGAGAGCCTCCATTGTGCCGGTATCAAGCCATGCGTAGCCTCTGCCGAGGGTAACCACATTCAGTGTTCCGTCCTCAAGATACATACGGTTAAGGTCGGTAATTTCAAGCTCACCTCTTGCCGATGGCTTAACCTTTTTGGCCAGCTCAACAACACGGTTATCATAGAAATAAAGACCTGTCACGCAGTAGTTGGATTTAGGATTTTTCGGTTTTTCCTCAATGGAAACGGCCCTGCCGTTTTCATCAAACTCAACTATTCCGAAACGCTCGGGGTCTTCAACATAATATCCGAAAACAGTTGCGCCGTTTTCTCTGCCTGCGGCTTCCTTTAAGTGATTTTTAAGTCCGCTTCCGTAGAATATGTTGTCCCCAAGCACCATAGCGCAGGAGTCGCCATCAATGAACTTTTCACCAATAAGAAAAGCCTGAGCGAGTCCGTCGGGAGAGGGCTGAACCTCATAGGAAAGATTAATGCCGTAATCACTTCCGTCGCCTAAAAGACGTTCAAAATTAGGTAAATCCGTAGGGGTAGAAATAATAAGAATGTCTCGAATACCTGCCAGCATTAAAGTAGAAAGGGGATAATAAATCATTGGTTTATCGTAAACCGGCAAAAGTTGTTTTGAGGTAACCATTGTAAGTGGATAAAGTCTTGTTCCGCTGCCGCCTGCTAAAATAATGCCTTTCATATGCGATCCTCCCTATTATTTAACATCAATACTAATAATGGAAATATCTTCGAGTGGCTTGTCACCTGCTCCGGTCTTTGCATTTGCAATGGCGTCCACAACGTCTATTCCATCAACAACCTGACCGAAAACACTGTGACGATAATCAAGCCAAGGTGTGCCGCCCAGCTTTGCATAAGCCTGTGCACATTCCGGCGGGAAGCTATCCGGCATTTCCTTCATCTGCTCTATCATATTTGCAGGAACGGTGTTTGCCTGAACAATAAAAAACTGACTGCCGTTGGTATTAGGACCTGCATTTGCCATACAAAGAGCGCCTCTGTAGTTATGAAGAAGGGGTGAAAACTCGTCCTTAAAGCTTCTTCCCCAAATACTCTCTCCGCCCATACCGGTACCGGTGGGGTCGCCGCCCTGTATCATAAAATCCTTTATAACACGGTGGAAAATAATTCCGTTATAATAACCGTTATTCGCATGTGTAACGAAGTTCTCAACGGTTTTCGGTGCTTCCTCAGGGAAAAGAAGAATGGTGATGTCTCCCATTGTGGTATGCATAACCGCAACGGTATCTTCTATAGTAGGTTCTCTCAACTGTTTAAGCATAAGCAAACTTCCTTTCGGGCAGAATCCTGCCGTAATATATTTATATTTTATCAACAATTCCCTCTCTTTGCAATAGTCAATTTTTTTCTTGCAAGTTACTATATATTGTGGTATACTTAGAAATAATTGTGCGAAAAAGGTGATAAGTTATGAAATGTCCTTATTGCGGTTATGAAGAAAGTAAAGTTGTAGACTCCCGTCCCACCGACGAGGGTGAGCGTATTCGCAGAAGAAGAGAATGTCTCAAATGTGCCAAGCGTTTCACTACATACGAGCTTATTGAAAGTCTCCCAATCATTGTTATTAAGAAGGACAAGTCCCGTGAGCCCTTCAAACGCGAAAAGCTTCTCAACGGACTTCTTCGTGCCTGTGAGAAACGTCCCGTTTCCCTTGACACTCTTGAAAACCTTATTGACGAAATTGAGCTCTCCATTCAGAACACCCTTGACAGAGAAGTTTCGTCCGACCATATCGGTGAATTGGTTATGGAAAAAATGAAGGCTGTAGACGAGGTTGCCTATGTTCGCTTTGCCTCTGTTTACCGCCGTTTTGACGATGTATCTTCCTTTATGGACGAGCTTAATAAACTTGCACAAAAATAAGCGGAGGTCCCCTGATGTCAGAAAGTATAAAAATGGCAGAACTGCTTCTGCCACATATTGATAAAACTCCCGATTATTATGAAGCACTCTATCCCGAAAGAAATTTAAAAGAGGGTGCAAAGGTAACCCGTATTGCACCAAGCCCCACAGGATATCTTCATATCGGTACACTTTTCACTTCTCTTGTGAACAGAATTGCCGCCACAAGCAGTGAGGGTATTTTCTTTACACGTATTGAGGATACCGACAAAAAGCGCGAGGTTGAGGGCGGAATTGAAAATATTATTGACGGTCTTAACCGTTTCGGAATCACTATTGACGAAGGCTTTATAAGCGGTAAAGAAGAAAAGGGCGATTACGGTCCTTACCAGCAGAGCCGACGCGCCGAAATATATCAGACCTATGTAAAAGAGCTTATTCGTCAGGGCCTTGCTTACCCCTGCTTCTGCACTGCAGAGGAACTGGAAGAAACCCGTGCTAAGCAGGAAAAGGATAATATCCGCACAGGCTACCACGGACAGTGGGCAGTCTGCCGCAACATTACCTTTGAAGAAGCAAAGGAAAAAATTGATGCAGGACTTCCCTTTGTTGTTCGACTTAAATCCCCCGGAAGTGAAGAGAACAAGATTGTTTTTGACGATATGATTAAGGGTAAAATCGAAATGCCCGAAAACGACGAGGATTTTGTTCTCCTTAAATCAGACGGAATTCCTACCTATCACTTTGCTCATGCAGTGGATGACCATCTTATGCATACCACCGTTGTTATGAGAGGCGACGAATGGATTTCCTCTGTACCTAAACACATACAGCTTTTCCGTCTGTTAGGCTTCAAGGTGCCTAAATTCGCCCATGTTTCACCTATTATGAAGCTGGAAAACGGCGCAAAGCGTAAAATTTCCAAAAGAAAAGACCCCGAGGCAGCAGTTCACTTCTTTATTGAAGAGGGCTTTGACGCTCTGGCTGTGGTAGAATATCTTATGACCATTGCCGCTTCAGACTTTGAAGATTTCAGAAGAGCAAACCCCGATAAATCCTATACCGAGTTTAAGTTCAACTTGAAGAAGATGAGTGTTTCGGGCGCCTTATTCGATGAAAACAAATTACTGGATGTAAGCAAAAATGTTGTTTCCCGTATGTCGGGAGAGGTTGTCAGCGAGAAAATCACTACCTGGGCAAAGGAATTTGACAATCAATTCTATGAGCTTTTAATCAGAGACCCCGATTATACAAAAGCTATTTTCTCAATTGACCGAGACTGCGCAAAACCCAGAAAAGACATTGCAAAATGGAAAGATGCAAAGGATTATGTTTCCTACTTCTTTGAGGAGCTTTTTACTCCCGATTTCACTCTGCCTGAAAATATAAAGGCAGAAGATGCTGCGGCTTTCCTTGAAGCTTACAAAACGGTTTATGCTGAGTCTGATGATAAACAAGAGTGGTTTGAAAAAATCAAGAGCCTCTGCCCCGCTCTCGGCTTTGCAAGTGAGACCAAAGCCTACAAAGCAGAGCCCGAAGCCTATAAAGGTCACGCAGGTGACCTTTCCACAGTTCTGCGAATTGCTGTCACCGGCAGAAGAAACACACCCGACCTTTGCAGTATTATGAAGGTTTTGGGCAAAGATAAATGTATGGAGAGAATTGACAGAATAATTGCTCAATTGTAATTTTGGAGAGAAAACAATGGATAATGAGATTAAAATACCTGAAGTAGTGGAAAAACCTTCCAACTTTATTTATGATTTTATTGACAAGGACTTAGAGGAAGGGGTCTACAACCGAGTTCAGACCCGTTTCCCTCCTGAGCCCAACGGTTATCTTCATATCGGTCACGCCAAGGCTATTTGCATTGACTTTACCACTGCCGAAAAATACGGCGGCACCTGTAATTTGCGCCTTGATGACACCAACCCCACCAAGGAAGACACCGAATATGTTGAAGCTATAGAAGAGGATATCAAATGGTTAGGCTTTAACTGGGATAATGTATATTATGCATCCGACTATTTTGATTATATCTACGAATGCGCCCTTGCTCTTATTGATAAGGGTCTTGCATACGTAGACGAATTAACTCCCGATGAAATAAGGGAATACAGAGGCACCCTAACCGAGCCGGGCAAGGAAAGTCCCTACAGAAACCGTCCCGTGGAAGAGACCAAAGACCTTTTTGCCCGTATGACCGCTGGCGAATTTGAAAACGGCACTTTAGTGCTGAGAGCAAAAATAGATATGGCATCCCCTAATCTTAATATGCGCGACCCCATTATCTACAGAGTTATGAAGGCTCATCACCACAGAACAGGAGACAAGTGGTGCGTATATCCCATGTACGACTTTGCTCATCCTCTGTCTGATGCAAAAGAGGGCGTTACTCATTCCCTATGCTCTCTTGAATTTGAAAACCACCGTCCTCTTTACAACTGGTTCTTAAATGTACTGGACATAAAAATGCCGCCGAGACAAATTGAGTTTGCACGAATGAATGTAAACTATACATTAACCAGCAAGCGCAAGTGCTTAAAACTGGTTAATGACGGTCTTGTTTCAGGTTGGGACGACCCCAGAATGGCAACTATATGCGGTATGAGAAGAAGAGGCTATCCCGCAGAGGCAATTCGTGCATTTGTTGATAAAATCGGTGTTTCAAAGGCTTACAGTGTTATCGATTATGCGCTTCTTGAGTCTTGTGTAAGAGATGAGCTGAACATCAGCGCACCCCGTACCATGGCTGTGCTTCGCCCCTTAAAGGTGGTTATTGACAACTACCCCGAGGACAAGACAGATTATATTGAGGTTGATATTAACCCGAATAAGCCCGAAATGGGCAAATACACCGTTCCTTTCACAAAAACTCTTTATATTGAGCAGGATGACTTTATGTTCGAGCCTCCCGGAAAGTATTTCCGTCTCTGCCCCGAAAAAGAGGTACGCCTTAAAGGTGCGTACTATGTGAAATACGCTTCCCATGAAACCGATGACAACGGCGACATAACCGTTGTTCACTGCACCTATGACCCCGAGTCCTTCGGCGGCGAAACTCCCGACGGCAGAAAGGTTAAGGGCACATTGCACTGGGTAAGCGCAGACAACTGTTTTGATGCAACAGTTCGTCTTTATGACAGACTTTTTAATGTAGAAAATCCCTCTGATGAGGAAGGAGTTTCCTCCTTTGCAGATAACCTTAATCCCGATTCCCTTGTAACACTTGAAAACTGCAAGGTAGGCAAGGATGTAAAGGAAGCAAAGATTGGAGAGCGTTTCCAATTTATGCGTCAGGGATATTTCTGTGTTGACCCCGATACAAATGAAGAAAGAATTGTTATAAACCGCATAGTTGCTCTCAAAGATTCTTTCAAGAAATAAGGAAAACACAATGACGATAGAAAAGATTTACGAATTTTTAAACAAAAAATTCCCTGTAAATACTGCTGCGGATTATGACAATCCCGGTCTTCTTATCGGTGACAAAACAGCAGACGTAAAGTCTGCTGTTTTAGCGTTGGATTGTACCGCTTCAGCAGTGGATTTGGCACTTAAAACCGGTTCAAAGCTGATAATCACTCACCATCCGGTAATATTCAAGGGGTTAAAAAGCATCAAAAAGGGAGATATAGTCCACACCCTTATTGAAAACAGCATTTCGGTTATCTCTATGCATACAAATTTAGATGTAGGAGAAAAGGGAGTCAATGACGCTCTTTGTCTTGCCTTAGAGCTGACTGATACCGAGGCAGTCACCGGCTACGACGGTCTTGCTTTCAGAAAAGGAAGCTTAAAGGAAGAAATGAGCAGTGACGATTTTGCCGCATTTGTAGGTAAAAAGCTGGACACTGCCGTTAAATATGTAGGAGAAGGAAAAATAAAAACCGTTGCCGTTTGTTCGGGAAGCGGAAGTGACTATTTGTACGATGCACTTTCTCTCGGTTGTGATGCTCTTGTCACAAGCGAAGTTAAGCACCACCTTTTCCTTGAAAGCTATAAAGAAAACTTCACCCTTATTGATGCAGGACACTTCCCCACGGAAGATGTGATTATTGAACAGTTAAAAGAACTTTTAGCAGAAAATTTTCCCGAAGTGGAGTTTTTATCCGACCACTTTTCTCCCATTAAGGTGTGTATAAATATATGACAGAGCTACTTAGAAATTTCGGCGCTGTTGCCTCTCAGGTTTTAGTGCTGTTTATCCTTATTGCAATTGGCTTTGTATGCGGCAAAACAAAGCTTATAAACGACAGTATTTCAAAGGGCCTTTCAGATTTAGTACTGTATTTCGCCACACCTGCAGTTATCATAAATTCCTTCCTGCGTCCGTTTGATAAGGCAATGTTTTTAAAACTTATTATCGCCTTTGCAGTTTCAATTGTTTTTCATCTTGTTGCAGGTGCTTTTGCTTACATACTTGTAAAGAATAAAGAATACGATACAAAGATTGTAAGCCGTTTCGGAATCATTTTTTCAAACGCAGGCTATATGGCTTTGCCGCTTCAGATGGCGATTCTCGGTGATATCGGCGTATTTTACGGAAGCGCATATGTAGTAATATTCAATATTGCGTTATGGACATTCGGACTGGCGCTTATGGGAGGCAAGGACACAAAAATCACTGCCTCAAAGCTTATACTGAACCCCGGTGTAATCGCAATAACCGTGGGACTTATAATCTTCCTTTGCGGAATGGGAAGCGCGCTGCCCTCTCCTATCAGCAGTGCTATAGGACATATAGGTAACCTTAACACGCCTGTTCCTATGATTATTATAGGTTACTATTTATCAAAATCAAAAATAGTTTCGGCAATTGCCGACAGCAGAATATGGCTTCCTATAATTTCAAAACTTGTTTTATCCCCTGCTTTATGCCTGTTACTGCTTTATATTCTGCAGCAAACTCCGCTGGCAATAGAAAACACAATAGCCGTTTCCTGCATTGTTGCGGCAAGTGCACCTTGTGCAGCGGTTACCACGGTATTTTCCGCAAAATTCAACCGCAACACAGCTCTTTCGGTAAAACTGGTTTCCCTTTCCACTTTGCTTTCCATATTAACAATGCCGCTTTTTGTGGCTTTAGCTCAACAAATTCTTTAAAAACAGTCAGTCGGTGTCAGACTGCACAAGTCCAGTAAAAACGGACAATAGAAAAAATAGACCTCCTATGGTAGAATAAAAAATAACTACCATAGGAGGATTTTTTATGCCAAGAAGTTACAGACATGTTCAGCAATATGAAAAAGAAATAATGGATTTAAAG